>JBKBRS010000052.1:2683-12774 GCA_046292095.1 Thiobacillaceae bacterium
CAAACGAAATTCATCCGTGGCCAGAAGGAGGCCGGCAATCCGGCGAGCTGCGAGGCCTGCCATGGCAACACGCCGCATCCGGTGGAGCGGCTGAACGTCCATGCACGCAAGATCGCCTGCCAGACCTGCCACATCCCCGAATTCGCCCGTGGCGGCAAGGCCACGAAGATGTGGTGGGACTGGTCCACGGCCGGCAAGCTGGACAAGAACGGCAAGCCCTTCAAGATCAAGGACAGCGCCGGGCACGACGCCTACGACAGCAAGAAGGGTGACTTCAAGTACGAGACCAACGTCATCCCCGAATACATCTGGTTCAACGGCAAGGTCAACTATACCCTGCGCGAGACCAAGCTCGACCCAACCAAGATCATCAAGATCAACAGCTTCGAGGGCAGCCCCAATGACGGCAAGTCCAAGATCTGGCCGATCAAGGTGTTCCGCGGCAAACAACCCTATGACGTCGGCAACAACCAGCTGGTGGTCTTCCACACCTACGGCAAGGACGACAGTGCCCTGTGGTCCAACTTCAACTGGGACAAGGCCATCGAATGGGGCATGCGCGAGATCGGCGCCGAGTACAGCGGCAAATATGCCTTCGTCCAGACCGAGATGAGCTGGCCCATCACCCACATGGTGGCGCCCAAGGAGGACGCCCTGGCCTGTAACCAGTGCCATGCCCCCGCCGTCGGCGTCGGTCGGCTGGACAAGGTGCCCGGTGTCTACATGCCCGGACGCAGCGCCAACAAGCTGCTTGACACCGCCGGCTGGGGCCTGGCCGGGCTGGTCCTGCTCGGCGTCATCGGCCATGGCGGCATCCGTATCCTGACCTCCCGCAAAGGAGCCAAGCAATGAGTGAAAAGATCTATGTCTTCAAGCGCTTCGAGCGTTTCTGGCACTGGTCGCAGGCGGGCCTGATCCTCTTCCTGCTGCTCACCGGCTTCGAGGTGCATGGCAGCTACCGACTGTTCGGCTTCGAAAAGGCGGTCAACTACCACACCACGGCCGCCTGGACGCTGGTGGGGTTGTGGTGCTTCGCCATCTTCTGGCACTTCACCACCGGTGAGTGGAAGCAATACATCCCCACCTTCCAGAAGGTGGACGCGATGTTCAAGTACTACCTATTCGGTATCTTCACCAATGCCCCACACCCGTTCAAGCCGACGACGCTGCGCAAGCACAACCCGCTGCAGCGCCTGGCCTACCTGGGGGTGATGCTGTTCATCGGCCCGCTGATCTGGTTCACCGGCTGGTTCTACATCTTTTACGACAAGTGGGAGGCCTGGGGCTGGGACAAATTCCTCTCGCTCGAATGGGTGGCCTTCTTCCACACGGTGGCGGCCTTCCTCATGCTGGCCTTCGTCATCGTCCACGTCTATCTGACTACCACCGGCCACACCCCGCTGTCGCACATCAAGGCGATGATCACCGGCTGGGAGGAGGTGGACTGAGCTGGCCACATCATGAGGCCAGGGAGCGGCGCCCAGCGCGCCGCTTTTTCATGTCCACCTAGCGACCTGAGCGCCCAGCCACATCGCGCAGAAACGGTTCCAACTCAGCCCAGCGCGCCACCGGCCCGGTCTGGGTGAAGACCACCAGCCCGTTCTTGTCCAGCACATGCGTGGTCGGGAAGACGCGGGCGAGCTCGCGGTCGCGGATGCTGCCGCCATTCGCCAGACTGAAGCTGCCCTCCACGGCCGCCTTGCCGCCGTCGTACAGGGGCAGATCAAGCCCCTGCAGGCGCGCCCACTGCCGCGAGACGGCGAAGGGCTCGCGCACGGTGATCAGCACGAAGCGGATGTCGCGTGCGCCGCGCAGGCGTGTGTACAGCCGCTGCAGGTCGGGCAACTCGTGGATGCAGTGCGGACACCACGACCCCCAAAAATGCACCACCACCACCTGTCTGCGAAAGTCGGACAACCGACGCGGTTTTCCAGACGGATCGGTGAGGCTAAGGTCCGGGAAGCGCTGCCCGCGCTTCACGCCCACCGTCGCCCGCTCGGCCTGGGCACGGGTCGCATAAGGCCCCCACAAGCGGGTCCAGGCCCGCACGTCGAACACCACCGCGTCGTCCACCGCATACGGCACGCAGCGCTGCTCGGTGTGTCGCTGGCAGTCCTGTAGGGCCGCTGACAGCGCCGCCTCGCCCGAGGGCATCTCCGCCCGCCAGGCCCAACTGCCACCGGGGGCGATGACGAAGGCGCGCGCGGGCTCTGCGGCGAGAAACTCACGGTATCCCGCCCTGCCCCGCTCATCCAGGTGGGGCACGGCCTGAACGTCTTGTAACTTCTGTGCGGTGGCCGGCATAACCAGCGCCAGGCACATCGCCCAGACCATCGAAACCACGCCTCGCAACCGCATCGTCTTATCCACCCGTTGAGCATGGCCTTACATCTGCGATTCTGCCTGAAACAGAGGCACGCTGTGACCTGCGCCCTATCTGGTGGCGCGGTGCCCAGCGGGCAGCCGCAGAAACCTGCGGCTGCCCTCAGGCAGATTCTCCTGCCACGGCTCAAAAATTGGAATTTACAGAAATAACGATACACAACTTGCTTCAGGAACCCAATGATCCATGGTTTGACGGACTTCTCTACTTCGAAGTGGTACGGCAGAAAGGGGGCAGGTGAGGGGCAGGTCAGAGAGGCCATAGGGGCCGCGAGGGGGGCCATGCGCAAGGGGTGTACCTACAAGACCCCGCCGCAAATCCGCGCCAACACACGGGAGACCCTCAAGAAAAATGGCCAACCGATAAGGGTTGGCGTTGGGTGATTGGTGGAGGCGGCGGGAATCGAACCCGCGTCCGCAAGCTCTCTACAGCAAGTTCTACATACTTAGTCCGGTCTTTTGGATTTAGCCCGGATCACGCCGGCCGAACAGGCTTGATCCGTGCGAGCCGCCTTGATTTAACGTTCAACCAAGCGGCCCGGCTGAACGCGATCCCGTGTCGATGACCCCTCAGCTGGTTGCCCAGCCCGGCCCACGGGAGAACCGGTGAGGGGTCTGGCCATTAGGCGGCCAGAGCGTAGGTTTCGTCGTTGGCGACTATTGCTTTCCAGTTGATTTACGAGGTGACTGGTCCTCGGTATGCCCTTGTCTGCTTCGCAACCCACGTCGAAGCCAGGTCGCCCCCAGGTAACTGTGCGGGTGTATCCAACATAACCCGCCTACCATCATGGTACATGTCTATGATGAGCCGGGCCAGGAAAAGTTCATTGTGTCCCTGCACCGCTAGCCAACACCCGATTGGGGAGGGCGTTGGCAATCATGTAGGGTGACCGACGGGCAGCAGGTAGAGCGGATCAAGTCCGGCGAGCAGGCGCAGCACGCGTCTGACGGTGTCGTCGTCGATGGCGCCGATGGGAGCCGTACCCAGCCCCAGCGCGGTGCATTCCACACAGACGTTCTGGGCCACATGCCCCGCCTCGAGGGGGACGTAGCGGGCGGCCCGCTCGCCGTACTTGCGGGCGCAGCGCTGGTAGGCGGCAGCGATGGCCAGCACGACCGCGCCTTGCGCGACCCAGGACTGACCGTGGGCGGCCGCGGCAAGCGCCGTGCGCTGGTCGCCGGCCAGGTGCACGGCCAGCAGGTGGCCCGTGGGTTCATAGCGGTAGACGGCCGCGTCGAGTCCGGTGACCTGACCGACCACCAGGAAGGGTTCCAGCGGATAGAGCGCGCCGGCCAAGGGTGCGGTGCGCAGCCCGGCGGGATCAGAGACGCCCTGGGCGGCCCACAGGAGCTGGGCGCAGTGCTGCAGGGTCAGCGGTCTGGGCGCGAAGGCGCGCACGGAGCGGCGCCGCCACAAGAGTTCCTCGTAGGTGAGGACCGCCTGGACACAGAATTCGGGCAGCGGGATGCGTCTCGTCATGGGTTGAGGGCCGGGTTACGGAGGCCATCGAGGCGGGCGAGGCCGAGTTCACGCGCGGTCTCCACCGCCGCCCGTAATTCCGCCGCGCTGAGCCGGCGGTCGAGCGGCGGGTATTCGCCAGCACGGTAGCAGGGGTAGTACTGGTCCATGAGGTTGACATAGGTGTTCGGTGACAGCTCGCGGGCGATGAACTCGAGCACACGGCGGGTGTTGGCGAGATCGCCGGGCAGCACGAGGTGGCGCACGAGCAGACCACGCACGGCGATACCCCGGTCGTCCAGGACGAGGTCGCCGACCTGGCGGTGCATTTCGCGCACCGCCGCCCGGTTGACCGCCCAGTAGTCGCGCACGTGGGAATAGCGGTGGGCGGCTTGTGAGTCACCCCACTTCATGTCCGGCATGTAGATGTCGACGACGCCGTCGAGCAGGGCCAGCGCCTCGGGGCTGTCGTAGCCGCCGGTGTTGTAGACCAGGGGCAGACGCAGCCCCTGGCGGGCGGCCAGGGCGAGGGCGGCGAGGATCTGGGCGACGACATGGCTGGGCGAGACGAGGTTGATGTTGTGGCAGCCCACGGCCTGCAGCTCCAGCATCATGCCGGCCAGGGCCTCGGGGCTGACCTCACACCCCTCGCCCTTCTGGCTGATCTCCCTGTTCTGGCAGAACACACAACGCAGGTTGCACCAGGTGAAGAAGATCGTCCCCGAGCCACCGTACCCGCTGATCGGTCGCTCCTCGCCGTGATGTGGCCCGTCGCTCGCCACCCAGGCCCGCTCGCCAGTGCGGCACACCGCCCCCTGCGTACCCTTGAGCCGGTTGACGCGGCAATGGCGCGCGCATAGGTCGCAGCGTTTGAGATGCTGCCAGCGAGCCTCACCCGGCGGTCGAGCTCCCCAGTGCGCGCCAGGTCCAGGTATGCAAGTTCGCTCATGCCCCCCGCACGGTGAAGCGCTCATCGAGGCGGGCGAGCTTCTGGGTGATGCCGGTGTATTCGAGCTCGCTCATGGGCAGCATGGCGGCGCCGAAGAAGCCCTGGGCACGCATGTCGCGCGCCTTGGCCGCCACGCGGTGGCGCACCTCGTCCCAGAAGGGGTGGGCAAAGGCGTCCATGGCCTCGGTGAGCTTGCCGCCGTGCTCGGCGAAGGCGGCGCAGGTGACGATGGGCGGGCCGTCGAAGTAGCTGATGCCGCTGCCCAGGGGTACCGGCATGAGGGGCATCTGGTGTGAGCCGCGCATGCAGCCGGCGACGAAGTGGCCCAGGGCGAAGGGGGCCAGGACCTCGCCGGTGGCGGGGAAGTTCATCTGCGTACGCACCAGCATGACCGGGTCGTCCTTGCCGGTGTACTTGCCGGCGATGTTGTGCAGGCGCGAGGTGGCGACCGACACGGCCTGCTCGCCGCTCGCCCGCGAGTAGACCGCCTCCACCACGTAGCGCTCGGGGTCGCGCAGCAGGGCGGCGATGTCGTAGAGCTCCTCCGGGGCATTGAGCTCGATCACCCGGTCACCCTCGGTGTGGTTGACGTCCATGATCACGAAGCGGAAACCCGCGCTCATGTTGGGCGAGAGGATGAGACCCGGCGTGTTCATGGGGTCGGCAAAGGCGAGATAGAGGGGCAGGTTGAAGGCCCCGGGGTCGGTCTTGTCGGCGGCGAAGAACAGGAAGGGTTCGCCCGGTCGCTCGTCGAAGGTCATCTCGGCGCAGGCCGGCCCAAGTCCATGCACGTTGCCGGAGAAGGCGTCCTTGAGCAGGTCCTGGCCGGCGCCGTAGAGCCCCTGCTCTTTGGCCGTGGCGGTGCCGGCGAGAAAGGCGTCCCAGGCCAGGCGGTGCACGGCCTCGTCACGCACACCGCGGGTGTGGGTCATGAGCAGGGCGATGTCATCGCCGGTGGAGGAGACGTAGCTGTCGAGAAGCAGGTCTCTGCCCTGTTCGGCCACATGCCGGCGCACGGCCTCGAGCAGAGCCTGCGAGGGGGCGATGTGGCCGCCGATGGAACCGATGTCGGCCTTGATGACGGTGAGGGTGAGCTTCATGGTGACCTCCTCTGGTTGTGTCTTGGGGATGCTTCAACATAGATGCTCAAAACGCTGCCTGCCAGCAGGCTCGAGGCAATGCACGACGCCCGCCCTCACCGGCAGTGGCGGCGGCGTGACCCGGGTCAGAGGTGGTCGAAGATGCCCTCGGGCGAAGCGATGAGGGCGTCGGCACCCCAGGTCTCGGGCCTGTCGTCGCTGCCGAGGTAGCCCCAAAGGGCGACGACTGCTGGCATGCCTGCGGCCTGGGCGGCATCGACGTCGCGAGCGGCATCCCCCACGTAGAGGCATGCGCCCGGCTCGGCCCCCGTGTGTCGGCAGGCGTGCAGCAGGGGGGCCGGGTGCGGTTTGGGCTGGGCGCAGGTGTCACCCGAGACCACGCAGGCCGCCCGCTTGCAGAGACCCAGGTGCGCGAGCAGGGGCTCGGTGAAGCGGGCGGGTTTGTTGGTGACCACGCCCCAGGGCACACCATGCGCCTCCAGGGCGCTGAGCACTTCGCCCATGCCGGGAAACAGGCTCGAGCGGGCGGTGAGGACGCCGGCGTAGATCTCCAGAAATTCCTGGCGCAGGGTCTCGAAGCCGGGGTCGTCCGGCCCGAGGCCGAAACCGAGGCGGATCAGACCGCGCGCGCCGTGCGAGGCCTGGGCGCGCAACTCGGCGTAGGCGAGCGGTTCGAGACCGCGCTCGCGACGCAGCGCATTGAGGGCGAAAGCCAGGTCGGGCGCCGTGTCCACCAGGGTGCCGTCGAGGTCGAACAGCACCACCCTCGGTTCCCCCGTTGCCCACGACCCCAGCCGACCGGACGGGGCGGGCACAGCGCTCACACGTCACCCGGCTTGCGACAGGCCATGAGGTAGTTGACGTCGGTGTCGGCCTCGAGCCGGTAGGTCTTGGTGAAGGGGTTGTAAGTCATGCCGGTGATCTCGACCGGATCCAGTCCAGCTCGGCGGGCATGGGCGGCGAGCTCGGAGGGTTTGATGAAGCGCGCCCAGTCGTGCGTGCCACGCGGCAACAGGTCGAGGACGTACTCCGCGCCGACGATGGCGAAGAGATAGCTCTTGGGGTTGCGGTTGATGGTGGAGAGAAAGACCCAGCCACCCGGTTTGGCCAGACGCGCGCAGGCGGCCACCGTGCTGGCGGGGTCAGGCACGTGCTCGAGCATCTCCATACAGGTGACCACATCGAAGGACTCTGCCGCCTCTTCGGCCAGGGCCTCGGCGGAGAGGAGCCGGTAATCCACCTGGCGGCCGGACTCGAGTAGGTGCAGCCGCGCCACCTTGAGCGCCTTCTCCGAGAGGTCTATGCCGGTAACGCGGGCCCCCCGGCCGGCCATGGCCTCGGCCAGGATGCCGCCGCCGCAGCCCACGTCCACCACCCGCTTGTCGGCAAGCCCCACCAGGCGATCGATCCAGTCGAGACGCAGCGGGTTGATGTCGTGCAGGGGCTTGAACTCCGAATTCGGGTCCCACCAGCGGTGGGCGAGCTGGCTGAATTTGTCGAGTTCGGCGGGGTCGGCGTTGGTCATGGGGCACCTGGTCATCGGACAGAGGCCGTCAGTTTGCGCCAGCGCTCGCGCCGGCGGAAGGGGGCAGCCCTCGCGCCTCAGTCCTCGATCTTCTGGCTGTCGTAATGTCGTCGGAACAGGGCCTCCAGTTCATCGATGACCTCAGCGGCCGGCCGCTTGTGCATCACGTGCTGGGCCATCAGGCTGGAGGTCTCGTGCAGTAGGCGGTTGGCGTCGAGCATGGGATAGGTCTGCCTGAGGCGGCGAATCGCTTTGACGACCGATTCCTCGGCAGGTCGTGGGATGGGCAACGGCTGTTTGGGTTTGTCGTCCTCCAGGGGCGCGGCGCGGCTGGCGAGGTATTCGGCATAATCCAGCAGCCCGGCGCGCTGCGCAGCCGGCAGGCCGCGGAAGAGGCGCAGCAGCCGGCGTTCCTCGGCAGTCATGGGGCTTAAAGCGAGATGTCGATCTGGTTTTTGACCAGCGGGCTCTTCTCCAGGAATTCGAGGAAAGACTGCAGCAGCTTGCTGCGAAACTTCTCCTGCGGATAGACCAGGGAGAGCTGGCGGCGCAGCGGCGGGTTGAGGGGGATGGCGACCAATTCGCCGAGGCGCACCTCTTTCGCCACCGTGGTGCCAGAGACGATGGCCACGCCCAGACCGGCGGCCACCGCGCCCTTGATGGCCTCGCGGCTGCCGAGCTCCATCACCAGGTTCAACTCGTCGAGGTTGACCCCATTGCTGCGGAAGTATTCGTCGATGCACTCGCGCGTTCCGGAGCCGGTCTCGCGGCTGATGTAGGGGTGGGCGGCCACCTGTTCGGGGGTGACATCGGACTGTTTGGCCAGTTCCGAGAATGGCGCGCAGATCATCACCAGCTCGTCCTCGCAGCAGACCTGGGTGATCAGGTTGGGGTGATGCGAGGGGGCCTCGATCAGGCCGATGTCCAGGGTGTGGTCGGCTACCTTGCGCTCGATGGTCTCGGAGTTGGCCACCGTGAGCCGCGCCTGGGTCTCGGGGTGTTTCTGTTTGAACTCGCCGAGCAGGCGCGGCAGCATGTATTCGGCGATGGTGGTGGAAGCGCCGATGAGCAGTGGTCCGCTCACCTGGCCGGTCAGCTCGGAGATGCGCGCCTCCATCTCGGCGGTGAGATTGAGGATGCGCTCGGCATAGTCCAGCGCGAGTTCCCCTGCCGGGGTAAGCGAGATCTTGCCGTGCGAGCGCTCGAACAGACGGGTGTTGAAGTGTTCCTCCAACTGCTTGACCTGGAAGGTGACCGCCGGCTGGGTCATGAACAACAGCTCGGCGGCCTTGGTGAAGGAGAGCTGTTTGGCGACGGTGTAGAAGACTTGTAGACGACGGTCGGCCATGGAGCTGGGTTACTGCTATCAATCGTGTTTATTGAACCATAATTTTCTTGTAAACGCCAGTCTGGACGCGGTTTCCGGCGAGCCGGCCCCGCGCGTCTGCGGCCGCACTGGGCGTCAGTGGCGGCCTTGATATAAGATGCCGGCGGCAGGGTTTGAGACTGCTGCCGCCGTAAACACACCCTGCATGTCCTCCGTCACCCGCGCCACGTTACGCCAGCCGCCCTGCCCTTGCCCATCCCAGCCGGCCCGCAGGGCGTTCGCCGGCTGATCCAGCAGGCATGAACCGCGGTTTCTATATCATCATGGCGGCGCAGTTTAGCTCGGCGTTTGCCGACAACGCGCTGCTGATCACCGCCATCGCCATGCTGCGGGAGATCGCCGCGCCGCCCCAGTACGAGCCGTTGCTGAAGCTCTTCTTTACCATCTCCTACGTCGTGCTGGCGGCCTTCGTTGGGGCGTTTGCCGACTCCATGCCCAAGGGCAGGGTGATGTTCATCGCCAACAGCATCAAGGTGGCCGGCTGCCTGCTGATGATCGCGGGTGTGCATCCGCTCTATGCCTATGCCCTGGTGGGATTGGGCGCGGCGGCCTATTCGCCGGCGAAATACGGCATCGTCACCGAGTATGTGCCGCACAACAAGCTGGTGGTGGCCAACAGTTGGATCGAGGGGCTGACCGTGGCGGCGATCATTCTGGGCACCATGCTGGGCGGCTGGCTAGTGAGCCCCATGGTACACGACGCCTTCCGCCTGGCCGACGAGCTGCTGTTCGGCGGGGCGACCGACTCCATGCTCAAGTACAGCCTGGTGAGCATCGCCCTGCTCTACGGGCTGGCGGCGCTGATCAACCTTTGGGTGCCCAACACGGGCGTGGATCACCGCCCGACCCACATCAACCCGTTCTATCTACTGCGCGACTTCGCCCATTGCGTGCGCCTTCTCTGGCAGGACAAGCTGGGGCAGATCACCCTGGCGGTGACCACCCTGTTCTGGGGCACGGGGGCGACGCTGCAGTTCATCATGCTGCGCTGGGCCGAGCACACTCTGGGGCTGCGCCTGGACCAGGCCACCTATCTGCAGGCGGTGTTCGCCGTGGGGGTGGCCCTGGGTGCGGTGCTGGCGGGCAAGCTGGTGCCGATCGACAAATCGGTCAGGGTGGTGAGCGTGGGCATCGCCATGGGCGTGCTGGCCAATCTGATGGTGGTGGTGGTCGATCAGCTGCAGGCCATCGTGCTGATGCTGGTCGTCGGCGCCCTGGCCGGCTTCTTCGTGGTGCCCATGAACGCCCTGCTACAGCACCGGGGCCACATCCTGATGGGCGCAGGACAC
>JBKBRS010000053.1:0-12737 GCA_046292095.1 Thiobacillaceae bacterium
GCGCTTGTTGGTCTCATCAATGCGTTCGAGCACATCGGTGTGCACCGCATCGATGCGCTTGTTGGTCTCGTCGATGCGGCGACTCTGGTCGGCCAGGTGCAGGTTGATGTCGTCCAGCCGTTTGTTGATCCCGCTGACCTGCCCCCGCAGCTCAGCCATCTCCAAATGGAGTTTCTCGAACTCGGGGATGAGCCAATCCTGCAGGGCCCTTTTCAAGGTATCCGCGACTTCCATGTCGTGCCGTCAGATCATTGCCAAGCTTGCCCCAGTATAGCCCAGTACGCCCGTATATGGGGCGGGCGAGGGCGTTAGGGCCGACGGGTGGGTCGGGCTGCCACGCGTGCAGGTAGCATACGCGCCAGCACGGTGTCGCCAAGAAGGTAGTGGTGAAGCAGCGCCGCCGAGGCATGCAGGCCGGCCAGGGCGATCAGGGCATTGCCTAACCCAGTGTGCAGCACGCCCAGCCCTTGCACCCACAGCGCCTGGGCTGCGGGCAGTGGTAGGGACCAGCCCAGCAAGACGAATTGCCCCGATTTGTCGGCCAAGGCCGCCCAGCCGGCCAGTGGCGTCAGGATCAGTAGGAGGTAGAGCGTCGCCTGTGCGATCTGCGCGGCCTTCCGCTGCCAGGCCGGTAGCCCCTCGCCTGTCTTAACCCCGGCCAACCCTCGTAGGGGCAGCCTCAACGCCGTGAGGCCGAAGACGGCCAGACCGGCGGCGACGTGGATTTGTCCCGACAGGCCATTGCCGGCCTGGCTTGGGTCGCCACAACTGGCGTAGGCCGCGAGTACGGCGAGGGCGGTCAGCCAATGCAGGCCGATGACCAGCGCAGGGTGGCGCGTAGAGGTGGAGGTGTGTTGCATGACGCGATCTCCGGTGATGAATATGGGCCGGCCAAGCGGCCGGCCTTGGTCGGGCTCAGGCCTCCTCGTCCTCGCCTTCTTCCTCGGCCTCGGTGGCTAGCACCTTGCCGTTGCCGGCATCGACCATTACCTCGGTGAGTCCCTGACCGGTGCGTACGTCCACCTGCCACACCAGGTAGCCGTCCTCGTCATCGAGCTTGGTGCGGATCGCCTCGCCGGGCACCGCGGCGATCGCCGCCGCCTCGGCCTGGGCACGGTCGATCTTGGCGTATCGGGCGAAATCGGCCTGGGTCTCGGCACCCTCCGGCACTTTGACGCTGGTGCTGCGCACCTCGGTGGGCAACTGGAGCGCACCGGTGGCTAGCGCCGCCCCAGCGCCGAGGGCGGACACGAGGGTGAGGGCGGTGAGGATCTTGACGATGGGTTTCATGGCATTTCCTTTCTGACAAAGCACAGCGGGATTGCTGTGATGTGCAGACTAGGCCCTGAAACTCGCCGCCCTTTGGCGCCAGCCTTACCATTTGGTGAGCTTCTCGGGGCTGGGCACGTCTGCACCTTTGTGTAACCGAGAGGCTTGGATTGTGCACTACATTGAAAGGGTTACAGCCTGCGTGACATCCGGATGAATCAGACACCTGTCGGGTCGGCAAGCCTCGATCTCGAGGTCGTGCACGCCCTAGTGCCAGGGCGGGCGCGGCTGCGACTGCGCGGCCTCTATCGCGACGAAGCGGCCTGTCAGCGCGTGCGGCAGGCGCTGGAGGCGAGCGAGACGATCCGGCTCGAATCGATCAGCAGCCTGACTGGCACGCTCCTGGTGCGTTACCCGCCGGGGCAGCCGATCGAACGCCTCCTCTATGGACTGGCCGAGCGGCTGGATGGTCTGATCGAGGCGCCTGCCGCGCCCGAACCGAATTCGCTGCGCCGCCTGGCCAATCCCAGGCGCCCGCCGCGCAAGGCGATTCCACAGGTCAGCACCCCGACGCGAGACAAGACATCGGCGGCGTCCAACCTAGCGGTGCCGACGGTCGCGCGCAGCGCAACCCGCTGGCATGTCATGTCTGCGGTCGAGGTCCTAGCACAGCATCAGGTGGATATCGGGCGGGGGTTGGATGTCGTACAGGTCGCCGAGCGCAGGGCGCGCTATGGCCCCAACGTTTTGCCGCAGGCCCAGCGCCGCTCCGCCCTGGCGCTCTTCCTGAGCCAGTTCGATAGCCTGCCGGTGCTACTGTTGGGGGCCTCGGCACTGCTCTCGGCGGCCACTGGGGGGCTCGCCGATGCCGCCGTGATCCTCGGGGTGGTGCTGCTCAACGCCGGCATCGGCTACGCCACCGAGAGTCAGGCCGAACGCATCATCGACACCCTCACCGCGGCCCCCAGACCTCCGGTGCCGGTGATGCGCGAGGGCCGGGTGATGCAGGTGCCCGCGGCGGAGATCGTGCCGGGGGATGTCGTGCTGCTCAGGCCGGGCTGCATGGTCCCGGCCGATGCCCGCGTGGTGCACGCGCGCGAGCTCAGGGTGGACGAGTCGGCGCTCACCGGCGAGAGCCTGCCGGTAGCCAAGACGTCGCAGGCACTCACCACCGAGGCGCTGCCCCTGGCCGAGCGCAGCAACATGGTCTACATGGGCACGGCGGTGACCGGCGGCAGCGCCGTGGCGGTGGTGGTGGCGACCGGGGCGGGGACCGAGCTGGGCCTGATCCAGGCCCTGGTGGGCGAGACGCGCCCACCCGAGACGCCCATGCAGCGTCAGCTCGATCGCCTGGGCAACCAGCTCGTCTGGGTGTCGCTGGCCATCTGCGGCGGGGTCTTCCTGGTTGGGCTGGCGCGCGGCTACGGCTTGTTGCCCATGCTGCGGGCCGCCATCTCGCTGGCGGTGGCGGCCGTGCCAGAGGGGCTGCCAACCGTGGCCACCACCACGCTGGCCCTGGGGTTGCGCGACATGCGCCGCAAGCATGTGCTCATCCGCCGGCTCTCGGCAGTGGAGACCCTGGGCTCGGTTCAGGTCATCTGCCTGGACAAGACTGGAACGCTGACGCAAAACCGCATGGCCGTTTTGGCCGTCTGGGTGGGCGGCGAACGGCTCGCCGTACACGACGGGCTGTTCATCGCCGCGCGCGGACGCGTGCAGCCGGCCGACAGCCTAGCCCTGCAGCAGTTGCTCCAGGTGGCCGTACTGTGCAATGAAAGCCGTATCAATGGCGGCACGACTCCTCTCAGCCTGGAGGGCACGGCGACCGAAAACGCCCTGCTGGCGGTGGCGGTGGCTGCCGGTATGGACGTCTCCGCCGTGCGCGCGCGCCACCCGCTCATCAAAACCCAGTACCGCAGCGAAGGGCGCGCCTGGATGGCGACCTGGCATGCCGCGCTCGAGGGCGAGCGGCTCGTCGCCGTCAAGGGCAGCCCGGAGCAGGTCCTTGCCCTCTGCCGCTGGGTGCAGGTGGATGGCGCGCTCGCCGAGATCACACCCGAATACCGCGACCAAGTGCGCATGGAAAACGAGCGCATGGCTGGCGAAGCGCTGCGCGTGCTGGGCTTCGCCTATGGCCGCGGTAACGGTGACATCGAGGCCGACGGCCTCATCTGGCTCGGGCTCGCTGGCATGGCCGACCCGATCCGCGCCGGCACGCGCGAACTGATCGCGCTTTTCCACCAGGCCGGCATCAAGACGGTGATGATCACCGGCGACCAGAGCGCCACCGCCTACGCCATCGGCAAGCAGCTCGACCTCTCCGGCGGCGACGAGCTGGAGATCCTCGACTCCACCCGCATCGAGGCGATCGACCCGGAACTCCTCTCGGCCTTGGCGGAGCGGGTGGAGATCTTCTCGCGCGTGAGCCCCGCCCACAAACTGCAGATCGTGCAGGCCCTGCAGCGGGCGGGGCGGGTGGTGGCGATGACCGGCGACGGCATCAACGACGGCCCGGCGCTCAAGGCCGCCGACATCGGCGTGGCCATGGGCGCCGGCGGCACCGAGGTGGCGCGCAGCGTGGCCGACGTGGTGCTGGAGGACGACGAGCTGCAGACCATGATCCTGGCGGTGGCGCAGGGCCGCACCATTTACGCCAACATCCGCAAGTCCATCCACTACCTGGTCTCGTCCAACCTGAGCGAGATCGGGCTCACCTTCACCGCCATCGCCTTGGGGCTGGGCCAGCCGCTCAACACCATGCAGCTACTGTGGATCAATCTGCTCACCGACGTCTTCCCTGCGCTGGCCCTGTCGCTGGAACCGCCCGAGCCCGACGTGCTGCGGCGGCCGCCGCGCGACCCGCAGGAGCCCATCATCCGCCGCCAGGACCTGCGCCGCTATGGCGTGGAGGCGGCGGCCCTCACCGCCGGCAGCCTTGCCGCCTATGGCTACGGCCTCATGCGTTATGGTCCGGGGCCACAGGCAGGGACCCTGGCCTTCATGACCCTCACCCTGGGCCAGCTGCTGCATGCCCTGTCCTGCCGTTCGGACACCCACGGCCTGTTCAGCCGCGAGCGCCTGCCGGACAACCACTGGCTCAGCATCGCCGTGGCTGGCTCGACCGCCTTGCAGGCGGCGACCGTCTTGCTGCCGCCGCTGCGCAGCCTGTTGGGGACCACCCTGCCGATGCCGGCCGACATCCTGGTGGTCGGCGCTGCCACCGGCCTGCCCTATCTCGCCATCGAGGCCACCAAGCAGGCGGCGCAGTCGGCTGCCGCCATAAGCTCGAATCAGATCGGGAGTCCGCCATGAAAACCGATTACATGTTCACCTCCGAGTCGGTCACCGAGGGCCATCCGGACAAGCTCTGCGACCAGATCGCCGATGCCGTGGTCGACCGCTATCTGCGCCAGGACCCGTTCGCCCGTGTGCTCGCCGAGTGCGCCGTGGCCAACGGCATCCTGTTCATCGCCACCCGCTACGCTTCCAGCGCCACCGTGGACATCCCCGAGACCGCCCGCCAGATCATCCGCCAGGTCGGCTACAGCGGGGAGGACTTCAATGCCGAGAGCTGCACGGTGATGACCAGCCTGAGCGAGCTGCCCGGGGCCGCGGGGCGTGACGAGCGGGAGATGGACGAGGCGGAGATCGAGCGCATCCCCGCGCGCAACATGGCCAACGTCTTCGGTTTCGCCTGCGACCAGACCGCCGCGCTGATGCCCCTGCCCATCTGGCTCGCGCACAAGCTCGCCAGGCGATTGGCCACCGTGCGCTTGCAGCGGCAGCTCCCCTATCTCGCCCCCGATGGCAAGACCCAGGTCGGGGTGGAGTACCGCGACGGCTACCCCTACCGCATCCACAGCCTGACCCTGGTGGCGAGCCAATGGGCGGAGCGGCGGGTGAGCGAGGCGCAGCTTCGCGACGACCTCTATGCCCAGGTGATCGAGCCGGCCTTCCTCGACGAACCCATACGGCCGGACCGCGGCACCGCGATCTACGTCAACCCGGACGGCCCCTTCCTCAACGGCGGCCCCGCCGGTCACTCAGGGCTCACCGGGCGCAAGAACGCGATCGATACCTATGGTGAATACGCGCGCCAGAGCGAGTCGGCCCTCTCCGGCAAGGATCCCACCCGCATCGATCGGGTCGGGGCCTATGCCGCACGACATGCCGCCAAGAACGTGGTTGCCGCCGGGCTTGCGCGCGCCTGTGAAGTCCAGCTCACCTACTCCATCGGCCAGTCGCGGCCGGTGAGCGTGCAGGTCGACACCCAGGGCACCGGTCGCGTCTCGGACGAGGAGATCGCGCAGCGGCTCAAGCGGCATTTCGATTTCCGCCCTGCCGGCATCGTCCGCGCCTTCAGCCTGCGCCACCTGCCCAGCCTGCACCGCGGCGGCTTCTACCACCGCCTGGCGGCCTACGGCCAGGTCGGGCGCATGGACCTGGGGCTGCCCTGGGAGCGCACCGACAAGGTGGAGCTGCTGCGCGACTAAAGCCGGTCGGCGCGGTCGCCGCCAATCAGAGGATGGCGGCGATGAGGGCGGTGGCGGAGCGTTCGATCACGGTCTCCACCAGCTTGTTGACCACCTTGTCGGACAGCGTCTGCGCCAGATTCGGCCCTTGTTGCACGGGCAGATAGGACTGCTCGGGCGGCACGTAGCCCAGACCGCGCAGCGAGTTGAGCAGGGTCTGGGCGCCCACCCGCTGGGCGTCATAATGGATGAGCAGGCTGCCGGTGACGGTGTTGACCTCGCTGGCCAGCACGCCGTCGACCTGTTCCAGGTATTGCCGGGCCTGGTGTGCCGCCTGCGCGTTGCGCCTCAGTTGCGGCGACTTGACACGCAGCCTGCCGGGGACGTGATGGATGTAGTGCGTCATACACACAACCGAGACAAACCCGATGTGCGGATTTGATCAAGGTTGTGTTACAGGTACGTGAATGTTTTATTGCGTCACTGCGGCAGCGGGGAGCGGCCGCAGTGCCTGGGCTCAGGCTTGGCTGCCACCCGAGGCGGACTTCGGCAGAGCGGCCCCGGCGACGCCTTTGACACCGCCGACCAGGCCCATCAGCATCTCGCGCACGGCGCCTACCGCCGACTTGCCGATGCCGCCGGCCGCCTCCACCGCCCCCTCGGCGGCGGCGACGGCGAGCTTGGCCACGTCACCGCCGGTCTCGCGGGCCGCCTCGACCACGCCATCGACCGTGCGCTTGGCCACCATGGCCACATCGCCGCCGACCTCTGCGGCCCCCTTGACGGCTGCCTTGCCGGTCTCGGTGGCGGCGCCGATGAGGTCACCACCGACATCCGCCACCCCCATGACCACGCCCTTGGCCACACTCTTGCTGGCCAGGATCAGTCCCGCACCGACCTCCTCGGTGGCGGAAATAGCCCCCTTGACCACGTCGCGCACGGTGGCCACCGCCTCGCTGGAGACGGTGCCCGTGGCCTTGATGGTGTTGGAGACCGTGTTGCGCACCAGGCTCACGATCTCGGCCTCGATCTCGTCCACGCCCTTGAGGCTCATGACGATACCGCTCTTGACCGTCGTGCCGGCCTGGCCCACTTGGGCGAGATAACCACGCTCCGGGTTGCTTTGCTCGATGTCAGTCATGCTGCTTCTCCTTTAGTCAAATGCCCTCATCGGGCGGCACTCGCCCGGTGTTTGCGGGCGGTCTGTCGTGACTTGCCAGCGCCGGGTGTTCCCCTTCGGCTCTTGCGTAACGCCGCCACGTCCGTCTGGGGCACACCCTCGGCCGTCGCATCAGGCTGGGGCGTATAAGGTTCAAGCGGCGGCATGCGCGACAAGGTATAGGCGTTCCACAGCAGGGCCGCTGCCGGCACCATGACGTTGCCTTCGATCGCCTGCTGGAGGGCCAGGCCGGTCAAAGCCAGCATCAGCAGGCCGTCCAGATCGAGGGTGCCGCCCGTCACCTGCCGCACACCCTGACTCAAGGCCCGCAGACCCGCCGTCGCATCCGTCCGGGCCTCGCCCCCGGACGTCGGTCGCACGCTGAAGAGCGCGTGCGACTCAGCATAACGCAAGATCTCATCCTCGCCCGTCGCGTGCAGGATCAGGAGGCTGCCCGTCAGAGGATTCACCGTGACCGAGCGGATACCGGGACAGGCTTGCAGCTTCTCCGCCACGGCGAGGAGCACCGGCCCCGCCCGCTGCCGATCGAGCCTCAACCTCAGCCGACCTGGGAGCCGGTGGGCGATGACGGCCTCAGGCAGCATCACCCTGCGCTGCAGGCTCCGTCGCCAGGGTCGTCACGGGTGCGGTCGGCGCCGTCACCGGCTCGGTTGCGGCCGCCATGCCACCGGCGGCCACACCGGCGGTCGCGGTATGGCCCTCCAGTTCGGCCTTCGCCTCGGCCACCAGGTCCTCGAAGACCTCGCCCAGTTCCGCGGCGGTCTCCCGGCTCTTCTCATAGAGGAGAATCCCGGATTTGATCAAGGACTTGGCCAAGGGCTTGCCCACGCTGGAGATGATCGGGACGATCACCGGCGCCAGGATGGCGACCCCGACGCCCACCGCCAGTCCCGTCACCACGTTGCCTTTGAACAGATCATCAATCCCTGCCATGTCTGAACCTCCTCGCATGCGACGAATCGGAAAAAACCTCTTCGTCGATACCAAGATAGACGATCGGGCGAGGCGTAAGATGACAGTTCGATGACAAGTGCCTAACGCGCTTGCGACCCGCCTTGCGACCCGCCCCCCAGGGCGCGGATCACCTGGTCGGCGTCCAGCTCCGGCAGTTGCTGCTGCAGGACTATGCGCAGCCGCTGCCCACCATCCTCGGCGAGGATGCGGCGCGGGTCGTAGGTGATCAGCACGCTGCCGGTGGTGGTGTTGGGGGTGATACCAGTCAGGCCGGGCACGCCGTCGAAGGCGGCCTGGATCTCTTGCGCCAGCTGCGGCCGGCCCTTGAGCGCGGCCACGCGCAAGCGCACGCGGCCAGGCAGGAAGTGGACGATGCGTATCTCACCACGGATGGGCATGGGCGCGTCACTTCGAGTTGTAGCAGGGAAAGTCTACGGCGAGTCAACCCGGGCTTTCCACCGTGCCCGTGAGCAGGCCCTGGCGCGCGAAGGTCCACAGCATGCGCGCACAGCCCTCGCGCGCGGCCTGCGCATACTCCTGCGGCAAGAGGGGCTGCATGGCCTGGGTGAGGGCCGCGAGGTCATGGCGGCCATCGAGCAGACTCAGCAAGCGGGCCGCCGGCGCATCCAGGTGCACGGCGGTGTGGCGGATGGAGGCCACACAATCGGCGCCCAGCGCGATCTGGGCGCGGGCGAGGGCGTGGGCGCGCGGTCGTTCGTCCGGGGCGACGGCGTAGGTCTGCGCCGTCACCGCCGGCTTGACCGCGCCCCAGGCCACCAGGTCGAGCAGCTCCTGGAGGAGGGCCGGCTCTTCCCGTGCCATCTCGGGCCCGGCGTATTCTCTGACTAGACCGACTGCCGCCTCATACAGCCCTGCGTAGTCCACGCTGCTGGGGTGGATGGAGGCGAGCCACATGAGGGCGGCCTTGGTCAACGGATGGCGGACGGCGTAGCGGACGCCGGTGGGGGTGGTGAAGGTCTGCCGCTCGGCCGAACCCAGGTCGATCTCCTCCTCGCTGGTAAGATCGGCGTGGAAGGCCAGGCGGCGGAAGGCGTCGAGGTCGGGCGCCTCGGAGGTCGGTGTGCTGGCATGGGTGAGCAGGCTACGGTGAAAGCGCCGCGCGCGCAGGAAGTCCATCGCCTGGATGCGCGTGAGGCGATCCTCGATCCCGGCCACCGCCGCCTGCCCGGCGCGGCCCAGGGTGTGCGGCAACAGGGTATACAGGTCCACGTCGGCCACGTAGGCGAGCCCTTGACGCGCGGCCTGGGCGGCGAAGTCCTGGAACATGAGCGGCGTGTTCGTCTCCGCGAGATACTCGTGATACAAGTAGGCGGGCGGCGCCTGCCGCAGATAGGCCACCTCGGCGGCGAGGATGCCGGCGAGGTCGCCCGCCTCTTCCGCAAGCCCTGCGCCGTATTCCTCCAGGAATTGGTAGGCCGCCTGCAGTCGCTCGACGGGGTCGGTCAGCGCGTGGGTGTGGGCGAGCAGCATGTCGCGCATCACCGCCCGCGTATGCCAGCCGGGCAGGGCGTTCCAGCTGACATAGGCGATGCCGCCCGGGGCGAGCTGGCGCGCGCAGATCTCCAGCACGCGCGCCTGCACCGGCGCCGGCACCCAGGAGTAGAGGCCATGCGCGATGATGTAGTCGAACGCGCCGAGGTCGTCGGTTCCCTGCATTACGTCGCGGTGCAGCAGGGCGACGTTGGCAAGCCCGAGGGCGTCGACGAGTCTTTGTCCGGCGGCGATCTGCCCCCTGGACAGGTCCAGGCCGACGAACTTGCTGCCCGGCAGGTAGAAGGCCATGGGGATGAGGTTTCCCCCCTCGGCGCAGCCCAGCTCCAGCACCCGGCAGCGCTGCGGGTCGGCGGTAGGCACGCCAAACAGCCGCCCCAAGGCGGCCAGTCCCTCCACATGGGTCTCGCTGATGGGGATGCTCTCGTAGGGAATGGCGTCGTAGCTGGCCAGGGTCGGCATGGGGCGATCTCCTCCTTCGCTCTAGCCCTCAGCATAGGCGCAACGCGCCGTTCCGACTACACTCGCGGCGTGGACACGCGACGCACCCTGCTGATTACCGGCTGTTCCTCGGGCATCGGCCTGGCCGCCGCCCAGACCATGACCCTACGCGGCTGGCGCGTCTTCGCCACCTGCCGCAAGGCCGCGGACGTGGCGCGCCTCAATGCCCAGGGGCTGGAGAGCCTGCCGCTCGAGCTCAACGACTCCGCCAGCATCCATGCCGCGGTGGACGCGGTGCTCACGCGCAGCGGCGGGCGGCTCGACGCCCTGTTCAACAACGGCGGCTACGGCCAGATCGGGGCGGTGGAAGATCTGCCGCGCACGGCCCTGCGCGCGCAGTTCGAGACCAACCTGTTCGGCTGGGTCGAGCTCACCAACCGCGTGATCCCGATCATGCGCGCCCAAGGCCATGGGCGCATCGTCATGAATAGCTCCGTCCTGGGTCTGGCGGCGCTGCCCTACCGCGGGGCTTATGTGGCCGCCAAATTCGCCCTGGAGGGGCTGACAGACACCCTACGCCTGGAGCTCGCGGGCAGCGGCATCCACGTCAGCCTGATCGAGCCCGGCCCCATCGCCACGCGTTTTCGCGACAACGCCATCGCCCACTTCCGCCGCTACATCGACATTGAACACAGTGTTCACCGCGAGGCCTATCGCGCCCAGCTCGAGCGGCTGGAGAAACCTGGCCCCGCCGCCCCTTTCACCCTGCCGCCGGCGGCAGTGGTGGACAGGCTCATCCACGCCCTGGAAAGCCGCCGCCCACGAGCCCGCTATTACGTCACCGTGCCCACCTACCTGATCGGCCACGCCCGACGGCTGCTGACCACCCGTGGCCTGGACCGCCTGCTTGCGTACATCTCCGGCGGCGGCCGACGCTGAGCCAGGGCCGGGCCCTGGGTTCGCCGGCGCGACGGATCCCGAACGAGACCGGGAGGCGTGCTATACAAAGAGGGTCGGGCCATGACCCGGCCACCCGATGACGAGACGATGGAGGATGACCATGCGCATGACGAAATTCTTGAGTTTGCTGTTGTTCCTGCCCTGGCTGCTGCTCGCGGGCTGGGTCACTGCCGCCGAGGTCCATCAGAAGGGCGGCGCCTTCTACATCTATCTGCCACCCAGTGCCGACTTCAAGCTGGTGCTCGACCGGCTCAAGACCGAGATCGAGGCGCAGAACTGGGAGGTGCTGCGCGTGCAGGACATCGACGAGGGCCTGCGCGAGCATTACAAGATGGACATCCAGAACAAGGTGGTCTATGCCTGCAAGTCGCAATACCTAGCGCAGGGCATTGAGGAGGACCCCAATATCACCCTCTTGGTGCCCTGCCGCTTCGCCGTGTACCGGGTGGACTACGCCGGGCGCGCGGCGGGGGCCAAAGCCGAGGGCGGCAAGATCGTTATCGGTGTCGCCGACCCGGTGCACGAGGCCGAGGAGATCGGCATCACGCGCCGCCAGGCGGCCGCCGTGGCCTCCAATGAGCTCAAGGCCATCCTGCGCGCGGTGGCGGAGTTCTTCGAGCGGCGCTGAGGAGGTGTTGGGGATCCGCTGTCGGGCAACTTGACGTGAGGCCAACACTGGCCGGCGTCGAACCCTGATAGGATTCTTGATCCTAGTGCACGCTCATAAACTCGCCCGGCCTAAAGGCCGGGCGATATGTGCACGCACCGCGCGGTCACGGCGCTTGCGGAGGTTGCTATACGCGCCGAGCACGCAGGCCGGGCGATTGCCGCGCGCGCACCGTGGTCGCCAAGTCCGTCACCGCGTTTCAATCCGCGCCCGGCATTTAAGCCGGGCGATACGAGCGCCGCCAACACGCGCCTGCAAGCCCGGCTGGAGGAGGTCGGGAGCCGCATGCTCGCGGCCATCGACGCGGCCTGCCCGGCGCTGGAGGGTTGAGCCATGGCCGCCTTCCTGATTTCCGAAGAGGCCGAGAACGCCCTGTGGCGCGCGGACCTGGCCTTGCAGGCGGTCTCGCACGCGCTTTCCGCCGCCGACGGGCACGCCGCGGAGATTCCGGGCGATCAGCTCGCCGCGCTCTTGGAACTGGTGCGCGGGCAGATCCAGGCCGCGCGCGAGGGCGCCCGGTTTGACGCGCGGGCTGGGTAGGCTATACCGGCAACAGACCGTGATGCTGTGTACCCCGATGGGTAAGGGGGCGGTGGGCGAAAGCCACGCGTTGATGCCGGTTCGAGTCCGGCCCCGCATCAGGGTCGACGATTTCCCTGGGTGACGAGTCGTGGCAAGGGGTGTCCACGAGGTTGCGGCAGCCGCCGCAGATCGATGAGGGAGTTCCCGCCCCTCCGTCATTCCAGGGACCCCCACAGCAGCTTCGCGTTACCGGCATCGAGCCGGTTTTTCATCTCCTGCAAAGTCACAGTGTAGGCGGATACGGCGGCATTGGTCACCCGCTTCGGCCTGCCGGTGGCGAAGTCCACCTCCACCGCCAGTTGCGGCGTGCGGCCATCCGCGCCGGGCAGCAGCCACAGCGGCTTGCCCGATTTCGTATCCACCAGCAGCGCCACTGCGCGCCGCCACAGACCAGGCAGGCCGCGCCACTGCTCTGACGCGAGCGTGTTGCCATCATCCAGATGACGCTTGGCCTTGGGGCCATGGATCAGCCCCGGCCTGACCATCACCTCGGCGGTCTGCGGGCTGATGCCGGCGGCCTGGAGGTGCGCAAGATCGCGCGCGGTGATCGCGCCCAGCCAGCCGAGGCGATTGCGCTCCTGCCCGGCCAGCGCTTTGTCCACCCAGTCCGCCCAGTCGCGCTCGACAAGCGGCCATAGATCGTCCGCCACTTGCACGCCGATGGCGGCGGCGTAACTGGCCAGCTTGTCGTGGGCGGCCT
>JBKBRS010000054.1:0-12709 GCA_046292095.1 Thiobacillaceae bacterium
TCTCCCTGAGGGAGAGAGGCGGGTCGAGCCTCCCCTCCCCCTCGGGGGGAGGGGTCGGGGGTGAGGGATGGAGAGGGCGCGGCGTGAGTTGGCTGCGCCGACTTTCACGTTAAAGCAGCGCTGAAGAAAGCCGTCGGTGGGATGCGGCATCAGGCGTCTTTGATGCAGCGACCTGGACATATCAGGCAGATGGGCGAGGCCTCACGCACGCGAGTGTAGCCCATGCAGGCCGAAGCCGGCGGGCCTGGTATCATGGCCGCCCATGTCGGATCCCCTCTGCCTGCCTGCCGAGAGCCACAGCCCGCGCATCGAGTTTCCGGCCGATTTGCCCGTCTCGGCGCAACGCGAGGCGATTGCCGCGGCCTTGGAGGCTCACCCGGTGGTCATCGTCTGCGGCGAGACCGGTTCGGGCAAGACCACCCAACTGCCCAAGATCGCCTGGGCATGTGGGCGCGGGCGGCAGGGGCTGATCGGCCTGACCCAGCCGCGCCGCATCGCCGCGCGCAGCGTCGCCGAGCGCCTGGCGCAGGAGACTGCTACCCGCCTGGGCGATTTCATCGGCTGGCAAGTGCGCTTCAGCGACCACGTAGGCGCGGGAAGCCGCATCAAGGTGATGACCGACGGCATCCTGCTCGCCGAGACCCAGTCCGACCCCGAATTTCGCGCCTACGACACGATCATCCTCGACGAGGCGCACGAGCGCAGCCTCAACATCGATTTCCTCCTGGGTTATCTGAAGAATCTGCTGCCGCGGCGGCCAGACCTGAAGCTCGTGCTCTCCTCCGCCACCCTGGAGGCGGAACGCTTCGCTGCCTGGTTCGGCGGCGCGCCCATCGTGCAGGTCTCTGGCCGCACCTATCCGGTCGAGGTACGCTACCGGCCGCTGGCCGGTACGGCATCACCCCCACCCCAACCCTCCCCCCTCGATGGGGAGGGGGCGAAGCGAACGGCACGCCCTGGCATGGCAGAGGAGAGCGAGCCCGACTTGATCGCCGGCATCGTCGCGGCGGTGGACGAACTGGCCGCCGAGGGGCCGGGCGACATCCTGGTCTTCCTGCCCGGCGAGCGCGAAATCCGCGAGGCGCAGGAGGCCCTGCGCAAACACCACCCGCCGCAGACGGAACTGCTGCCGCTTTACGCGCGGCTGTCGGTGGCCGAGCAGGCGCGGGTGTTCCAGCCGCACAGCGGCCGGCGCATCGTGCTGGCGACCAACGTGGCGGAGACCTCGCTCACCGTGCCGGGCATTCGCTACGTCGTCGACACGGGGTTGGCGCGGGTGAAGCGCTATTCCCTGCGCCACAAGATCGAGCAACTGAAAATCGAGCCCATCTCCCAGGCCGCCGCCAACCAGCGCGCCGGCCGCTGCGGACGCGTGGCGGCCGGCATCGCCATACGGCTATACGACGAACAGGACTTCGCCGCCCGCCCGACGCACACCACCCCCGAGCTGCTGCGCGCCTCGCTGGCCGGCGTGATCCTGCGCATGAAGGCGTTGGGGCTGCCCGACATCGAGACCTTCCCCTTCCCCGATCCGCCCGAGCCGAAACGGGTGCGCGATGGCCTCAACCAGCTCGTGGAGCTCGGCGCCCTCGATGCGGAGGGGCGTCTGACCCCGATCGGTCGAGCGCTGGCCCGTCTGCCGGTCGATCCGCGCATCGGCCGCATGTTGATCGCTGCGCGCGAGCGCGGCTGCTTGGCCGAGGTCCTGGTCATCGCCGCCTTTCTCTCCGTGCAGGACCCTCGCCTGCGCCCACTCGATCAGCAGGCGGCCGCGGACGAGAAGCACCGCCGCTTTGCCGACCCCAACTCCGACTTCATCGCCCTGTTGCGGCTATGGCAATACATCAACGAGCTCGACGCGCACCGCAAGTCGGCGCGCAAATTCCGCGCCGCCCTCGAGGCCGATTTCCTGTCGCCCCTGCGCGTGCGCGAATGGCGCGATGTACACACGCAACTGGCCACCCTGGTCAAGGAGATGGGCTGGAAGGTCGGGGATCTCACTCCCCTTGACGACGCGCCGGCCACAGATCAGGAACAGGCTGGGGCAGCAGGCAGCAAGACTGCCGCCGGCCGCTACGCGCGCCTGCACCAGGCGTTGCTCGCAGGGCTCCTCGGCAGCATCGGCATGCTCACCGAGGCGGGCGACTATCTGGGTCCGCGCGGCATGAGGTTCGCCCTGCACCCAGCCAATGGCCTGCGCAGCAAACCAAAATGGGTGATGGCGGCCGAGATCGTCGAGACCCGGCGCATCTATGCCCGCCTGGTGGCACGGGTGGAGCCTGCCTGGATCGAGCAGGCCGGGCGTCACCTGCTCAAGCTGAGCTATGGCGACCCGCATTGGGAGAAGCGCCCCGCCCATGTCGCCGCCACCTTGCGCGCCACCCTCCACGGCCTGCCGGTGGTCGCCGGCCGCAAGGTGCACTATGGCCCTATCGACCCGGTCCTAAGCCGCGAGCTCTTCATCCGCCACGCCCTGGTCGAGGGCGAATGGGACTGCCGCGCCCCTTTCTTCCGGCACAACCGGCAACTGATCGAGGCGGCGCGCGAGCTGGCCGAACGCGTCCGCGACCTGCGGCTGGAGCCCGACCCCCAGGCCCTCTACGCACACTTCGACGCCATCGTCCCAGCCGGCATCCACAATGGCGCCGATTTCGAGCGCTGGCGCCGGCAGGCCGAGGCAACCAATCCCCGCCTGCTCTTCCTCGATCGCGAACGACTACTCGCCAACCAGGTGCGCACGCAGGCCGACTATCCGACCGAGATCCGTCTGGGCGAGGTGCGCTGCCCGCTGGCCTATCGCTTCGAACCCGGCGCCGCCGATGACGGCGTCACCCTGCTGCTGCCGGTCGCCGCCCTAAACCAGATCCCGGCCACCGCCTGCGACTGGCTGGTGCCCGGCCTGCTCGCCGAGAAGATCGCCGCCTTGCTCAAAGGGCTGCCGCAGTCGCTGCGTCGCAACTTCGTGCCGGTCGCCCACTATGCGCAGGCCGCCGCCGAGGCGCTTGCGCCGCTGGCCGAAGCGCACACGCCGCCGTCCCTGATCGACAGCCTCGCCGCCTTCCTCGAACGCACCACGGGGGTGGCGGTGCCGCGCACGGCCTGGCGGCCGGAGGCCCTGCCGCCGCACTTGAGCCTCAACATCCGCGTGCTGGACGCCAATGGCGGCGTGCTCGGCGAGGGGCGTGACCTGGCGGCCCTGCGGGCCAAGCTCACCGAGGCGGCACGCCAGGCGGTGCAGGCTTCGGCCGCCGGCTGGGAACGCGGGCCGATCGCGGCCTGGGACTTTGGCGACCTGCCCCGGCAGGTGAGCATCGCCGCGGGCCGCCGCGAGCTGCCGGCCTATCCCGCATTGGCGATCCAGACCGACGGCACGGTGCATCTGCGCCTGCTCGAGTCTTTCGCCGCCGCCCGCGCCGCACACCGACTGGGGGTGTGCCGGCTGCTATGGCTCAGCCAACGCGAACGCCTCAAGCAGTCCGAACGCGATCTGGCGGCAAGGCTCAAGGCCGCCTGCCTGCACTGGGGTCTGCTACGAGCCGGCGAAACCTGCGCCGGGCTCATCCGCGACCTGCTGGCGGCCGCCTGTCTGTCGGCCCTCGCGCCGCGTGATGCCGCCGACATCCGCACCGCCGCCGACTTTGCTACCACCGCGCAGACCCTGGGCCCGCGGCTGGCCGGTGCCATCGACCGCCTGGCCGAACTGACCGCGACCTGCCTCGACCAGGCAAACGCCCTCCGCGAGGCGCTGGCCCGCGCCCCGGCGGCCTGGAGGGACGCAGTGGCTGACATGCAAGGCCAACTCGACGCGCTGCTCGCGCCCGGCTTCCTCGTCCACACCCCGCCCGCACGCGTTGGGCGGCTGCCGGCCTATCTCAAGGCGATGCGCCTGCGCCTGGAGAAACTCGCGCGCCACCCCGCGCGCGACGCCCAGGCCATGGCAGCGCTCGCCCCCCTGCTCGCCGATTGGCGCGCTGCCCACGCGCGCCGCCCCGACGACCCCGACCTGCAGGACTTTCGCTGGCAGCTCGAAGAGCTACGCATCGCCCTGTTCGCGCAGGAGGTGCGCACCCCCGAGCCCGTATCGGTCAAGCGCTTGACCCGGCGGTGGGCGGAGATCCGCGCCGCGGCCTGAGCGGGCGGGCCGCAAGGCCTTCTATTCCCTTCGCCCACAGAGGTTAAAGTCCGGACTCGACCCGACCGTTATTGCTATCGTCCACCACTCAAGGCAGGTCGCCATGTCCACACTGCTCGAAGCCTTTTCCCAGCGCGTCGCGGCCAAGGTCCTGGTCGTGGCGGCCGTGGTGTTCGTAATCGAGTTGAGTCTAAGCCTCTACCATTCGCACCAGACCCTAAAGCGGCAGGCCGAGGATTTCGTCAAGCGCGAGACCGCCACACTGGCGGACAACTACTTCGACAGCCTGAACAAGCTGATGCTCACTGGCGGCATGGACAGACGCGGCGAGCTGCGCCAGTCCTATCTCGCGCGCGAGAACATCGTCGAGGCGCGCGTCATCCGCGGCCCTGCCGTGAGCCAGCAATACGGGCCAGGCCATGCCGAGGAAGTCGTCGCCGACGCGCTCGACCGCAGGGCCTTAGCCGGCGAGGAGATCCAGGTGATAGAGGACGCCCCGCAAGGCCGCCGGCTCATCCTCGTGCGTCCCTATCGCGCCTCGGAACACACCCGCGGCGTCAACTGCCTGGGTTGCCACAGCGTGCCCAAGGGAACGGTGATGGGGGCGGTGCGCATCACTTACGACCTGGCCCCGATCGATGCCAGCATCCGCGCCAGTGACCTCGCCAGCGCCGGCATCCACATCGGCCTGTTCAGCCTGGGCTTCGGTCTGATGATCTGGCTGATGCGGCGCATCGTCTCGCGTCCCATCCAAAGGCTCGCCGCGACCATGGCGCGCGTGGAGCGCGAATCCGACCTGAGCCTGCGCGCCCCCGTGCTGTCGCGCGACGAACTTGGCCACGCCGCTGCGGCCTTCAACGCCATGTTAGAGCGCTTCGCCGGCCTCCTAGGCCAGGTGCATGGCACGACTAGCCAGCTCGGTCAAGCGACTCAGCGCCTGGTCGACTCCGCCGCCCGCTCCCGGGACGGCGCGCAGCGGCAGCTCATGGACACCGAGGCGCTGGCCAGCGCGATGCACCGGATGAGCGAGAGCGTGCAGACGGTCACCCGCCAGATCGAGGAAGTCGCCGCGGCCGCCAAGGCCGCCGACAGCCAGGCGCGCGAAGGGGCGCTGACCGCCACCGAGGCACTGGGGGCCATCGAGGCCATGAGCGAACAACTCAAAGGCGCTGTGCAGGTCATCCAGCGGCTCGATAGCGACAGCCGCGAGGTGAGCCGTGTCCTGGGGCTCATTCGCGAGATCGCCGAGCAGACCAATCTGCTCGCCCTCAATGCCGCCATCGAGGCGGCCCGCGCCGGCGAACAGGGGCGGGGCTTCGCCGTGGTGGCGGATGAGGTGCGTACCCTGGCCGGCCGCACCCAGAGCGCAACCGGCGACATCGAGCGCATCATCGGCAATGTGCAACAAGCCTCGCACGAGGCCGTCGGTGTCATCCAGGACGCCGAGGGCCGCTCGCAGGGCAGTGTCGAGCATATGGAGAACACTGCCACGGCCCTGGCCGAGATCGCCGGCGCCATCAGCCGCATCACCGCCATGACCGACCAGCTCGCTACCAATGCTCAGGTCCAGCGTCAGGCCGCAGCGCAGATTGGCGAGCGCATCGATGCGATCAACCAAGTGGCGCGCTCTGCCGCACAACAGGTGGAGGCGGTCAAGGGCGTGGGCGAGGACCTGCAGGCCGTCGCCAGCCAGATCGAGGAGGGGGTTGCCCGCTTCCGTCTATGAGGCCTGCCGGGCGCGCAGGAAGTCGCGCGTCTTGCGCGACCAGAGCAAAACGTAGTGCAGCCCAGAGATCACGACCAGCAGCGCAGTCAGCGTAATCAAGGGATCGAGCCAACGGATCAATCCCGGCCCCAGGGCGAGGTCGGCGAGGATGAGGATGACCAGGACGAATTCGGCGAAGGTGGCGGCCTTGCCGGAGAGGGTCGGGGCGACCTCCAGACGACCGGTGAGCAGCCGATAAGCCCCCGCGCCCCCCAGGACCACCGCATCGCGCGCGAGCACCACCGCTGCCAGCCAGATCGGCACGGCATCCGCCCAGGCGAGGGCGAGCAGGGTGGACAGCAACATCACCTTGTCGGCGATGGGATCCAGCCAGGCACCGAGCACGCTCCTTTGGTCGAACCAGCGGGCCAGGTTGCCGTCGAGCAGGTCGGTGACGGCCGCCAGCGCGAACCAGGCGAATGCGCCCCAGACGTCCGCCTGGACGATGTGCCACACCACCACCGGCGCGATGAGCAAGCGTGCGGCGGTGAGCAGATTGGGCAGGGTATAGACACGAGCCATTTCAGTGCGCGGCGGACAGGGCGCCCCGGGGCTTCAGGTGAGCTCTATCCAGACCGGCTGATGGTCTGAGGCCTCGGTCTGGGCGTTGACCCCGTGCGCCTTGAGCCGCGGGGTGAGGTCCTCGGTCAGGAACCAGAAGTCGTAGCACTCCGGCCGGTCGACGAAGTCCACCGGGTGGATGCCTACGGTGGGGGCATGCGGGCGAGCCCCGTGCAAGACCGCCCAGGCGTCGCAAAGGCCCGGCGTGCCGTCGTCGAAGGGGGCGAGTAGGCGCATGCGTTCGGGCGCCCAGGCCGGGAAGTTCATGTCGCCGCACAGCACTGCCGACGCCGGGCGCGGCAGCACCTCGAAGCTGCCCCCCGCCTCGCCCTCGCCCATGCGCGGGTTGCGCGCATGCGCGCAGGCCTCGGCGTGCAGGCGGCGGATGGCGTCGATCTGCGCCTCGCGCTGGCGGCGCGAGTAGTATTCGAGATGGGTGGTCATCACCCTGAGCCAGCCGAACGGGGCCGCGACCACCGCCTCCAGCAGCACCCGTTGCATGCTGGGCACGGCCGGATCGACCGGCCAGGGCAGTTGATGGCGCCAGACCTGCCCCACCGGCAGGCGGGAGAAGAGTGCGTTGCCGAACAGCTTGCGCCCCCCGCGCCCGTCCGGTAGGTCGGTGGCGGCGGCATACACGGCTGTGTAGCCCGGTAGCCCGCGTGCGAGTTCGCTCACCTGGTCTTCACCGCGACTGCCCGGCAGGCCGGCGAAGTTCACCGCCACCTCCTGCAGACAGATCACATCGAACGCGCCCATGGCCTCGATCTCCGCGGCGATGCGGGCAAGGTCCACCCGCCCGTCCATGCCACGTCCCCACTGGATGTTCCAGGTCAGCAGTTTCACCTCGCGCCCTCCTCGACTACACGACGCGGATGATAAGCCCGGCTAGAATTGGCTTGTAGACCCCGGAGCGCACGCCTTGAGCGAACCCATCGTCCACGACTACTGCCGTCCCTTCCTGTTCGAGCACCTCGCCATCCGCGGCGCCTTCGTGCAGCTCAACGACAGCTGGCGCGAGATGCAGGCCGGCCGCGGCTATCCGTCCGCCGTGCGAGACCTGCTGGGGGAGATGGCGGCGGTCACGGTGTTGATCGCCGCCAATCTCAAGCAGCCGGGCCGCATGACCTTCCAGCTCAAGGGCGAGGGGCCGGTCTCCCTGCTGGTCCTCGACTGTGACCGTGAGCTCAACATCAAGGGCATGGCCCGTTGCGCCCCCATCGTCGAGCCAGCGCCGGTGCCGGAACTGCTCGGCCATGGCCAGCTCGTGCTCACGCTGGACGTCGCCGCACTGCGCCATCCCTACCAGAGCCTGGTGCCGCTCGACGGCAGCTCCATCGCCGCGATCTTCGAGCACTATCTCGAACGCTCGGAGCAACAGCCGGCGCGGCTCGCCCTCGCCGCCACGGCCGAGGTGGCCGCCGGACTGTTCCTGCAGAAGCTGCCCGACGCCGACCGCCAGGATGCGGACGGCTGGAACCGTGTAACCCACCTCGCGTATACCCTGCGAGCCGAAGAGCTCATCACCCTGCCGACCATAAAACTGCTCACTCGCCTCTTCCCCGAGGAGGACATCCGCGTCTTCGACCCGCGGCCAGTGCGCTACCACTGCCCGCGCGACTGGGCCAAGGTCCACCAGATGCTGCGCGGCCTTGGGCGCCGCGAGTGCGAGGCCATCCTGCGCGAACACGGCGTCATCCGCATCCAGGACGAGATCTGCAACCAGGAATACGTCGTCGATGCCGCGGCGCTCGAGCATGTCTTCAACCCGGAGGACACGGCGACATGAACCCGCTGCCGGCGACCTACAGCGCCATGCAGCTCGACGCGCCAGGCGAGCCCCTGCGCCTGGTCGAGCGGGCGCTGCCGCGGACCGGACCGGGACAGGTCCTGCTGCGCGTCGGCGCCTGCGGCGTGTGCCGCACCGACCTGCACGTCGTCGACGGCGAGCTGCCCGAAATTCCGCTTCCCATCGTCCCCGGCCACGAGATCGTCGGCCGTGTCGCCGCCCTCGGCAGCGGTGTGAGCGGCCTCGCGCCGGGGCAGCGGGCGGGCGTGCCCTGGCTGGCCTGGACTTGCGGTACCTGCCCCCATTGCCGGGCCGGCCGCGAGAATCTCTGCGACCACGCCCGCTACCACGGCTATCAGGTGGATGGCGGCTATGCCGACTATGTCCTCGCCGACGCCCGCTACTGTTTTCCCCTGCCGGAAGGCGATGACGATGCGGCGCTTGCCCCGCTGCTTTGTGCCGGCCTGGTCGGCTACCGTGCCTTGGGTCTGGCCGGCGATGCGTTGCACCTGGGCCTCTACGGCTTCGGCGCGGCGGCGCACATCGTCGCCCAGGTCGCCCGCTGGCAGGGCCGAAAAGTCTATGCCTTCACGCGCCCAGGCGACACCGACGCCCAGCGTTTCGCCCTAGAACTGGGGGCGGTCTGGGCGGGGGATTCCGGCCAGGCGCCGCCCGAGCCGCTCGATGCCGCGATCATCTTCGCCCCGGTTGGCGCCCTGGTTCCCGAGGCCCTGCGGCGCGTGCGCAAGGGCGGCACGGTGGTCTGCGGCGGCATCCACATGAGCGACATCCCCGCCTTCCCCTATGCCCTGCTCTGGGGGGAACGCCAGGTCCGTTCGGTCGCCAACCTGACCCGCAGAGATGGCGCCGATTTCCTCGCTCTCGCCCCCAGGGTGCCGGTCCACACCCACATCGAGACCTTCCCCCTCACGGCAGCCAACGAGGCCCTCGCCCGTCTGCGGGCGGGGCGGCTCACCGGCGCTGCCGTCCTCATCCCCTAGGAGCCCGCCATGCAGATCACCTCCCCCGCCTTCACCCACATGGACAGCATCCCCCGCCTCTACACCTGCGAGGGCCGCGACCTCTCGCCGCCGCTCGTCTTCAGCGAGGTGCCGGCCGGCACACAGTCGCTCGCCCTGATCGTGCACGACCCCGACGTGCCCAGCCCCGATGCACCCAAGCGCATCTGGGTGCACTGGGTGCTCTACAACCTGCCGGCCGATTGCCCGGGGCTCGCCGAGGCGGTGACCCAACTGCCGGCCGGTACCCTAGAGGGCAAGAACGATTGGGGCCGCACCGGTTATGGCGGCCCCTGCCCGCCCAAGGGCCGGCACCGCTATTTCCACACCCTCTACGCCCTCGACTGCCGCCTGCCGGACCTGCATCAACCCACCAAGGCCGCGCTGGAGCAGGCCATGCAGGGCCACGTCCTGGCCCGTGCCGAGCTCATCGGCACCTACCAGCGGCAGGGATGAGGGTCGCCGAGGGGCTGGCCGCCTTCCTGGCCGGCTTCGCCTATGCCGCCCGCGGGCTGGGCATGGCCGCCCGCCAGCGTAATTTCCGTGTCGAGCTGGCCGTGGCCGCCCTGGTGCTAGCCGGCGGCTGGCATTTCCGGGTCAGCACTGTCGAGTGGGCCCTGCTGGTGCTGTGCATCTTCTGGGTGCTGGGCATGGAGGCCATCAACAGCGCCGTCGAAACCCTCGCCGATCGAGTGAGCCGCGAACGCGATCCCCTCATCGGCCGGGCCAAGGACCTTGCCGCCGGCGGAGTGCTGCTCGCCGCCTGCGGCGCCGCCGTGATCGGCCTTATCGTCTTCCTGCCCCGCCTGATCCCACTGTCATCCTAATCACACCTCCCCCTCTCGCCTCACCCCTCACCGACCCAGATGCCCCTGACCCCCGCCCGCCTGGCCTACACCGAGGATGGCACCCCCTACGCCCCCGATTACGGCGACGTCTATCACTCGGCCAACGGCGGACCCGGCCAGGCCGAGCACGTCTTCCTGCACGGCAACGGGCTGCCCGGACGCTGGCGCGGGCGCGAACGCTTCGTCATCCTCGAGCTGGGCTTCGGCACCGGGCTCAACTTCCTCGCCACCTGGGCAGCCTGGCAGGAAGATCCCGCCGCCTGCACGCGGCTGCACTACGTCGCGGTGGAGAAACACCCCTTCACGGCGGGCGACCTCGCGCGGCTGCACGCCTGCTGGCCGCAGTTCGCCGCCCTCTCACAGGCGCTGCGCGAACGCTGGCCCTTGCTCACCCCGGGCCTGCACCGGCTGGAATTCGCCGGCGGCCGCCTTACCCTGACCCTGGCCTTCGGCGATGCCGAGGTGCTGCTGCCCAAGCTCACGCTCACGGCGGATGCCCTCTACCTCGACGGCTTCGACCCGAAAAAGAACCCCGGGCTCTGGTCGGCCGGGCTGTTCAAGCGGCTTGCCCGGCTAGCCGCCCCCGGCGCCACCCTGGCGACCTGGTGCGTGGCCGGCGGTGTGCGCGCCGCCCTCGGCGAGGCCGGCTTCAAGTGCGAGAAACGGCCGGGCTTTGGGCGCAAGCGCGAGATGCTGACCGGTACGCTGGGCCCGGCCGTCCAGCCCGCCCCGGTGAGCATGCCAGCCGAGCGCCACGCCCTGGTCATTGGCGCCGGTCTGGCCGGGGCCGCCCTCTGCGAACGGCTCGCCGCGCGTGGCTGGCGCATAGACCTCTTGGAGCGCCACGACGCGCCGGCCAACGAGGCCTCCGGCAATCTCGCCGGCATCGTGCGCCCGCTCGTCTCGCGCGACGACAACATCGCCTCGCGCTTCACCCGCGCCGCCTTTCTCGCCAGCCTGCGTGCCTGGTCGGCGTTTGACCCGCCGCCGCGCTGGGCCCCCTGCGGCGTGCAGCAGCTCGCGCGCAACCCGCAGCACGAGGCCTCCCAGGCCGAGGCCGTGCGCCTGCAGGACTTTCCCGAGGATTATGTGCGCTGGCTCAGCCGCGACGAGGCCGCCGATCTGGTGGGCTGGCCGGTCGCGCAGGGCGGCTGGTTCTTCCCCGCCGGCGGCTGGGCGCAGCCGCCCAGTGTCTGCTCGCGCATGCTCGCGCGCTGTGGCGATGCCCTGCAGGCCCGCTACGGGGTGGAGGTGGCGTCACTGCGGCACCAGGGCGGCCTGTGGCAGGCGCTGGACGCCAACGGTGGCGTCCTCGCCGCCGCGCCGGTCCTGATCCTCGCCACAGGCACCGGCACGGTCTGGCCGTCGCCGGCCCCGCCGCTGCCGCTCAGACGGGTGCGCGGCCAGGTCAGCCACATCCCGAGCGGACAGTTGCCGGACATCCGGCTTGCCCTCTGCCGCGAGGGCTATCTGACCCCGCCCGTGGAGGGCCAGGTGTGCGTGGGGGCGAGCTACGATTTCGACGACGACCCGCTGCCGCGCAGAGACAGCCATGCCGGCAACCTCGCGCGCCTCGCGCAGATGCTGCCCGGCGCCGAGGCCGGGATCGACGCCGGACGCCTGCAGGGACGAGTGGGATTTCGCTGTGTGTCGCCGGACCGCCTGCCCATCGTCGGGGCGCTCCCCAGCGAGGCAGCGCTCGATCGCGAGGCCCGCCTGTGCGAGGTGCCCCGTCTGCCGGCGGCCTACGCCCTCATGGGCCTCGCCTCGCGCGGCCTGACCTGGGCCTGGCTGGCGGCCGAACTCCTCGCCAGCCAGCTGAACGACGAACCCCTGCCGCTGGAGTCCGATCTCGCGGCGGCACTAGACCCCGCAAGGTTTGTGTTACGCCAAGTCCGGCGCGGGAGGACCTATGGCGCACGCTAGCCGGGCAAGCGCCGTGGGTGCGCTCGCCACCTGCGCTGCCCCTGGCCGCATCATCACTGCGTGGCGCAACGGCGAGGGTCAGGCCAAAGGACATGGCCTGGCCACCTTTGATGGGGGAATGGTCATATCCGTCGCCATACCCCCGCATCTCCCGTGGGAAGAAGCGGTATCGAGCGTGGCAGTGACGGGTTTGCGCGTCAGGACTGCTCAGCCGGTCGCCAGCGGCCACACCCGCCAGAGAATGGCCAATATGGCAGCAAACTGGGTCAGCCAGAACACGAACGTCCACTGCAGCAGATAGGCGCGTGTGCGCGCAATGTCCACTTTGAGCTCAGCGCGCACCTGCTCGATCTCTTTCTGTAGCCTGAGCTCGGTTCCCTTCAGCTCCGATCGCACCTGCTCGACCTGCAGGCGCACTTGCTCGATTTCCTTGGTCAGCTTGAGCTCGGTCTCTTTGAGCTCCGAGCGCACCTGCTCGACCTGCAGGCGCACTTGCTCGATTTCCTTGGTCAGCTTGAGCTCGGTCTCTTTGAGCTCCGAGCGCACCTGCTCGCCCTCAAGGCGCACCAGCTCGATCTCTTTTCGTAGCCTGAGCTCCGTCTCGCTCAAGTGCTGCCGCGTGGCCAGATCGCTCAGATGCGGGTAGCGCGCCTCCAGCATCTCGAAGGC
>JBKBRS010000055.1:0-12597 GCA_046292095.1 Thiobacillaceae bacterium
GCCTTGCGAGCACTTCGACGCCCTGGCCGTGTTGGAGGCGATCGCGCGGGAGCGCTGCACCGCCGTGCACGGTGTACCCACCATGTTCATCGCCGAACTGGAACACCCGCGCTTCAAAGAGTTCGACCTCAACAGCCTCAGGACCGGCATCATGGCCGGTGCCCCCTGTCCGCCGACCCTCATGCAGCGCGTCATGCAGGCCATGCACTGTCCGGAGATCCTGATCGGCTACGGCGAGACCGAGGCGAGCCCGCTCACCCATCTGACCGAGCCCGGTGACAGCCTGGAACGGCGCACCGAGACCGTCGGCCGCAACCTGCCGCACCAGGAGGTCAAGATCGTCAGCACCGACGACGGCCACACCGTCGCGCTGGGCGAGGTCGGGGAGGTCTGCTTCCGCGGCTACCACGTCATGCGCGGCTACTACGGCGACGCGGCCGCCACCGCCAAGGCCATCGACGCCGCCGGCTGGCTGCATTCGGGCGACCTGGGCAGCATGGATGCCGACGGCTATGTGCGCATCACCGGCAGGCTCAAGGACATGATCATCCGCGGCGGTGAGAACATCTACCCGGCGGAGGTCGAGCGGCACCTCTTCGAGCACCCCAAGATCGCCCAGGTGGCCGTCTTCGGTGTGCCGGACGACTATTATGGAGAAGAGGTGATGGCCTGGATCCAGCTCAAGGCGGGTGAGCGCGCGACCGAAGAGGAGATGCGCGACTGGTGCCGCGGCCGCATCGCCCACTACAAGGTGCCGCGCTACGTCTGGTTCGTCGACGACTTTCCCATGACCGTCACCGGCAAGCTGCAGAAGTTCCGCATGCGCGAGATCGCCGCGGCGCGACTCGCGCAACTCAACGAGGAGGCCAGACTATGCAAGCCCTGATCATCACCGCCGAGCTTTTCGAGGACAGCGAGCTCACCGTACCCAGGGAGGCCCTGGAGAGGGCCGGCGTCCAGGTCAAGGTCGCAACCCCGGAGAAAGGCCACCAGTTCCATGGCAAACACGGCACAGCGCTGATCGCCGACCTCACCCTGCGCGAGGTCGAGCCCGACGACTATGACCTGTTGCTGATCCCCGGCGGCAAGGCGCCCGAGACGCTGCGCCGCGACGAGTACGCCCTCAAGATCGCCAAGGCGTTCTTCAAGGCGGACAAGCCGGTCGCCGCCATCTGCCACGGCCCCCAGGTCCTGGTGAGCGCCCGCCTCCTGGAGGGGCGCCGCGCCACCTGCTACCCCGCGGTCGCCGGCGAGCTGAAGGACGCCGGCGCCCTGTACGAGGACAGCCCGGTGGTGGTGGACGGCAAGCTCGTCACCTCGCGCAACCCGGGCGACCTGCCCGTCTTCGTCCGGGCGATCCTTGCCCAGCTCGGACTGCCGGGCTGAGCCGCCACGCCGCGGGGCCTCACATCTGCAGGTGTGCCGGTTGGTCCAGCGGCGTGTGCCAGTGATTGTCGGCGGCCGGTTCCGGATGGAACCAGTTGAGCTTGTCGTGTAGCCGGACCACCTCGCCGACGATGATCAGGGTGGGCGGTTTCAGCTCGGCCTGCGCGGCGAGCGCCGGCAGCGTTTCCAGCGTGCCGGTGACCACCTTCTGGTTGAGCGTGGTACCCTGCTGCACCACGGCGGCCGGGGTCGTGGGCGGCAGCCCGTGCGCGATCATCTCCCGGCACAGGGTCACCAGACCCTTGAGGCCCATGTAGATGACCACGGTCTGGCGCGGGCGGCAGAGCATGTCCCAGTCCAGGTCCATGCTGTTATCCTTGAGGTGGCCTGTGACGAAGATCAGGGCCTGGGCATAGTCGCGGTGGGTGAGCGGGATGCCGGCATAGGAGGCGACGCCGGCCGCCGCCGTGACGGCCGGGACGACCTGGAAGGGCACGCCGTTCTCGCGCAGGGTCTCGATCTCCTCGCCCCCCCGGCCGAAGATGAAGGGGTCGCCTCCCTTGAGCCGCAGTACACGCTTGCCCTCCTTGGCCAGCCGCACCAACAGGTGGTTGATGTCCTCCTGCGGTAGGGCGTGGTTGTCGCGCTCCTTGCCGACATAGATCCGGTCGGCATCGCGCCGGCACATGTCCAGGATGGGGGGAGAAACCAGCCGGTCATAGACCACCACGTCGGCCTGCTGCATCAGCCGCAGCGCCCGGAAGGTGAGCAGGTCCGGGTTGCCCGGTCCGGCGCCGACCAGATAGACCTCGCCGCGCTCCGGGGTGTCGCCCGTGCCCTCCAGCATGCGGCTCAAGGCCGCCTCGGCCTCCTGCTCGCGCCCAGCGAACACCATCTCGGCGATCGGCGACAGCAGGGCCTTTTCCCAGAACTTGCGGCGCGCCTCGGTGCTGGTGAAGCGTTTGCGCACCTTGTCCTTGAAGCGGCCGGCCAAGGCGGCCAGACGACCGTAGGCGGCCGGGATCAGGGTCTCCAGGCGGGCGCGCAGCAGGCGCGAGAGCACCGGCGCCTCGCCACCGCTGGAGACCGCCACTACCACCGGCGAACGGTCGATGATGGAGGGCATGATGAAGGAGCACAGCTGCGGCCGGTCCGCCACGTTGACCGGCACGTGGCGCGCGCGCGCCGCCTCGTAGACCTTGCGGTCCAGGGCCTCGTCCTCGCTGGCGGCGAATACGAGTTCCATGCCGTCCAGGTGTGCATCCTGGAATTCGGACTGGCGGTGGATCAGACGGTCGGTCCCCTGCAGTTCGTTGAAAGCGGCGGCCAGGGGCGCGGGACAGACGACGGTCACCCAGGCCCCAGCCGACAAGAGCAGGGCGGCCTTGCGCGCGGCGGTGTCTCCGCCGCCCACCACGAGGGCATTCTTGCCGCGCAGGTCGAGGAAGATCGGTAGGTAATCCATCAGGATGTAGGGTAAGGGTTACGGGTTTAGGTCGGTGGCGCAACGCAAGGGGTAGCCGGCGCCGAATCCTCAGACGACTGCAGTTTGTACCCTGAGGCCTGAAACCGGGTCAGCTGCAGCCGCCGGAACCGCAGCCGCCACCGCCCGCCGTGCTGCCGCAGCCGCCGGAGCCGCAACCCCCGCCACCCGAGGGCTCCTCACTGCCGGGTTTCAGGAAGACGAAGCTCTTCTGCCCCGGGGCAATCTCGGTGAAGTCGAGGGTGACGTCCTGCAGATAGGGGGCGCTGTGTTTGGAGATGAGCAGGGTGATCCCCCAGGACTCGTGGATGGCGTCGTTCTCGCGCTCCTGGTCGAAGCCCATGCCAAATTCCAGCATGCCAGCGTCGTTGACCTTGGCCGCGAGGCGTAGGGCCATGCCCTGGGCATCGCTGTTGGCGGCGGCGAGCCGGATCTGTTCTGCGGCTTCTTTGGTCAAGCTGATCATAGATCTTCCTTTCAAAAAAAGTGTTGTGGCATTTCTGCCATGCGCAGCCTCGGTATACGTGCTCCAGTCTTCATGGCGTTCAGGCTGCCTGCCGGAGCCTCACGGCGCGCCATGCCACACGGCGCACCTTGTCCAGGAAGGGCGCGATCCAGCCATGCGTGCCCGTGCCGCGGCGATGACAGTAGGCCGCGAGTAGGTTCTTGTACACGTAGCCGTCGTGCGCCCCGTCGATCCCCACGCCGCGTGCGACCCGATAGGCGAAACGGTGCCTTCCCGCCGAGAGATGGGTGAGCCGGGAGTGGTGGAACTCGTGCGCGGCGATGGACGGCGCATCCGCCGAGGCCAGACCGGCCTCGGCGTCGACGACCTCGAGCCGGGCATAGCCCCGACCGACAGGTCTGGACTGGAGGGTGCACTCGGCCGGGATCACGCCGACCATTTCCCCGCGCCGTTCACCCCATTGAATGGCGCGCGTGAGATACATCAGACCACCGCATTCCGCGTACACCGGCAGCCCCGCCTCGACCGCCCAACGGATGTCTGCGCGCAGGGTTTGGTTCGTCGCCAGTGTCTCGATGAACATCTCGGGAAAACCGCCGCCCAGGATCAGCCCGTCCACCGGCGGTAGGCAGGTATCGCGCAGGGTATCGATGGGGACCAGCTCGGCGCCGCTGCGGCGCAGGGTGTCGAGGTCTTCCTGGTAATAGAAGCCAAAGGCCTGATCCTGGGCGATGCCGATGCGCAGCCCGCGGGCATCGGGTGGGGTCTCCTCAAGGCCGCTGCCGGCCCGCCGGATCGGGGCCGCAACGCCGAGCAGGGCATCAAGGTCCACGCCCTCGGCGACGTAGTGGGCGATCGCCGCGATCCGTGCCTCCGCCTCGGGCGTCTCGTTGCCGGGGATGAGACCCAGGTGGCGCTCGGTGATCTCGATCTCAGCGACTCGCGGCAGCGCGCCCAAGACCTTCACATCGGTATAGCGCTCGATCACCGCCCGCAGTTTGCCTTCATGGCGGGGGCCGCCGACCTTGTTGAGGATCACCCCGGCGATCCGGATCTCGGGGTCGAAGGCCTGGTAGCCCAGGATCAACGGGGCGATGCCACGGGTCATGCCTTGTGTGTCGAGCACCAGCACGACCGGCGCGCCCAGCAGTTTGGCCATGGCCGAGTTGCTGTCGCTACCCTCCAGGTCCATGCCGTCATACAGACCCTTATTGCCCTCGATCAGGGTAACGTCGGCCTCGACGGCATGCTGTCCGTACAGCCCGAGGATCTCCGCCGTCTGCATCATGTGGAAATCCAGGTTGTAGCAGGGGCGGCCCGTGGCCTGGCCATGCCAGATCGGGTCGATGTAGTCCGGCCCCTTCTTGAAGGTCTGCACATGCAGCCCACGATCGCGCAGGACGCGTCCCAGCCCCAGGGTCAGGGTGGTCTTGCCTGACGACTTGTGCGCGGCGGACAGGTAGAGACAGGCCATGGCGTCGATCGCTCGGGTACCCGTGAGCTTGCGGGACAATGCCTATCATAACACAAAAGCCGACAAAAATAGTCGGCTTTTGTGGGTCCGGTATGGGCCTCTGCCTGGATCAGTGCGGCTTGAGCTCCAGCTCCAAGTCTTTGAGGTCGTCCTGGGGCAGGAAGCGCAAGACGCGCACGGCAGCAGTGGTGATCAGGAAGGCGATGGCGATACCACCCAGGCCCAGCAGCAGCTCCCAGATCGTCGGGGTGTAGGGATGCGCCACACCGTCGTAGAAGGTGCTGGATTCGGCGTAGCCGGGGAAGAGGTCCAGCGGGAAGGCCTGGCCGCCGATGATGGTCACGTACATCTGGAAGTGTCCGCCCAGCACGACCAGCAGCGCGGCCAGGAAGACCGTGGCCGGATGGCGGCTGGCCGGGCTGAAGATCAGGATCAGCGGCAGGATGCCGCCCAGGAAGACCTGGCCGCCCCAGAACAGCAGGGGATAGATGCCACCCTCGAGCAGTATGAAACGCTCGAATTCCCATTGCTTGGCGTAATATAGGTTGGTCAGGTGCAGGACCGCGGTGAAATAGAGGGCCGCGGCGACGAAGATGGCCAGCAGGTTCTTGAGCCGCGCCAGGATGCGGGCGTCGACCTGGATCTCGTTCCACTTGTACATCACCGATTGCACGACGATGAACACCGCCAGCCCGTAGGCGAACGAGTAGATCACGAACAACGGGGCATAGAGCGCCGAGTTGAAGCCCGCGCGGGCGACGATGAAGCCGAAGATGGAGCCCGTCGCCGTGGTGAGCGCGATGCGCCATAGGAAGGCCAGCATACCCATGGGCTTGGACCAGGGGTTGAGCGAGCGGTCCATCAACGTGATCAGATACAGGCCGACGATGGCGAAGAAGCCCGTATAGAAGATCATGTTGAGGGCGAAGATGGACTTGAAGTTGTAGTGCGTCATCGCCACGATCAACCGCTCGGGCCGGCCCAGGTCGAGCACCAGCACGGCGAGACCGCCGGCCAGCATGGCGATGGCGAGCAGCCCCGACAGCGGGGCGCGCGCCTTATACAGGCGCTTGCCGAAGACCGAGCCGATGGAGGCGACGTTGAGCACCCCAGAGGCGGCGACGATCAGGAACACGGCGAAGACGTGCGGCAGGCCCCAGACGATCTGGTTGTCCATACCGGTGAGGACATGACCGTGGTGCTCGAGAGTGAAGAAGGCATAGAGGGTACCCAGCAGGACGAGCCCGCCCGCACCCATCAGCGTCCAGAACAGCGCAGGTTTGCATTCCCGCGCCTCGAGGCAATATTGTTGGCTCAGCATGGATCAGATCCCCTGGTAACGCACACCGGTGTTGAGCCCCAGATCCGCCCGGACCTCCGTGGTCTTCTGCGTCTTCAGGATCTGGGCGATCTCGCTCGTCGGGTCATTCATGTCGCCGAAGACCATGGCCTTGTGACCGGCAGCATTGCAAGCCTCGACGCAGGCAGTCGTGTTTTCGCCGCGGTCCAGCTTCTGCACACAGAAGGTGCACGACTCCACACAGCCCTTGCCGCGCGGCACCTCCGGGTTCTGGTCGGTGAGCGGCTCGTGCACGAAGGACCGGGCCTTGTACGGGCAAGCCATCATGCAGTAGCGGCAGCCGATGCAGATGTGCCGGTCCACCAGGACGATGCCGTCTGCGCGCTTCATGGAGGCGCCCGTGGGACAGACGTCCACGCAGGGCGGATGCTCGCAGTGCTGACAGAGCATGGGCAGCGAAGTCTGAACCCCGGTCTTGAGGTGGCGGATGTTGAGCTTGCGGATCCATTGCGAATCCTGACGCCCCGTCGCACCGGACAGACCGTTTTCCTCGTTACAGGCGGTCACGCAGTCGTTGCAGCCGTCGGCGCATTTGCTCACGTCGATGATCATGCCCCAGCGCACCTTGTCCGAGGCAGGCTCCTCGGGCGCGCGCGCCTGGGCGGCACCGAAGAGCAGCAGGCCCGGCGCGAGCACGGTGCCGGTCGCCATCGCGCCGGCCTTGAGCAGAGCGCGACGCTCTTCGTTGACGGGTGTTTGCTGCAGTTTGCTCATGGCTGTTGTCCCCCGGGCAGTCCGACTGTCAAGGGTGCGACGCGCGGCGTGGAAGCGGCCGGCGTCGTCTTCTTCATCGGTTTGCTGGCGTGGCAGTCCCAGCAGTCGAGTTTCACGCTGGCATAGGTGTGACAGGCCATGCAGAAGTCCTCCTTGCTGGAGGCCACACTGCCCGTCTTGCTCGAGGCATGGCAGTCGACACAGCCCTTGAGACTGTGCTTGGTGGTCCGGATGCCCCGGCGCAGGGTGTCGTCGCGATGGTGCTTGAGCAGCTCCATGTGATAGCGGCGCATATAGGCCGTGTCTTCCACGCAGCGCTCACCCTTGCCGCGCTCCAGCACGGGCTTGGAAACACCCGCGATGACGCCGGCCGGCGCCAGCAGCAGGCCCGCCAACAGGGCCGTCAAGCCCCATGCACGTAAGATCTCTCGCACTTTAGCCTTCAACCCTTATCAAAGCGAAACAGGTTACGGGTTCATCAGGGCCGGGACGGCCGGGGGGCGCAAACGACCCCCGACCGATGCCTGATCCCTGATACCCGATTACTGATACCCGTTACTCGCCCATCCCCATGACGATGTAGCCGGTCGGGCAGACGTCGGCGCAGATGTGGCAGCCGATGCACTTGGTGTAATCGGTCGCCACATAACGGCCGGTCGTGGGGTTGTCCTTCTTGGGCACCTTGTACACAGCGGTCTGCGGGCAGTAGACCACGCAGTTGTCGCACTCGAAGCACAGGCCGCAGGACATGCAGCGCTTGGCCTCGGCCACCACCTCCTTCTCGGACAGGGGGATTAGACGATCCTGGAAGTTGCCCAGGGCGCTGTCTTTGTCGAGATGGATGACCTCGCGCTTGTTGCGCGGGGTGTGGACGAAGTGCCCCAGGAACAGCTCGGTCGAGGGGATGATGTAGCGCTGCGAGCGGTCCTCGAAGTTGTGCAGGATGTCCTTCCACTGCGAGGTGCCCCACTCCTGACCGTGGTGCTCCTTGTACTCGTGGCCGGTCTCGACCCAGCGGCGCACCATGTCCCAGTGGGCCACATCCACCTTGGGCCGCTTGTCCATGTTCTCACCCTTGAGGAAGCCGTCGATGCCATCGGCACAGATACGGGCGTGGCCGATGGCCGTGGTCAGCAGGTGCGGACGGATGACGTCGCCGGCGATGAAGACGTTGGGCTTGCCGGGGAAGCGGTAGAGCTTGTCGGTCTTGATCAGGCCGTTGTTGTTGTTGAACTGCTCCAGGCCGGTGAAGTCCACGGCCTGACCGATGGCGGAGACGATCAGGTCGGCCTCGTAGTCTTTCTCGGTGCCTTCCTTGATCTTCATCTCCTTGCCGACCATTTCGAACTCGGCCATGCGCAGGTGGGTGGCGCGACCGTCCGGACCCTTGATCACCTCGACGGGGGTGACCCCGCCGATGATCTCGATGCCCTCGGCCAGGGCGTGCTCGATCTCGGCCTTGTTGGCGGCCATCTTGTCGATGGTGGCGCGGGAGAAGAGCTTGACCTCGGCCCCCTGACGCGCGGAGATGGCGGCCACGTCATGGGCGCTGTGGCCGCTCAGGACATGCTCGGGCAGGTCCTTGTCGGTCACGTTGGTGATGTGGCCCAGACGGCGGGCAACCGTGGCCACGTCTATGGAGGTGTCGCCACCGCCGATGACCAGCACGCGCTTGCCGACGTGCTGCAGCCGCCCTTCGTTGAAGGCGCGCAGGAAGGCCATGGCGGTCACGCAGTTGGGCGCGTCGGCGCCAGGGACCGGCAGGGTGCGGCCGGACTGTGCACCGAGGGCAATCAGCACGGCGTCGTACTCCTTCTCGACCTGCTCGAATGGGATGTCCGTGCCCACACGGGTATTCAGCCGCACCTCCACGCCCATGTCCAGGATGCGCTGGATCTCGCCGTCGAGCACCTCGCGCGGGGTACGGAAGCCCGGGATGCCGTAGCGCATCATGCCGCCCAGTTCGGCGTGGTCGTCGAAGATGGTCACGCCATGGCCCAGTCGGCGCAGCTGATAGGCCGCGGCGAGGCCGGCGGGACCGCCGCCAATGACCGCCACCCGCTTGCCGCTCTCCACGGCCGGGCGATCGAACTTCATGTTGTTCTCGAGGGCCCAGTTGCCGAGGAAGTGCTCCACGGCGTTGATGCCGACGTGGTCCTCGACCTGGTTACGGTTGCAGCCCGACTCGCAGGGGGCGGGGCAGACCCGGCCCATGACGGCGGGGAAGGGGTTGGCCTCGGTCAGGCGCCGCCAGGCGAACTCCTGCCAGCTCATCTTCGGGTCGGCCGGCTTCTCGATGCCGCGCACGATGTTGAGATAAGAGCGGATGTCCTCACCGGCGGGGCAGGAACCCTGGCACGGGGGTGTCGAGAGCATATACTCGGGACACTTGTGGGTCCAGCCGGCCTGGAAGATGCGTTCCTGATTGGAGCGATAGTCCTTTTCGGACTCGCCGTCCTTGAAACGCCTCCAGGTCAGACCTTCCGTCTTCTTCAGCTCTTTGGCAGTGACCGACATCTTCGCTCTCCTATCGACAAAAGTGCGGCTGATCCGCGTTAATCCAATTCGATGGCGGTGCTGACCAGTTGATGCACACCGCCGACCATGCTCATGTCAAAACCGTAATACGGAAACACCTTGGTGAACTGCGCCTTGCAAATGGCGCAGATCAAGGCGAGGAAATTCACGCCGTTTTGCTTTACCACGGCATTGAAGGCATTCATGCGCGGCAACGCCCCCTTGACCCGGACCTCCATCAGGTCGTCGGTCAACAGCCCGCCGCCGCCGCCGCAGCAGTAGGTCGCCTCGCCGATGGTGTTGGGGTCCATGTCGTAAAAGTTGTTCGCCACCGCGCGGATGATGTTACGCGGGATGGTGAACTGGCCGCCCGGCTCATTGCCCATACGCGAGGCGCGCGCCACGTTGCAGGAATCGTGGAAGGTGATGATGCGGTGGTCGTTCTTAGACTTGTCGAACTTGAGCACGCCCTTCTGGATCAGGTCCCAGGTGTATTCGCAGATGTGCATGGGCTGGGGATAGCGATGGTCGAGCTGCTTCTGCAGCATCTGCGAATACGGATCGTCGCCGCCATAGCCGATGCCGGTCAGGGTATTCCAGTAACTATAGGCCACCCGCCAGGCATGCCCGCACTCGCCGACGATGATGCGCTTGACCCCAAGCTCCAGGGCGGCGTCGCGGATGCGCAGGGCGACCTTGCGCATGGTCTCGTAGTTGCCGTTGAACAGGCCGAAGTTGCCGGCCTCGGAGGCGAGGCTGGACAGGGTCCAGGAGGCCCCCGCCGCGTGGAAGACCTTGGCATAGCCGATCAGCGACTCGACGTGCGGCTCCGAGAAGAAGTCGGCCGAGGGCGTGACCAGCAGGATCTCCGCGCCTTTCTGATCGAGCGGCAGCTTCACCGGCACGCCGGTGTCGGCCTCGATGTCCTCCTCCAGACCAGCGAGCGTGTCCTCCAGCGCCGGGCCGGGCAGGCCCAGGTTGTTGCCGACCTTCTGCACCTTGACCAGGATCTCGTTCGAGTATTTCTGGCCCATGCCGACGTAGTTGAGGATCTCGCGGCCGGCCATGGTGATTTCGGCCGTGTCGATGCCATACGGGCAGAACACTGAGCAGCGGCGGCATTCGGAGCACTCGTGGTAGTAGTTGTACCAGTCGTTGAGGACCTCCTCGGTGAGGTCCTCGGCGCCCACCAGCCAGGGGAAGTATTTGCCGCCGAAAGTGAAGTAGCGGCGGTAGACCTTGCGCATCAGCTCCTGGCGCGCCACCGGCATGTTTTTGGGATCGGCGGTGCCAAGAAAGTAATGGCACTTGTCGGTACATGCCCCGCAATGCACGCAGGCGTCGAGGAACACACGCACCGAGCGGTATTTCCTGAGGACCTCGCCCATGCGTTCGATGGCGCGTTCCTTCCAGTTCTCGCCCAGCTCCCAGGGATAGCCCAGATACTCCTGCGCGGACTGACCGGCCACGAAGGATTTGACGTGTGACATGGCCCCTTCCTTGATCTTGGGGATGTCGAGGACGGCATGGTCCTGGAACTTGGGGATCTCGAAATCGGGTGCGGCCACGTTAGCTCCTCGTACCTCTCAACACGTTGTACGCAGCGATAGTCAAGCCTGCTCGCGTTCCAGGGCGGCAGCCCAGGGGGCGATGTGCCGGTGCTCGCGCGGGTTGTCGACCTGGTTGCGGCTGGGGCTGAAGAAGATGCCGGGCGCATGCAGCAGCTTGCTCACCGGGAAGACGATCATCAGTACAGCGACCAGGCCCAGATGGATGAGCAGGAAGGGGTCTGCTGGCAGCGGCTGCCAGTCGAAGAACATCAGCCCGAGCACGAAGGCCTTGAGGGCGACGATGTCGGTATGGGCGACGAAGGTCATCATCATGCCTGAGACACCGATGCCGACCAGGAGTGCCAGCATCAGGTGGTCGGAGGGCGTGGAGATGTAGCGCACGCGGTCGACCAGGAAACGCCGCGCCCACAGGCCCAGCAGGCCGGCGACCATCATGAAGCTGGCGTATTTCCCGTAGGGTTGGAGGAATTCGACCCAGAACCAGACCGGCTCCTGGAAGTAGCGGATGTGGCGCAGCAGCACCAGCAGGAGGCCAAAGTGGAAGAGCCAGCCGAAGACCCAGATCCATTTGTTGGACTTGAACAGGCTCTCGAACAACACGACCTCGCGGGCCATGCGATAGACGACCCCGGCGCTCGTGGTGGGGGCGGGGGTGGTGGGGATCTTCAGCGGCGCCGGCGTGCGTGTGTATTCATAGATGCGGTAGGTCAGGCCACCGATGAACACCAGGGTGGCAACGTAGAACAGGACGGTGTAGATGATGGTTAGCGTGGACATCCGTTCCTCAATGACGTCGGGGTCAGTCGTCGATCCGAGACTCCAATGACCGCAGCCGTGGCTGGGCCTGCCAGGTCTGCACAGGGCGCTGCTGGCGATGCACCACGGCAGCGACCCGTGGCACCTGAAGCGAATGCCGGTCGTCCGGCGGCATTCGCTTCAGGTGCCGGACCGGGGCCATGGCCCCGATCCGGCCGGGTACGGCTCAGATACAGCCGGTCGGCTTCGGCAGGCCGGCGATCTTACAGGCCTGCTTGGCGGGACCGTAGGGGAACAGTTCGTACAGATACTTGTTGTTGCCCTTGTCCGGACCCAGCTTTTTGGCGATGGCCTTGGTCAGCACGCGGATGGCCGGGGCGATCTGGTACTCGTTGTAGTACTCGCGCAGGAAGTTCACGACCTCCCAGTGGTTGGGGGTCATCTCGACCTTTTCCTCCTTGGCCAGGAAGTCGGCGACCTCCTCGCTCCAGTCGGACAGGTTGACCAGGTAGCCTTCCTCGTCGACCTCAATGGTTTTGCCGTTGACTTCGATAGTGGGCATTGCAGTACTCCTCTCAGCAGTGAAAGTGACAATTACAACCAGGACTGACAGTTCCTGTGTTCCGCGACGAGGTCCACGAAACCGCCGTAATCCACCAGTGTAACGCCGTCCATGACGCGTGCGGCCACGCCGCGCGCCTTCAGGTCGGGCTCCAGGGCATAGAACTTGAGCCTGCCCATGGCCGCCTGTAGTTTAGCGGAGCCGGGGTTGCCGCGGGTGGCGGCATACACCGCGTCCTCGATGAGCAACACGGCCGAGCCGTCGGTGGCGAGGCGCAGGCAGCTGTCCAGGGCGTTACGCTCCGTGGG
>JBKBRS010000056.1:0-8446 GCA_046292095.1 Thiobacillaceae bacterium
GGTCGAGCACCCAACTGTCGAGGATGGCCGCGAGCTGGTAGCGCTCCGCCGCCGGCAGGAAGGCCATGGGCGGGATGACCTTGTCCTCGGCATCCACCATGCGCAGCAACAATTCATAGTGCCGTGCACCATCGCCGGCGCGCAGGGGCTCGAGGTATTGGCAATAGATCTGCAGCCGTCCCTCGTCCAGGGCCTGGGTGATGCGGCTGGCCCACTCCATCTCGCCGCGCCGGCGCAGGAGCTGCTGGTCCGCTTCGTGATAGCGGTGAATGCGGTTGCGCCCCCCTTCCTTGGCGGCGTAGCAGGCGGCATCGGCGGCACCCAGCAGCTCGCCCACACCGGGACTGGCGGCGTCGACCTCCACCAGCCCCATGCTGACCCCCACCGAGTAGACCCTGTCTCCGTAGTGGAAGCGAAAACCCTCGACCACGCGGCGCAGCCCCTCGGCCAGGCGCAGGCCGGTGTCGATGCCACAGTCGAGGAACAAGACGCCGAATTCGTCGCCGCCCAGCCGCGCCAGAATATCGGTGCTGCGCAAGGCCTGTTTCAGTTGCGTGGACAGCTGCCGCAGCAACTCGTCGCCCGCCTTGTGGCCGCTGGTGTCGTTGACCACCTTGAACTGGTCCAAGTCCATGAACACCAGGGTGTGGCGACGGTCGTCCTCCTGCGCCGCCCTGAGCGCCTTCTCGACCTGAAGGGAGAATTCTGCGCGGTTGGTCAGCCCCGTGAGGGGATCATGGCTCGCCTGCCAGCTCAGCTTGGCCGTCGCCTCCTGGATGCGGCTTTGCAGCGTCTCGTAAAAGCCGCGCAGCTCGTCGGTCATACGGGCGATCCCCTGGGCCAGCACGCTGAATTCCCCGCCCAGGTCCTGCTCGGGCTTGACGTTCAGATTGCCCTGGCCGATGCGCTATACGACCTCGGTCAGGTGGCCGATGGGCCGCACGATGTCGCGTCCGAGTCGGATGGCCATCAGGATCACCATAATCAGAACGACCGCGCTCAGGAGGAAGCTGTTGACTAGGATCTCACGCTGCCGGGCGCGGGTCGTCTGTAGAGAGATGCCCACCGTCACCTGGCCCAGGGTCTGTGCCCGTGCCTCACCGCCCAGCTCATGGCTGGCCAGGACGATCGGCCTGCTCAACACGGGTTCGGTGACGAACAGGGCATCGCGAGCCCAGTGCAGACCGCCAGCGGATCTGGATGCCGCCTCGGACATACCCTCTCGCGGGCCCAGGTGCACCCAGACGCGCCCGTCCCGGTCGGTAATGCGCACCGTCATGACGGTGGCATCCTTGCGCAGCCCGTTGGCGAGGTCTTCCAGCAATTCGCGCTCGCCGATGAACAGGGCGTACTCGCAGGCCTGTGCCAGCTGGCGCGCCATGGCCTGGCCCTGCTCCTCGAGCGCCCGGTCCATGTCCTGCAGGCGGCTGGCGATGAAATACCAGGTCAGAGAGACGGCGATCACCGCGATGGGCAGCATGGCGAGCAATAGCACGCGTGCGCGTATCCCCAAACGGTGCATCATGGCTCGGCCCCCAGCTGGTGCCTGACCGTTGCCTCGTCCGGCAGGGTGATGCCGAGCGAGCGGGCGACGTTGGTGTTGAATGCGATGGAAAACTCGTTGCAATGCGTCGGGGGTGGCAGCTCGCCCTCAGCCATGCGCCACTGACGGGCGATGTCACCGCCCTGGGCACCGATCTGGGCCGGCGTCGAGTAGACGGCGGCGATCGCCCCCGCCCTGACCAGGCCTTGCGAGAAGCCGATGACCGGCACGCGATAGCGGTAGGTGGTCAGCAACAGGTGCTGGACGTTGTTGGCATTGACGACCTGGGCGTCGGGTAGGAGGAGCAGCACGTCGGACCCCGGCAGGACCTGTCTCAGGCCGCCGGCCACCTCGCCGGCCTGCTCGATCTCGTCAGCGCGCAGGGCCACGCGCCGGCGCCCCGCCTCCTGCTGTAGGGCGGTCAAGTTGGCCTGGACCCGAGGTGTGTAGAGCACCGCCACCTGCCTCGCCTGGGGCAGCAGCCGCTCGATCAGGGCCAGCGAGCGCGCCGGGGGCTGATCGATGAAGACCGCCGAGAGGCGGCGGCGCGACAGTGCCGCCGGCCAGTTCTCTGCCTCGAAGGCACTGCGCGGCAGCATGAGGGCCAGGACCGCGTTGGTCCTACCGACGTGCTCGGCGACCAAGCGGGTCGCCCGGCTGCCCACCGGCACCAGGAGCCCTGTCTCGCGCACCAGGGTCTGCACCCCCCGGGCATCGAGGTCGTCGGCGTGCACGACGCGGACCCCCCGCGTGTCGTTGAGGCGCGCGAGGAAGGCATCGGCGACCTGTTCGTAGGCCGGCCCCCGCTCGCTCAGCAGCAGGGTGATTGTGCCATTGGCCATGACCGCCGTGGCAAACAGGAGCCCAGACAAGGCACTGACGGCAACCCACAGGTGGATCAGGAACGGCGGCGATGACCTGCCGCGCTGCGGTGATCGTGTGCCTGCGACCCTGGAGGACGGGCCGTGATATGGCATCGCTCCGTGGACTGAGACGGAAACCCCAGCCGCCGGAGGGTGGCTTGGATCGCTGCGCCGTTCAGCCGCTACCAGACCGGCGTCTCGCCGCATTCGCGGGCCATGTCCTGTAGATATGCGGCATGGGCGGCCAGCTCCTCGGCGCTCGCCTTGAGCAGGCGCAGTTTGACACGCCCGCGCGGCAGCTGGGTCTGGGCAGCGATCGCCTGTTCTATGGCGAGCGTCTCCTGGCCGCGGGTCATGGCCAGATAGACCTCGGCCAGCAGCTGGGCGTCGAGCAGGGCACCGTGATAGGTGCGGCCGGAATTGTCCACCTCGTAGCGCCGGCAGAGGGCGTCCAGATTGTTTTTCTGGCCGGGATGCAGCTCGCGGGCGAGCTTCAGGCTGTCCTGGATGCCCAGGCAGTGATCGCGTAGCCGCCCGGCATTTAGCCGTGCGAGCTCCGCGTCGAGAAAGCCCACGTCGAAGGGGGCATTGTGGATGACCAGTTCGGCATCGTTGATGAAATGCAGGAAATCGGCGCAGACGTCCGCGAAGCGCGCCTTGTCGGCGAGGAATTCCTGCGTGAGGCCGTGCACCTCCACGGCCCCCGGATCGATCTCCCGCTCGGGGTTGAGATAGACGTGGAAGACCTCGCCCGTGAGCCGGCGGTTGACGATCTCCACCGCGCCGATCTCGATCACCCGGTGGCCCAGGGCGGGATCGAGGCCGGTGGTCTCGGTGTCCAGTGCGATCTGTCTCATGCAGTCTCGTCGGCCGATGCGGCGGGCGCCTTGCGGGTGGCGTCGCGGGGCGCGCGACCGGTCGCCTGTACGCCCTGGTTGGCCAAGGCGTCTGCCCGCTCGTTGCCCGGGTCGCCGGCGTGTCCGCGTACCCAGTGCCAGGTGATCTCATGGCGGGCGGCCTCGCGGTCCAGGGCCTGCCAGAGGTCCTGATTCTTCACGGCACCGCCGCCGCTGGTGCGCCAGCCGCGCCGCTTCCAGTTGGGCAGCCACTCGGTGATGCCCTTCTGGACATATTGCGAATCGGTGTACAGCTCCACCCGGCAGGGGCGCTTGAGGGCCTTGAGGGCCTCGATCACTGCGGTGAGCTCCATGCGGTTGTTGGTGGTCTCGGCCTCGCCGCCGTGGAGGGCCTTTTCCCGGTCGCCATAGCGCAATAACACACCCCAGCCGCCGGGGCCGGGGTTGCCCTTGCAGGCGCCGTCGGCGTAAATCACGACGGCGGGCGCCGCACGCGGATCAGGTTTGTGCGTTGTCTTCACGGGCGATTTTGCGAGTAGTTTGTCCCAGGGCCGGTCTAACCAGCCAAGACTTGTCCCATTTGGGCGCGATCAGGCGCAGTCCGACCCGGCGCTTGACCGCCTGCAGCAGATAGACGCCGCCACCCATGGCCCACCAGCGGTCTCCCGCCGTTTCCATGCAGGTGAAGCGGTTGAGCCAGTCGGCCCGGCCTAGGGGTGGAGCATAACAAATCATGCGACCGCTCTGCAGCTCGAAGCCGAGCAGGGCGAGCCAGTCCTTGAGGCGGGCGAGACGGATGAAGTGCCCATTCCAGGGGTAGGCCCGAGCCGTGCGGCGGGTCAGCAGCCGACGCAGACCCCACAGGCTCATCGGGTTGAAGCCAGAGATGAGCAGCCGTCCCTCCGGTCGCAGGACCCGTTCGCACTCGCGCAGCAGCTGGTGCGGATGTGGCGAGAACTCCAGGGCGTGCGGCAGGGCCAGCAGGTCGAGCGACTCGCTGGCGATGGGCAGCTGTTCGAGCGCGCAGTGCACGGCCCCGCCCGCCTGCCCGCCGCAGAGGCGGTAGGGCATGCGGTTCGCGCGCAGGAAATCGGTGTGGCATTCGCCCAGCTGCAGCGCGTTGAAGCCGAACAGGTTGGCGCAGGTCTGGTCGTACCAGGCCAACTCCCGCTCCAGCACGTACTGGCCCAGATCGCTTTGCAGCCACTGATACATGCTTGACGCCGGCGTGAGCTCGTCCAGAATGGCTCCCTATGCACGAAGTGATCCCACTGCCTGCCCTGCACGACAACTACATCTGGCTCATCCATGACGGGCGACACGCCGTCGCGGTCGATCCGGGCGAGGCGGGCCCCATTCTATCCTGGCTCGAGGCTCGCCACATGCCGCTCGCCGCCATCCTGATCACGCACCACCACGCAGACCATGTCGGCGGCGTGGCCGACCTCACCACGGTATATGCCTGCCCTGTATATGGGCCCCCAAACCGGGATCTCGGCCTACCGATCCGACCCGTCGCCGACGGCGGACAGATCGTCATCCCACAACCCAAACTGCGCCTGACGGTCCTGGCCGTGCCGGGCCACACGCGCGACCACCTGGCCTACTACGGCCATGGCCATCTGTTCTGTGGCGACACCCTGTTCTCCTGCGGATGTGGCCGCCTGTTCGAGGGGACCCCTGCGCAGATGTTGCATTCGCTAAGGCGCCTGGCGGCCTTGCCGGGTGAGACCCAAGTCTGCTGTGCCCACGAATACACGCTGGCCAACATCGCCTTCGCGCGTACGGTCGACCCGGACAATCCCGAGCTCAAGGCCTGGGCCGCAGAGGCGGACCGGCTTCGGTCGGTGGGCCGACCGACCCTGCCCGTGCGGCTGGCAAGGGAGCGGCGCGTAAACCCCTTCCTCCGCTGCGATCAGGCCGCGATCCAGGCGGCAGTCCGGCGGCTGACCGGGCTCGAGCCAGGGGACGAGATCCAGACCTTCGCCACCCTGCGGGCGATGAAGGACGACTTCAATCAATAAAATAACTTTTGCAATAATAAAATATTGTAATCATCTGGGTCAGTGCATAGTCTTATTATTTTTGTGTCAACGTATTCCTGGGCACATGTGAGCGCCCTGCCATCCATGTTCAAACTGCCCACCCTCGTCGCTATCGCACTAGGGCTCTGCAGTAGTACGGCACTGGCCATCACCGCAGCGCCAGCCCCGGAACTCAAGATCAGCTACTCCCTCAATGGCACACCGCTGGTACAGGATGGGGACGCACGCCCGCAGGATCTGTGGGAGCGCATCCGCAGCGGCTTTCGCCTGGCCGAGGTCAACCCCGAGCTCACGCGCCGTCACGAGCGCTGGTTCCTGGAACGCGCCCAGCACCTAACAAAGGCGATCGAGCGCAGCCGCCCCTATCTCTATCACATCGTCGAGGAGGTCGAGCGGCGTGGCATGCCCATGGAGGTGGCGCTGCTGCCCCTGATCGAATCCGCCTTCAACCCGATGGCCGAGTCACCCAAGAAGGCCGCCGGTATCTGGCAGTTCATCCCCGCGACCGGACGCGTCTTCGGGCTCAAGCAGAATCCCTGGTACGACGGGCGCCGCGATGTCCTCGCGGCCACTCGCGCCGCCCTCGACTACCTGCAAACCCTGCACCGCCAATTCGGCAGCTGGGAGCTCGCGCTGGCGGCTTACAACTGTGGCGAGGGTTGTCTTGCCCGCGCCATCGCCCGCAATCGCGCACGAGGGCTGTCCACCGCCTATGCCGCCTTGCCGCTGCCCACCGAGACGCGGCACTACGTGCCCAAGTTGCTGGCCGTGCGCAACCTCGTCCAGGATCCGGAGAACTCGGGGCTGGCCCTGCAGGCCATCGACAACGAGCCCTACTTCGTCCAGGTCAAGCTGACCCAGCCTATGCCCGTGCGGCAGGTGGCCCGGCTGGCGGACATCAGCCTGGAGGAGTTCCTCGCCCTGAACCCCGCCTTCCAGCGACGCATCATCCACACCGACACGCGCGGCATCCTCCTGCTGCCCGCAGACAAGGTGGAGACCTTCCAGCAGAACCTGCAGCGCAAGGGCACCGAGCGCCCCACCCTCCAGCTCTACCAGGCCCGCAAGGGCGAGCGGCTTCAGAGCATCGCCGACCAGTTCGGCGTAACCCTGGAGTGGCTCAAAGAGCACAATCCCATCAAGGCGAGCCGGGGTCGCCTGACCGCGGCGCAGAGCCTCTATGTGCCCATGCCGTCCAAGCCGGGCAACAGCCAGCTGGTCCAGAACGAGCCCATCCAGACCCAGGACACCGGCGTCCGCCGGCGCGACATCTGACGGCCATCTCGCTAGGGCCGGGTCCGAGCGGTTGAGCCTGAGGACTCAGGCGTAGGGACAGGCCAGGCGACGTCCATCCGGCACCACCCTCAGCTCCGGCACACTTTGCCAGCAGTCGGTACGTGCCACCGGGCAACGCGGCGCATAGGCACAGCCTGCCGAGACCGCCGCCCCGCCCTCGCCCGGAGCCGAGGCCGACGGGCCCAGACCGCGCCCGGGTGCCGAGGCCAGCAGCAATTGCGTATAGGGGTGCAAGGGCCGGTCGAACAGGGTCTTGGTGGGGCCCTCTTCGACGATGCGCCCTGCGTACATGACCATCACCCGGTGCGCCAAATAGCCCACCACCGGCAGGTTGTGTGTGATGAACAGATAGGCGAGCCCCTGCTCGGCCTGTAGCCTGATCAACAGATCGATGATCTGCGCCTGCACCGAGACGTCCAGGGCGCTGGTCGGCTCGTCGCAGATCAGCAGCCGCGGTTCGACGGCGAGCGCCCGGGCGATGGCGATGCGCTGCCGCTGCCCACCGGAGAAGGCATGCGGATAGCGCCGCGCGGCATCCGCCTCCAGACCGACCCGTGCGAGCAACCGCGCCACGGTGGCCTGGCGCTGGTCGCGGTCCAGGTCCGGGCGCAGCGCCACCAGACCCTCTTCGATGATCTCGCCCACCCGCATGCGGGGATTGAGCGAGGCATGAGGGTCCTGGAACACGATCTGCATCCTCGCCCGCATCCGGCGCAGGGCCCCGCCCGACAGCGTGGCGAGATCGACCCCGTCGAGCCGTACCTGTCCCGCCGTGGGTGTGATCAGCCGCAGGATGGCGCGGGCGAGGGTGGTCTTGCCACAGCCCGACTCACCCACCAGGGCCAGGGTCTCGCCCCGGGCAATACGCAGGCTGACCCCGTCGACCGCTCTGACCCAACCCACCGCGCGTTTGATCAGACCTTTGCGCAGCGGGAAGTGGACCTTGAGGCCGTCGATCTCCAGCACGGGCTGATCGCCTGCCGGGACCGCCGCCGGGCGGGCGGTCGGTCGGCCCGAGGACGCGCGGGTCGGCCCCTTCGGCTTGACGGCCAGATGGCAGCGCACCTGCTGACCGTCGTCGAGGACATGCAGGGCGGGCGCCTCGGCATGACAACGCGACTCGGCGAACGGGCAGCGGGGGGCAAAGCGACAGCCGGGCAAGGCCGTGCCCAAGGCTGGCACGCTGCCGGACAGGCATTGCAGGGCCTCACCTCGTCGCGCGAGCGCCGGCATGACTCGCAGCAGCGCCTGGGTGTAAGGGTGCCGCGGCGCGGTGAAGACCTGCGCGCGGCTGGCCCACTCGATGAGCTCGCCGGCGTACATGACGGCCACCCGGTCGGCCATGTCGCGCGCCACGTCCAGGTCGTGGGTGATGAGCAAGAGCCCCATGTCACGCTCCAATGTCAGCCGCTTGAGGAGCCGCAGGATCTGCGCCTGCACGGTGACGTCCAGCGCCGTGGTGGGTTCGTCGGCGATGAGCAGCTCGGGCTCGCCCGCGAGCATGCTGGCGATGAGGACCCGCTGGCGCTGGCCGCCCGAGAGCTGGAAGGGGTAGCTCGCCGCCAGCCGCGCATCGAGGCCCACGGCCTGTAGCAGCCGCTCGACCTCGGCGCGGGCCGCGCCCCCGCGAAGACCGCGGTGTGCGCGCAAGGCCTCGGCGATCTGCCGTCCGACCGTCATGACCGGGTTGAGACTCAACATGGGCTCCTGGAAGACCATGGCGAGACGCCAACCGCGCACCGCGCGCATCTGTCGCTCAGGCAGCGCGAACAGATCGGTCTCGCCCAACCAGGCCTCGCCCGCCGCCACGCGGATGCCATCGGGCAACAGGCGCATGAGGGC
>JBKBRS010000056.1:8543-12541 GCA_046292095.1 Thiobacillaceae bacterium
GCCAGTGCGGTGAGCGACTTGCCGCTGCCCGACTCACCCAGCAGCGCCACGCATTCGCGCGGCCCGACCGCCAGGGACAGCCCATCGACCGGCGCCAGGGTCTGGCCCTGGGTCGCGATCTCCAGGCGGAGCCCCGTGAGCCGCAGCCCCTTCACCCGTGTCCCCTCACCGCTGCCCCGCGCTGCGCGGATCGAAGGCCTCGCGCACGCTGTCGGCGAATAGGTTGGCCGCCAGGACCAGGGCGAACATGAACAGGAAGGCCGCCGCCAACTGCCACCACACCACCGGTTCGCGCGCCAGTTCCAGTCGCGCGCCGTTGATCATGTTGCCCCAACTGGCCATCACCGGGTCCACCCCGACGCCGACGTAGGAGAGGACCGCCTCGGCCAGGACCAGGCCGGAGAAATCGATGACCAGGGTGATCAGGATCAGGTGTGAGACGTTGGGCAGGATGTGGCGGGTGAGGATGCCCAGGTGCGATACGCCGAAGGCGCGCGCCGCCTGGATGTACTCCAGCTCGCGCAGCTTCAAGGTCTCGCCGCGCAACAGCCGCGCCAGCCCTGTCCAACTGGTGATGCCCAGGATGCCGCAGAGGAAGACGAGCCGTAGGTCGGAGCGGGCCGCCGCCGTGTCGTAGAGCGCAGGATTCGACTCGATATGGACCTGGGCCACCAGCACGGCGGCGGCGATGAGCAACACGCCGGGGATGGAATTGAGCGTGGTATAGACGTATTGGATGACGTCGTCGGTGCGCCCGCCGAAATAGCCGGCGGCCACCCCCAGGAACAGCGCCAGCGGCAGCAGGATCAGGGTGGTCAGCGTGCCGATCAGCAGCCCCGTGCGTATGCTCTTCAGGGCGAGATAGAGGACGTCCTGCCCCACCTTGTCCGTGCCGAGCACGTGGTAGTGGCTCGCCAGCGCCACCACCGTGCCCGTCGCCAGCAGTAGCAGGCCCAGGGTGACGAGGGCGCTGCGCACGCCCCCGAGCGCCGGATCGCGCAGTAGCGCGCGTCCGGCCGACGTCACCCCGATCTCACGGCGCTGGCCGAGCCATACGACCGCCAGTCCCCAAACGGCCAAGGCCGCCGCCAAGCCCCAACCCGCCCCGCGCAGGGCACGTGCGGCGATGTCGGTAGTTCGCTGCGCAGGGTCTTGCAGGTGGGCGCCGCCGTACTTGAGCCGTGGATACTCGCGCACGACCCGGCCGTCGTCCAGGGTGAGGTTCTTTTTCACGAAGAGATGGGTGGCAAGCGGCGCCGAATAGGTCTCCTCCACCCGTGTGCGCAGCGGCTCGGCCAGGGCGTCGAACACCGACAGCACCTCGGCCGCGTACTGCACCGGCTGACCCGGCGCGGTCGGCAGTTGCGGCCGGTAGTGCAAGGAATCGAGCAGGCCGATCAGCGCATAGGCGGCGAGGATCACCGCCGCGGCCATGCCCAGACGGCTTCGCGCCACCCGCCGCCAGGGCTCGCGCAGGTGCTCGTGCCGGCGCACGTGCAGGATGAAGGCGAGCAGCGCTGCGACGAGCAGCAACAGCAGCGCGTCGCTCCACAGGACGACCGGCTTGAAGGGTAACGTCATTCGAATCTCACGCGCGGATCGACCAGGGTATAGGAGATGTCCGTGAGCAGCAGGCCCAGGATGTAGAGCGCCGAGCCCAGGAAGACCATGGCCCGCACGATGGCGAAGTCCTGCGCGGCGATGGCGTCGATCGTGTAACTGCCGAGGCCCGGGATGCCGAAGAAGGACTCGACGATCAGGCTACCCAGGATGAGCCGCGGGATCACCACCACCACCCCGGTGAGGATGGGGATCATGGCGTTGCCGAGCACGTGGCGAAACAGCACCACGCCCTCCGCGAGCCCCTTGGCGCGGGCGGTGCGCACGTAGTCCTTGTGCATCTCCTCCAGGAACAGGGTGCGGTAGAAGCGGGTCGACTCGCCGATGCCGGACACCACCCCCACCAGCACGGGTAGGACGAGGAATTTGACTGCATCGAGGCCCGGCTGATAGCCCGAGATGGGCACCAGATTCCACAGCTTGCCCAGCAGATACTGGCCGCCGATGACATAGAAGAGTCCGGAGATCGACATCAACACCACGCACAGCACTACCCCGGCGAGGTCCAGGTAGGTGGCGCGGAAAAAGACGAGCAGCAGGGCGAAGCTGATGTAGACGGCCAGCCCCGTAAGCAGGGTCGGCAAGGCGATGGCCAGACTGGGCCACATGCGCTGCCTGATCTCGCGGGCGATGTCGCGCCCGTCGTCGGCCTGACCGAAATCGAAGACGAACAGGCGCAGCGACTTTTGCACGAACAGGGTGTCGGTCAGCCGCGCCACCCCGACGGCCTCGCGGTTGTAGAACAGCGGCTTGTCGTAGCCGTGCTCGCGCTTCCAGCGCTCGATGGCCTCTTCGGTGACGTGCTTCGCCCCCAGGTGGATGCGCGCCATGTCGTCCGGGGTGTTGACGATGAAAAAGAGGGCGAAGGTGATCAGGTTCACCCCGACCAGGATGGGGATGGCGTAGAGGAGGCGGCGGACGATGTAGGCGGTCATGGCCGCTGCCTGGCGGTTGCCGACAGACGTCGGCGATAGGCCACAGCCGCCGGAATCACGGCTGCCGCCACGAAGGCCAGCAGCAGACCGACCGGCCACCACACCGGCCGGTTCCAGCGCATCTGGTAGGCCACCCGCGCCGCCGGGTCGACACGCCGGTATTTGAGCGTGTTGTTGGCCATCAGGTTGGGCTTCACATTGGCCACCCAGGCATGCCGCAGCCCATAGCTCTGTGGATGATAGGCGAAGACCCAGGGGGCGTCGTGGCGCAGGATGTCCACCATGGCGTCGATCACGCGCTGGCGCGCCGGGCCGTTCGCCATGTCTTTCATCTGCCGGAACAGTCGGTCGTACTCGGGATTTTCATAATTGGCGGCGTTCTCGCCATTGGCGCCGGCCTTGCGGTTGGGGCCGTAGAGCAGGAACAGGAAGTTCTCCGGGTCGGGATAATCGGCATTCCAGCCCCACTCGAAGATCTGCGCGTTGCCCTTGCGCATCTTGTCCTGGAAACGGTTGTAGTCGGTCGAGCGGATCACGAGCTGGATGCCCAGCTTGGCGAACTGCTTGCGGTACCAGTCGAGGCGGCTCTTCGCCTCCGGGCCGCTGGCCATGGTGTCGAAGAACAGAGTGAGCGGCCGGCCGTTTCCCGCCTCACGCCCCTCGGGGTAGCCCGCCTCGGCGAGCAGGCGCTTGGCCTCCGCGATGTTGCGGCGCAACGCTCGCCCGCCCTGCCAGCGATAGACCACCGGGTTGATGCCCGCCTCGCCCTCGCGATGGCCGAAGATGCCCGGCGGCAGCGGCCCCTGTGCCGGGATGCCACGGCCGTTCAGGAAGATGGAGATGAACTCCTCGTAGTCCAGGGCGATGGATAGGGCCTGGCGCAGCTTGCGCGCGCGCTCGCTCGCGCCGCCGACCACCGGGTCGAGCATGTTGAAGCCCACATACCAGATCGAGGCGCGCACGGCAGTGCTCAAGCGGATGTCGCGCGCGCGCATCTCCGGGCTTAAGTCCGGCCGGCCATCCGGGCCGATGCGGATGGCCTGGTCGAAGGTGTCCGAGGTGATGCCGGAGGCGTCGTAATAGCCTTGCAGGAATTTGGCCCACTCCGGGATGTCCTCCTTCTCCAGGCGATAGACCGCCGCCTCGATCAGCGGCAGGCGCCGGCCGGCATCGCGCAACAGCCCCGCCTCGGCGTCACCAGGCTCGCCATCGACCGGGTAGAAATCGTCGTGATAGTGGGGATTGCGGCGCAGGATCATGACCCGGTTGGGGTCGTTCTCGGCGAGGTAGAACGGTCCCGTGCCCACGGGCTGCCAATCCAGGGTGAGATTGCGTTCCGCCATGCCGGGTTGGCTGTAGAAGCGCTCGGCCTCCGGCGGCACCGGCGCGAAGAAGGGCATGGCCAGCCAATAGATGAACTGCGGATACTTGCCGCGAATGGTG
>JBKBRS010000057.1:0-12462 GCA_046292095.1 Thiobacillaceae bacterium
ATCGCCGCCGGCGACAAGGTGGCGGTCATCGGCGAGAACGGCGTGGGCAAGACCACGCTCATGCGGCTTTTGGTCGGCGAGCTTTCCCCGCAGGCCGGCCGTATCCAGTGGGCGGAGAAGGCCAAGCTCGGCTATTTCGCCCAGGACCACGCCGCCGAGTTCGACACCGACGCGCCTTTGGTCGAGTGGATCGCGCGCTGGGTGCGCGCCGGCGGCTATGAAGGGCAGGACGTCGAGACCTTGATCCGCAGCACCCTGGGCCGGCTGCTCTTCTCCGGCGACGAGGCGAAGAAACCGGCGCGCGTGATCTCCGGCGGCGAGCAGGGGCGCATGCTGTTCGGTAAGCTCATGCTGCTCAAGCCCAACGTGCTGATCATGGACGAGCCCACCAACCACATGGACATGGAGTCCATCGAGTCGCTCAACACCGCCCTGGAGAAGTACGATGGCACGCTGATATTTGTCTCGCACGACCGCGAGTTCGTATCATCGCTCGCCAACAAGATCATCGAACTCAAACTGGACGGCACCCATGTGGTCTTTGAGGGCACCTATGACGAATACCTCGCCAGCCAGGGCATCGAGTGATCCTCCCCGCCGCCGGGGGGAGAGGACTGGCGCGACAGAGGGCAGGCTGGCCGCACCTGGGCTCGTTGCCCTGCTGCTACTGGCCGGCTGTGTCAACGACACCGCCTCCTACCGCATCGACGACAGCCAGGATCACAGCATCATGCTGCACCGTGTGCAGGAGTGGCTGTGGCAGGACACGATCAAGCTGACCATCGCCGCCAACCGCATGCCCGAATGCCGCGGCGGCATCGACGTGCGCGGTGTGCCGCTGCGTGCCCGGCCCGAGCTGTACGAGGCCCCGCCGCAATACGCCGAGCCGATCTACATCCTCAAGATCGGCGCGCGCCATTTCGCCATCAGCACGCAAAGCTGCCGCGTGCAGGAATTCAGTGAGACCCCGCCTGACCTGGGCCGCAGGCTCGGAACTTTCGCGGAAAAGGACGGAAAATTCGGTTTTCAGCCGGCCGGCGGCTAGCCGGGGGAGCGTCGTTACAAGTTGTGATCGAACGTCGGCCGCGTCGTCTAGGCGACGCAATCGACGTAATAGCGCCAGCGCCCGTTGTCGCGCTCCTTGACGAGCCCGTGCACGTCGGTCTCGAAACCGGGGAAGCGCTCGTTGAACTCGCGCGTGAACTGTAGATAGCGGACGATGGTGCCGTTGAAGCGCTCGCCCGGGATCAGCAGGGGGATGCCGGGCGGGTAGGGGGTGAGCAGCACGCTGGTGATGCGCCCCTCCAGCCGGTCGATCTCCACCCGTTCGATCTCGCGGTGGGCCATCTTGGCGAAGGCGTCGGCCGGCTTCATGGCCGGCGCCATCTCCGAGAGATACATCTCGGTGGTGAGCCGCGCCACGTCGTTGGCCTTATAGATGGCGTGGATCTGGTCGCATAGGTCTTTGAGCCCCACCTTCTCGTAGCGGGGCTGCTTTTCGATGAACTCCGGCAGCACCCGCCACAGCGGCTGGTTCTCATCGTAGTCGGCCTTGAACTGCTGCAAAGCCGTGACCAAAGTGTTCCAGCGGCCCTTGGTGATGCCGATGGTGAACATGATGAAGAAGGAATAAAGCCCCGTCTTCTCCACGATCACCCCGTGCTCGGCCAGATACTTGGTGACGATGGCGGCCGGGATGCCCCAGTTGGCGAAGTCGCCGTCCACGTCCAGGCCCGGGGTGATGACGGTCGCCTTGATCGGGTCGAGCATGTTGAAGCCGGGGGCGATCGGCCCAAAGCCATGCCAGCGCTCGTTCGCCCCGAGCAACCAGTCCTCGCGGCTGCCGATGCCTTCCTCGGCCAGGCGGTCCGGCCCCCAGACCTTGAACCACCAGTCCTGGCCGAACTCGGCGTCGACCTTGCGCATGGCGCGGCGGAAGTCGAGGGCCTCGAGGATGGACTCCTCCACCAGGGCGGTGCCGCCCGGCGGCTCCATCATGGCCGCCGCCACGTCGCAGGAGGCGATGATGGCGTACTGCGGCGAGGTGGAGGTGTGCATCAGATACGCCTCGTTGAAGCGGTGGTAGTCCAGTTTGCGCGTCTCCGAGTCCTGCACCAGGATCTGCGAGGCCTGCGAGAGTCCGGCCAACAGCTTGTGGGTGGACTGGGTGGCGAACACCAGGGCATCGCGCGAGCGCGGACGGCCGCGGCCGATGGCGTGCATGCCGCGGTAGAAATCGTGGAAGGCGGCATGCGGCAGCCAGGCCTCGTCGAAGTGCAGGGTGTCGATGAAGTCGCCCAACAGCTCCTTGATGGTGTCCACGTTGTAGAGGATGCCGTCGTAGGTGCTCTGGGTGATGGTCAGCACCCGCGGCTTGGCCTTGATGTCGCGCGCGAAGGGGTGGGCGGCGATCTTCTTCTGGATGTTCTCCGGCCGAAACTCGTCGAGCGGGATGGGGCCGATGATGCCGTAGTTGTTGCGCGTCGGCGTCAGGAAGATGGGGATCGCCCCGGTCATGACGATGGAGTGCAACACCGACTTGTGGCAGTTGCGGTCCACCACGACGACGTCGCCCGGCGCCACCGTGTAGTGCCAGACCATCTTGTTCGACGAGCTGGTGCCGTTGGTGACGAAGAACAGGTGGTCGGCATTGAAGATGCGGGCGGCATTGCGCTCGGAAGCCCCTACCGGGCCAGAGTGATCGAGCAGCTGCCCCAGTTCCTCCACTGCGTTGCAGACATCGGCCCGCAGGAGGTTTTCACCGAAGAACTGGTGGAACATCTGGCCGATGGGGCTCTTGAGGAAGGCCACCCCGCCCGAGTGACCGGGGCAGTGCCAGGAATAGGAGCCGTCCGCGGCGTAGTGGGTGAGCGCGCGGAAGAAGGGCGGCACGATGGAGTCCAGATAGGCGCGGGCCTCGCGCACGATGTAGCGGGCGAGGAATTCCGGCGTGTCCTCCAACATGTGGATGAAGCCGTTTAGCTGCCGCAGGATGTCGTTCGGGATGTGTCGGGCGGTGCGCGTCTCGCCGTGCAGAAAGATGGGGATCTCGGCATTGCGAAAGCGGATCTCCTCGACAAAGGCCCTGAGCTCGGCGATCGTCTCCTCCTCCTCGTTGGCCAGCTCCTCGTCGTCCACCGACAAAATGAAGGCGCAGGCGCGCGACTGCTGCTGGGCGAAGGAGGACAGGTCGCCATAGCTGGTGACCCCCAGCACCTCGATGCCCTCCTTCTCAATGGCCTGGGCGAGCGCACGGATGGAAAGCCCACTCTGGTTCTCCGAGCGGAAGTCCTCATCGATGATGACCACGGGGAAGCGGAAGCGCATGTCAGTCAGCAGTGAGGGGTGAGGGGTGAGGGGTGAGGGGTGTTCATCATGATCCCATCCAGTCTGCGTTGATGCGGGTGGGGTGTGTGTTGGGATGGGCCAGATTGTACTGCGTACGCCCCACCCACACGTCCACTATATCTTCGGCAGGGTCACGCCCGTCTGCCCCAGGTACTTGCCGCCGCGGTCGCGGTAGGAGGTCTCGCACACCTCGTCGGACTCCAGGAACAACATCTGCGCCACGCCCTCGTTGGCATAGATCTTGGCCGGTAGCGGCGTGGTGTTGGAGAACTCCAGGGTCACATGCCCCTCCCACTCCGGCTCCAGCGGCGTGACGTTGACGATGATGCCGCAGCGGGCGTAGGTGCTCTTGCCCAGACAGATGGTCAGGACATTGCGCGGGATGCGGAAATACTCGATGGTGCGGGCCAATGCGAAGGAATTGGGCGGGATGATGCAATAGTCGCCCTTGACCTCGACGAAGGACTGCGGGTCGAAGGCCTTGGGATCGACGATGGTGGTGTTGATGTCGGTGAACAGCTTGAATTCGTCGGCGCAGCGCACGTCGTAGCCGTAGCTGGAGGTGCCGTAGGAGACGATCTTGCGCCCGTCGACCGCCTTGACCTGGTCCGGTTCGAACGGGCTGATCATGCCGTGCTCCAGGGCCATGCGGCGGATCCAGCGGTCGGATTTGATACTCATGACATCAGGCGAGCAGCAGGTTCTCGAAAGGCTGGTGGTGCTTCCACCGATAGGTCTCGAAGTCGCGCTGGTCGGTGGAGAGGATGCGACCGTGACCAAGCCGTTCGGCGAGGATCACCAAGGAGGCGTCGGCGAGATCCATGGGCAGGTCCCTGTAGCGCTGCATGAGCGGCAAGACCCGTTGCCGTGCCTCGGCGTCGAGCTCGAAGATCTCCACCGCGCCGGCGAAGCAACGCTCGAGGAAGCGCCGCGCCAGGGTCACATGCCCGCGCTGCGCGAGCAGATGGGTGACCTCAGTGAGCACCGGCCAGGTCGTCACCAGCCGCTCGCGCAGCGCCTGAGAAACCGCGCAGGCCCGCGCGTGGTGCCGGTCGTTGCGGTTGAATAGCGCCACCCAGAACCCGGTGTCGGCGATGATCACGCGTGTTTGCCGGAGAGGCCCGCGGTCAGGGCCTTCTTGACGTCACTCGACCAGTCCTCCGGGCCCTCGATGGCGCCGATCAGGTCGGCGAAGCTGTCCGCCACGCTAGGTGAGGGTGCGTGCCGCTGCTGGTAGAGGCGATGGATGGCGGTGCGGATGACCTCGGTCACCGTCATGCCGGTTTCCTGCATCAGGCACTTAAGCTCGGCCTGGGTGGCGGGGTCCAACCGCGCGTTGACCCGCCGCACGGACGAGGCGGCGTAAAGGGGAGTGGCTTCGGCAACCCTTGTCATACGGTGTATGATGGGTTAGTCACCCCTGCTTGTCAAGCGCCCGCTCACCGTCGCAGCCGGCGGGCTGCGCCGGGCGCGCCACCCGCGGCAGCCGGGCTCAGGTGTTCTGGATGACGATGTTCGGGAACTTGGAGGAATGGTCCACCGCCAGCTCACCCACCTTGACCGCCACCCGCCGGGCGATCTGCCGGTAGATCTGCGCGATGCGGCTGTCGGGTTCGGCCACCACGGTCGGCTTGCCGGAGTCGGTCTCCTCGCGGATGCGGATGTCGAGCGGCAGCCCGCCCAGGAATTCGACGCCGTAGTCCTTGCACATCTGCTGCCCGCCGCCCTCGCCGAAGATGCGTTCCTCGTGGCCGCACTTCGAGCAGATGTGGATGGACATGTTTTCGACCACCCCGAGGATGGGCACGCCCACCTTCTCGAACATCTTAAGCCCCTTGCGCGCGTCGATCAGCGCGATGTCCTGCGGCGTGGTGACGATGACCGCGCCGGTCACCGGCACGCGCTGGGCCAGCGTGAGCTGGATGTCGCCCGTGCCCGGCGGCAGGTCCACCACCAGATAGTCGAGGTCCTTCCAGCGGGTGTTGTTGAGCAGCTGCTCCAGGGCCTGGGTCACCATGGGCCCGCGCCAGACCATGGGGGTCTCCACGTCGATCAGAAAGCCGATGGACATCGCCTGCAGCCCGTGGCCGATCATGGGCTCCAGCGACTGGCCGTCCTCCGACTCGGGGCGGCCATGGATGCCCAGCATGGTCGGCTGCGAAGGGCCATAGATGTCGGCGTCCAGCATGCCCACGCGCGCCCCCTCGGCGGCCAGGGCCAGGGCCAGGTTGACGGCCGTGGTGGACTTGCCCACACCACCCTTGCCCGAGGCCACAGCGATGATGTTTTTCACCCCTGGGATCAGCTTGACCCCGCGCTGCACGCTGTGGGCGACGATCTTCCAGGTGACGTTGGCCTCGACCGACTCCACACCCGGAATGCTTTTGATCTTGTCCTCCACGGCCTGTTTGATGCTGTCCATCACCATCTTGGCCGGATACGGCAGGACCACGTCCAGACTGACCTTGCCGCCCTCAACCTTTATGTTGCGCGCGGACTTGGTGGAGATGAAATCCTTCTGGGTGTTGGGATCGACGAGCTCCTTGAGGGCCGTCTGCACTTGCAACTCGGAAACCGACATGGTCAGACCTCAGCGTTGGTTGATTGAACTGTTTGAATCCCGGCGCCTGCTTGGGCTTGTGCGGTCGCAGATGGAGACGCAGCCGCAGCATTTCAAGCCGTCCAGGCCGATGTCGGAACCCACGGCAAGCGCCCGACATCATTGTTGACTATTTTACTCGGCTTTTGCCGTGTCTGCCAAGCCTTGCGCGGCGGCCTCGCTCAAACCCACGCGATGGGTCCGCCTTGCCCCTGCGACGTCCTGTCGGGCACCCTACAGAAATAAAGGACTAAGCCAAAAGTAAGCGCTTACTTACAAACATCCAGCCGCCCGTTCCGCCAGCACAGCTTACGCTTGGCCGGCTTGGTGGCGGGTGTAGGCCGTGGGCTCGCCGCAGGTTTTGCCGCTAGGGGCTTGCGCACCGGCGCGCCCGCTCGGGCCGGCTCGGCGGACGGTGCAGAGGCCTGGGAGGCCTCGGCCACGGGTGGCTGGGGCTCGTCCGCCACCACGAGTGGCGGTGCGGCCTCCGGTGGGGCGGCCGGCGTGGGTGTGTGGGCGGTGGACGGCTCCTGCGCGGTCACGGATGGCGCGGGCGGGGCCGGTGGCTCCGGTGAGGCCACCGCGGGTAGTGAGGGGGCGGCCGGCGGAGCGGTAACAGGTGCGGGGGGCGCAGGCGGCTGTAAGGGCAGCCAGATCACGAACGGATAGGACTGTGGCTGCGCCAGCGCTGCCGGTGGCACCGGCCACAGGAAGGGGAAGAAGGGCACGAGGTAGTATGGGTGGAGGCCTGGGGGCGCTGGGGTCTGGACGCTGCCGGGGCTGGGCTGGGCAGCCGGCTGCATCGCCTGGTCGTCCGGCCCCGCCAAGGCCGAGGCAGCGAACAGGGCGGCGAACAGGGCGGCGGCAGACCTCTTCATGCCTTAGCGCTTGCCTTCCCGGCCCTGCGGCATGGGGAAGTCATGGTGCGTATGGTGAGCGCTCGGTTTCATGCCATGAGATCCGGACTGTGCGACACCAGCCGCAGCATGGGCACCTTGGCCCGCAACAGGCAGACCACCTGGGTCATGAGCCCGGGCTGGCAGCGCAGCGACACCCACAGGACATTGATGTCGAGGTTGAAGTCGGCGAACACGATGTCGTCGCCGAAGCGCTCCAGCACCCCGCGCACCAGCACCATGACCTGGTGCTGCTCGACCGCAGAGCGTCTGTTGAGCCCCGGCGCCAGCATCATGAAATCGACATAGGGCCTGCCTGAGGCATCCCTCTTCGGCACCCGCTGCCAGAGCGGCTGACCCGCCTCCCACTGGGCCGGGGCGGCGAGGCCATCGGCCTTGCGCGCTGCCAGTTTCACACTAACGGTTCAGGGCCGCGCCGATCTCGGCGAAGGTGCGGGCCACGGAGACGGTGTGGATGGGCATGCCCAGCTGCTTGCCGATCTGCGAGGCGGAGAACAGGCCGCGCAGGGTCTGGCTGCGGTCGGGCCGTCGGTCCGCCACCAGGGCGTGCTGGCGGCCTTGCGCCTGCAGGGTGGCCACCACGTCGCCCACCACCGCGGTCTTCAGGTCGTCGATGCACAGCACCTCCAACCGCTCGCGCGGGGTCATGATGTCCTTGACCAGCACGTCCGAGTGCCGGATGCCCTGGGTCTGGATCACCTGCATGGGCTTCTCGCTGGTGAGATCGGTGGCGGTGATGAGGCCCAGGATCTGGTTCTGCTCGTCCACCACCAGGAGCATGCGCACGCCGTGGTGGATCATGCGGGCGCGCGCCGATTCGATGGTCTCCAGCGGCCCGATGGTGTAGGCGGTGACCTTGGAAAAATCGGTCATCACCTCTAGGGCCGGCGTGTCCAGGGTGACGCGCTCGGGGATGTCCTGTCTCGGGGTGACGAAGCTCGCCCCCTTCTGCAAGGGCATGACCGGCAGTACCTTGTAGGGGTTTGCGTCCATCGCTGCAGTCCTCGCGTGTCGGTGCGAGCAGGCCGGCGCTCAGGGCCGCTCCATGTGTACGCGCATCGCGTGGAGATAGGGGTGGCGTGTGCGCGGCAGGTGTATCGGCTGGAGGTATTTTTCCAGTTCCTCCAGGGCCAGGCGATAGACATCCCGCTTGAAGGCCACCACGGCCTCCACCGGCTCCCAGTAGGCACTCCAGCGCCAGGCATCGAACTCGGGGTGATCGGTGGCGCGCAGGCACACGTCGCAGTCACGCCCGGTCAGGCGCAGCAGGTACCAGATCTGCTTCTGGCCGCGATAGTGGCCGTGCCAGTCCCTGCGCATCCACTCGCGCGGGACGTCATAACGCAGCCAGTTGCGCGTGCGGCCGAGGATGCGGACGTGCTGTGGCAGCAAACCCACCTCCTCGTGCAGTTCCCGGTACATCGCCTGCTCCGGGCTCTCGCCGGGTTTGATGCCGCCCTGCGGGAATTGCCAGGCGTTTTGCCGCACCCGTTTGCCCCAGAACACCTCGTTCCGGGCGTTGCACAGCACGATCCCCACGTTCGGCCGGTAACCGTCTTTGTCGATCATGGCCGTCCTCTATGGTTTCACAATCAATTATCATTGTCCCACCCTTGGCCGGCCTTGCAAAGACACCGCCAGAGCCCGTCCTGGCGCGGCTCAGCCGGGTGTGGAGGCCGGCCGGTCCGCCGGCGGCCGGTTGCTGCTGTAAAGACGATCGACGAAGCGGGTGAATTCCAGCCCCAGGTCGCCCTCCAGTCTCTCTGCCCGCCCGCGCAGCAGCGGCCTGTCCAACCCGGGTAGCGGCGGCTTGAAGGCGAAGACGACGATGTTGCCCTTCTTTTCCGCCGGCAACAGCAGCAGGTGACCCGCGAACACGGTATCGAGACGCGCGCGGTAGACCTCGAAGCGGGGGTCCGATCCCCACAGGTTGAACACCGCCACCCCGCCGGGACGCAACGCCCGCAGGCAGGCCTGGTAGAACTCGGGCGTGGCCAGGTCCTCGACAATGCGCACGGCGTCGTAGGCATCCACCAGCAACGCGTCGAGCCGGGCCTCGCACTGGCGCACGTAGTCCGCACCGTCGGCCACCCACACGTCGAGACGCGCGTCGTTGGCCGGCAGCAGGAAGTAGGCCCGGGCGGCGGCCACCACCTCCGGGTTGATCTCCAGAGCGGTGAGATGGATCTGCGGCAGCCGCCGGTGGATGAACTTGGCGATCGAGCCGCCGCCCAACCCGATGAGCGCGACCTCGCGCGCCTCCGGGCGGAAGAGCAGAAAGGCCAGCATCGCCCGCGTGTACTCCAGCTCCAGATCGAACGGCGCCGTCAGCCGCATGGCGCTCTGCACGGCGGGCCCGCCCAGGTGCAGCAGGCGCACGCCATCCTTCTCGCTGATCTGCACCGAGGCATGGCCTGAAGCGCGGCCGAGACGGGAAAGGAATCGCATTTGATAAGATGAGGGCTTTGTCGTTCGGGTCATATTATGCGCATCTCCCGCTTTTTCCTCTCCACCAGCAAGGAGGCCCCGGCGGAGGCCGAGCTCATCAGCCACAAGCTGATGCTGCGCGCCGGGCTGATCAAGCGCCTGGGCTCGGGGCTCTACACCTGGATGCCGCTGGGGCTGCGCGTGCTGCGCAAGGTGGAGGCCATCGTGCGCGAGGAGATGAACCGCGCCGGTGCCGTGGAGCTCCTGATGCCGGCGGTGATCCCGGCGGAGTTATGGCAGGAGACCGGCCGCTGGGAGGTGTTCGGGCCGCAGCTGCTCAAGATCAAGGACCGCCACGACCGCGACTTCCTGTTCGGCCCGACGCACGAGGAGGTGATCACCGACATCGCCCGCCGGGAGATCCGCTCCTACCGGCAACTGCCGGTCAACTTCTACCAGATCCAGACCAAGTTCCGCGACGAGATACGCCCGCGCTTCGGCGTCATGCGCGCACGCGAGTTCCTGATGAAGGACGCCTACTCCTTCCACGCCGACGAGGCGAGCCTGGATGCAACCTACCAGGTGATGTACGAGACCTACAGCCGCATCTTCACGCGGTTGGGGCTGAAGTTCCGGGCCGTGGCCGCCGACACCGGGGCGATCGGCGGCAGCGGTTCACACGAGTTCCACGTGCTAGCCGACAGTGGTGAGGACGCCATCGCCTATTGCCCGGACTCGGACTACGCCGCCAACGTCGAGCTGGCCGAGGCCCTGCCGCCGGCCACCCCGCGGCCAGCCCCCTCCGAGCCCCTGCAAAAGGTCCCCACCCCAGGCCAGCACACGATCGAAGAAGTATGCGCTTACTTACATATCAGCCCTGACCAGGTCGTCAAGACCCTCATCGTCCGTGGTGAGGACGGTCTAGTGGCGCTGCTCGTGCGCGGCGACCACGCGCTCAACGAGGTCAAGGCGGCCAAGCTGCCCGGGGTGAAGGCCCCGCTGGAGTTCGCCTCGGAGGCCGAGATTCGCGCGGCCGTCGGCTGCGGCGTCGGCTCGCTGGGACCGGTGGGGCTCAAGCTCCCCATCTGGGCGGACCACTCCGTCGCCGCCATGGCCGATTTCGTCTGCGGCGCCAACGAGGACGGCTACCACTTGCGGGGGGTCAACTTCCACCGCGACCTGCCCGAACCCCAGGTGGCCGACCTGCGCAACGCCGTGGCCGGCGACCCGTCGCCGGACGGCAAGGGGCGGCTTGCCCTCTGCCGCGGCATCGAGGTGGGCCACATCTTCAAGCTGGGCACCAAGTATTCCGCCGCCATGAACGCGACCTTCCTCGACGAGCAGGGGGTAAGCCGGGTCGCCATCATGGGCTGCTACGGCATCGGGGTGTCGCGCATCGTCGGCGCCGCCATCGAACAGGGCAATGACGAGCGCGGCATCGTCTTTCCCCAGGCGATGGCGCCGTTCGAGCTGGCGATCGTGCCGCTCGGCTACACGCGCAGTCAAGTCGTCCGCGAAGTTGCCGATAATCTATACAATGCGCTGCTGGTCGCCGGCATCGACGTGGTGCTGGACGACCGCGATGAGCGGCCCGGCGTCATGTTCGCCGACATGGAGCTCATCGGCATCCCGCACCGCGTGGTGGTGAGCGAACGGGGGTTGAAGGACGGGCAGCTGGAATACCAGGCCCGCACCGACACCGCCGGCACGCGCATTGCTTTGGATGAGGCGGTGCGATTCATCGAGGAGCGCGTCAAGTCATGTCGCTGGAAAGACTGAGCAAACGGCTGATCTGGCTGCTCGCCCTGGCTGCCGGCGCGGCCTTCGCCGGCGCACAGAAGTACGAGCCGCTGTCGGCCAGCGTGCGCGCCCAGTTGTCCAAGGCCGTGGCGGACCTGGGGCGCGACCAGGCCGCCTTCGCCGACGACCCCTACGTCAAGGCCTGGCTGGCCGAGATGTCGCGGCGTCTCGAGCACTACATCCCCGACCCGGAATTCCGCAGGGACTTCCTCAACACGGTCCATTACGAGGCCATCCGCGCCGGCCTCGATCCCGAATTGGTCCTGGGGCTGATCGAGGTGGAGAGCGGCTTTCGCAAGTATGCCGTGTCCAGCGCCTCGGCCATGGGCTTCATGCAGGTCATGCCCTTCTGGGTCGACGTCATTGGCACCCGCGAGCACAATCTCTTCCACCTGCGCACCAACCTGCGCTACGGCTGCACCATCCTGCGCCACTACCTCGACATCGAGCGCGGCGACCTCTTCCGCGCGCTCGGCCGCTACAACGGCAGCCTCGGCAGGGCCGAGTATCCCACCCTGGTCTACAACGCCTGGCGCAACCGCTGGACCTATGGCCTCACCCCCGTCGGGCTCAAGGGCAGCAAGGTCCGGACGGTGCGCAAGGGCACTTGAACGCCAGGGTCTTGTCGAGACCGGCGGAATGGATCCTGTCGCGGCCAGCATCACGGCCTGGACGCTCCAGCAGGCGGTTTATGCCAGTCATCTGCAGATGGCCCTGTTGAAACAGCGCATACAGACCGAGGCGCGAGGGCTGCTGATCTTGTTGGAGGCGGCCGGGCAGGCCGCTGCGAATCCGCCATATTTGGGCAGCCGCGTCGATACCGACGCATGACCGCCACTGTGGCCGGGCGTGTTTGGGGCGACGGATGGGGATCGAACCCACGACACCTGGAGCCACAATCCAGTGCTCTACCAACTGAGCTACCGCCGCCACTGTCGATCTGGCCTGCCCGACAGGGATCGAACCTGTAACCCCCAGCTTAGAAGGCTGGTGCTCTATCCAATTGAGCTACGGGCAGTTCCCCCGCGGGCAGTGAAGCCTGGTAGTGCGCTTTGGCGATGGTCGGGGTGAGAGGATTCGAACCTCCGACATCTTGCTCCCAAAGCAAGCGCGCTACCGGGCTGCGCTACACCCCGAAGTCGAAAGAATATACCCTGTCGCAGTTATGAAATCAACGTGTGGCGGGCTCACCCGGGCCCGGGTACGCAATGACCGAGCCGGGTGGACAGTATCGCGACGCCAGCAGAGAAAACCGCAGACGTATCACTGCTTGCCGTTTTCTTCCTGCGCCTCGTACCAGAGGGCATTGACGACGGCGAGCAGGACGGCGAAGCCGAGGCCGAGAATCCAGGCGAAATACCACATGGTCTG
>JBKBRS010000005.1:0-30393 GCA_046292095.1 Thiobacillaceae bacterium
CGGTGTTGTCATCGCCCCACTGGGCGATGCTGTCCGGCACGGCCGCCCAGGCCATGGAGCCGGAGTCGTCGAAGGTGAGCACGATGTTGGGGGCCAGTGGTGTGGGAAGATAGATGGGGACCTGCGAGATCGTCTGCGCGGCGGTGCTGGTCGCCAGCAGACAGGCGACAGCCCCAGCCATCACGCAAATACGGGTCTGTGAAACTAGCGGCAGTCGATCTTTCGGAATGCTCATTAGAGGCCTCCTCTGGTTTGCCCTGCCCTGACTGGCTTCATGTCTCGCTGCAGACTCTTGTGCAAGACGCATGCTCAACGCACGTACGTACTCTGCAGCATGACCACGGTACCGGGTTTGGCACCCACCCCTTCTGCTGTGATGCGGTACATGCCGTTGTCCGGAATCGGTTTGCCGGCTGCCAAACTATCGTTGCCCCCTGCGCCAGGCTGGTTGGGGAGTTCCTCAATGATGCAACGTGGCGCGGTCGACGCTCCGGCGGGTGTAATGGTGTGCACCTGCCAGACCCCCAGCGCCGGCAGGCTGACCCCCTGCAGGGCGGACTCGCAGTCGCGTAAGGCGGCTTCCGCGGCATTGAATGCGATAATGCGATCCTGACTATTGCTGGCCATGCGTTCCTCTAGGGTGGAGACCCCCATGCCAGCCAGAGCCAACAGGCTGAGGAGGACCAGAAGCAACAGACCTATGATCAGGCTCATGCCGGCTTGGAGCCGGCCAGGACCGCGAAGCAACAAGTGGGACATATCGAGTGACCTCATGGCAGACGGTTGCGCAGGCCGATGGTGCTGGTGAAGACCATATGCAGGCGGCGGTCGGCGGCGGTCACGGGGTCGGGGATGCCATCACCGTCTGTGTCGACGAAGCTGTAGGTCTGTGGCTCATCGGTCAGGTTGTCCTCAGGACTTACAAGGAGCAGAGAACGCGTACTGCCCGAACGGCCTGCTAGTCGGTGATCGCATCGGCGTTGCGGTATACATCCACTGCTCGATCGTTGTTGGTGTCCACGCCATAGGTCACCTGCATGTTCTCGACGTTTTCCACCAGCTCTTCCGCCGCGCTCCGCGACAGCCGGTACAGTGCGGGACGGCCGGCGGCGTTGAGGCCGATGTAGTAGGTGAAGGTGTCGATGCGCATGATCTCGCCGCCCTCGTATTCCTTGCCCAGGGCTTGGGTGGCATTGCCCGGTGTGCCGGTACCGGTGTTGTGTACCACGTTGTCCATGCCTGCCGAGGTGTTGATGTTGGTGATCTGGAAGACTGCCGCATTGCTGCAATCCGAGACCATCACGATGTCGCCCTCTTTTAGGCCGCTGTTGGCTGTGACTTTGAGGTCGGCCGAACCGGGGGGCTGCCGCCCGGGTGCGAGGTGACGGTCACGCGAGCGTCGTAGACACCGCGGACAGTCAGGATATCGGTGCCACCGAGCGCGCCGGTAATACTGGCGTCTTTGGCTGGGACCCAGGCACTCGTGCCCGTCGCCTCGTGGCCTTCCACCGGTGTGTCGAATTTGTAGGCGTAATCCGTCGCGTTGTTCAGGGTGTTGACCGGTGCGTAAACCAGGCCGCTGGCACAACCCCAATAGCCCGCCATGCGCAGGTCGCGACCGATCATCTCCATGACATAGCGGCCGTTTTCCTGCATGCGCGCCACGTTGTCGTTCACGCGGTAGATGTGTCGGCTGTTGATATAGAGGTAGCCCACCGCCAGGGTGATGATCAGTCCCAGGGTGAGGCTGATCAAAAGCTCGACTAGGGTCAGACCCGTCTGGGTCTTGTGGCCTGAGGGTTCGGAGCACCGTGACATGGCGAGGGCCTAGAGCCGAGATTGCAGGGTGAAAGTGGTGGTGGTCGTGCCGCCCGCGCGTTCGTCGTTCCATTGCACGAGCACAGTCACCATCTCGCTGGCCGGGTCGTAGTCAATGGCGCCGGTGCCACCCGGCAGGCTGGCCAGATCGGCCCGCCACTCGGCACGATCGCAGTCCACCAGGGGTGCAGACGCGCCACAGACTGGGGTCGCATCGGTCAGGGCCAGATCATAGGCCTCGGCGCGGGCGGCCTCCCGGTTGGCACGCATGCGGTCCAGGATGTCATAGGCGTATTGCGAGGCCTGGGTCCTGAGATAGGCGCTGTGGGTTGACTTCATGCTGTGGGACTGCAGGGCCGCCAGGGCGAGCAGACCAATGGTGAGGACCAGCAGCGACACCAGGACCTCGACCAGGGTGAAGCCGAGTTGACGAATACTCCGGCAGATTGCCACGGGTGGCCGATCCGAATGCAGATCCGCTCGCGCTTTCGCTGGCACCGCTGCAGGCGTGGCAGTCGGCGATATCTCAAAGCCCGAAGGCCGCATGGCAGGTTTCCTCATGGCCCCAACGCTCCCGATGCGGGACTGGGCATGCCATGGCCAAGATGGGCCTCGGCTGAGAGCGAGATGCAACCCGGCTGCCGTTGCGTTTTGCATTAGGCCCGTGGTTTTGCGCCACCGCCTTTCGGCGGGTTTGCCCTTGATCCCGATCAGGTCTTGATCGAACTGTCAGGAACGATAACGAGCCGGCCGGGGAATCCTGGATGGTACAAAAGTACTAGAACGACGGATGGTCGCTCAAACCGGACGAGTGGTGCGTCGGGTGTTTCAGTTCCCCCCGGCCTGCGCCAGCGGGCCGTTGCGGCCGTCGCGGGCGAGGGGATAGTCGCGCGGCAGCAGGACCCACATGCGGCCGCGCTGTTTCATGGCGCCGGCCAGTTGTCCGGCTTGGTCGCCATGGCCCCAGAAGAAGTCGGCCCGCACCGGGCCACGGATGGCGCCGCCGGTGTCCTGGGCGAGCATGAGCCGCTCCAGGGGCGCCGGCGAGTTGGGGCGGGTGGTGGCGAGCCAGACGGGGGCGCCCAAGGGGATGGCGCTGGGGTCGACGGCGATGCTGCGCTCGGCGGTGAGCGGGACCCCGAGCGCCCCCAGCGGCCCGGGCAGGTCGTTGGGCAGCTCGCGGAAGAAGACATAGCTGGGATTGACGTTGAGCAGCTCCGTGAGGCGCTGCGGGTTGCGCCGCACCCAGTCCTTGATGCCCTGCATGGAGGCGCGCTCGAGCGGCAGCTCGCCGTTGTCCACCAGCCAGCGGCCGATGGAGCGGTAGGGGTGGCCGTTCTGGTCGGCGTAGCCGATGCGCACGGTCTCGCCGGTGTCGAGCTGCACGCGCCCCGAGCCCTGCACCTGCAGGAAGAACAGTTCCACCGGGTCGTCCACCCAGAGTAGCTCGCGGCCGCGCAGCGGGGCCTGGCCGTTGTCGATCTCGGCCCGGTTGTAGTAGGGCACGATGCGCCGGCCGTCGAGACGCCCGCGCAGGCGCAGGTTCCGCAGTTCCGGGTAGAGCGCGGAGAGGTCGATGACCAGCAGGTCCTCGGGCGGGGCGTAGAGCGGGTAGCGATAGCGCTCGGAGGGGGTGCGGCTGCCGCGCAGCACGGGTTCGTAGTAGCCGGTGACCAGGCCCTCGGGGCTGCCGTCTGCCTGCAGGACTTGGTAGGGGATGAAGTGACGCTCGAAGAAGGCGCGCGCGGCGCTGGCATCTGGGTTGGGCATCTGCGCGGCGGCCTGGCAGACGCCGGCCCAGGCGGGCTGGCTGCGCAGGACGCGACACGACTGCAGTAGCGCCGGCCAGGCCTGGGCGAGGTCGTCACCCTGCCAGTTGGGCAGGTCGCGAAAACTGGCCGGTCTGGCCGTGGGCGGGATCACCGGGGGGGCGACCACCGCCGGGGGCGGGGGGGATGGGGTGGGTTGCGGTGTGGCCGGCGGTGGGCTGGCCGGAGGGGTCACGCTGGGGGCGGTGGCGGCCGGCGTCGGGGTCGCCGGGGCCGGCGTGGGCGTGACGACGCTGGGGGCGGGCGGCTCGACTTTGGCAGTGCCTTGCGGCGGTTGGGCTGGACGGCTGGTGATGGGTAACTGGCTGCATGCGCTGAGGGCCAGGGCCAGCGCGACAGCGGGGAGGGCGCTCCGGGTCATCCGTTCGGGGGACACACTCGACTGACCGAGTATAGCAACAAGACGGGATCGGTGAGAGCAGAGCGGGCCGCGAAGATCAAGTCTTGCCGGCCGCCGCCGACCGCCGCATGCTTGCGCACCCGCAGCCGGATCGAAACGCCATGCCTCAGACCATCGCCGAGCGCATCGCCCAGGAACTGGGCGTGCAGACCCGCCAGGTCGCCGCCGCCATCGCCCTGCTTGACGATGGGGCGACCGTCCCCTTCATCGCCCGCTACCGCAAGGAGGCCACCGGTGGACTCACCGACACCGAGCTACGCACCCTGGCGGAGCGTTTGGACCATCTGCGCGATCTGGAAGCGCGGCGTGCGGCGGTGCTGGAGAGCATCGCCGCCCAGGGCAAGCTCACCCCGGCGCTCCAGGCGGCGATCGAGGCGGCGCAGACCAAGCAGGCGATCGAGGACCTCTATCTGCCCTACCGGCCGAAGCGCCGCACCAAGGCGCAGATCGCCCGCGAGGCGGGGCTCGCGCCGCTGGCCTTCAGGCTGCTCGAATGCCCCGATTGCGAGCCCCAGCAGGCGGCGGCGGCCTATGTCGACGCCGACAAGGGGGTGGCCGACGTCAAGGCGGCCCTGGACGGGGCGCGGCAGATCCTGATGGAGCACTTCGCCGAGGATGCCGCGCTGCTCGGCCGCCTGCGTGCGCTCATCGAGACCCAGGGGGTGCTGGTGGCGCGCGTGGTGGAGGGGAAGGAGACGGCCGGGCAGAAATATCGCGACTATTTCGCGCATGCGGAGCCGTTGCGCAGCGTGCCGGCGCACCGGGCGCTCGCCCTCCTGCGCGCGCGTCGCGAAGGGGTGCTGCGCCTGGAGATCAAACAACCCGAGGCGCTCGACCCGGAGCGCTCGGCCGACCTGCTGACCCCCGCCGAGCAGATGATCGCCGCGCACTTCAACCTGCGCGACGCCGGCCGGCCGGCCGATGCCTGGCTCAGGGAGACGGTGCGCTGGGCCTGGCGCGTGAAGCTGTCGCTACACCTGGAGCTCGATCTCTTCAACGCCCTGTTCGAGCGGGCCGAGGCCGAGGCGATCCGCGTCTTCGCCGCCAATCTGAAGGACCTGTTGCTCGCCGCACCGGCAGGCCCGCAGCCGGTGATCGGGCTCGACCCGGGCATACGCACCGGGGTCAAGGTGGCCTGCGTGGACGCCACCGGCAAGCTGCTGGAGACGGCGACCATCTACCCGTTCGAGCCGCGCCGCGACAGAGCCGGGGCGCTACGCACCCTGGCGGAGCTGGCGCGGCGGCACGCCGTGCGGCTCATCGCCATCGGCAACGGCACGGCCAGCCGTGAGACCGAGCAGCTGGTGGCGGAGCTCATCGCCCAGCAACCGGAGCTCAAGCTCAGCCGCGTGGTGGTGAGCGAGGCCGGGGCCTCGGTCTATTCGGCCTCGGCGCTGGCGGCGCAAGAGTTCCCCGACCTGGACGTGAGCCTGCGCGGCGCGGTGTCCATCGCCCGCCGGCTGCAGGACCCGCTTGCCGAGCTGGTGAAGATCGACCCCAAGTCGATCGGGGTGGGCCAGTATCAGCACGACGTGGGGCAGGGCAAGCTCGCCCAGGCCTTGGATGCGGTGGTGGAAGACTGTGTGAACGCCGTGGGGGTGGACGTGAACACCGCCTCCGCTGCCCTGCTCGCGTGTGTGTCCGGGCTCAATGCGGGTCTGGCCGCCGCCATCGTCGCCCATCGCGATGCGCACGGGCCCTTTCGCAACCGCGAGGCCCTCAAGGCCGTGCCGCGCCTGGGGCCGCGGACCTTCGAGCTGGCGGCGGGCTTTTTGCGCATCAACGACGGCGACAACCCGCTCGACGCCTCGGCCGTACACCCGGAGGCCTATCCGGTGGTGGAGCGCATCCTGGCCGACGTCGGCCGCCCGGTGCGCTCGCTCATCGGCGACACGGCGACCCTGCGGCGGCTCGACCCGGCCCGCTATACCGACGCGCGCTTCGGTTTGCCCACCGTGCGCGACATCCTCAAGGAGCTGGAGAAGCCCGGCCGCGACCCCCGGCCGGCCTTCCGCACGGTGGCCTACCGCGAAGGGGTGAACGCGCTCGAGGACCTTAAACCCGGCATGGTGCTGGAGGGGGTGGTCACCAACGTCACCAATTTCGGCGCCTTCGTCGATGTGGGCGTGCATCAGGACGGCCTGGTGCACGTCTCGGCCCTATCCGAGCGCTTCGTGCGCGACCCGCGCGAGGTGGTGCGCGCCGGCGACATCGTCCGCGTGAAGGTGCTGGCGGTGGATTTGGAGCGCCGCCGCATCGCGCTCAGCCTGCGGCTCGATGACGAGCCGATGCCGCAGCCGGCGGTCGGGGCGCCCAGGCCGGCCGGCAAACGGGTTGCGAGCTTGCCGCCGGCTGGCGGGGCCCTGGCCGAGGCTCTCACGCGGGCCCTACGGCGCTGAATGGACCGCGACCGGGGCGTCGGCAGAGGCTCGCGGGTGGATGTTATCGTGGCAAAAGATTTGCCAAAATGCGCACTTTTGAGAAGTTCGGGCGGTCATGAGCAAGGCATTGGCGGCGGAGGCCCTGAAGCAATTCCGCGTGATCTACGGCACGGTGCGCAAGCATTCGCGCGACATGGAGCGCGCCTGCGGCGTGGGCGGCGCCCAGGTGTGGGCCCTCGCCGTGCTTGCCCGCCGGCCGGGCATGCGTGTGACCGAGTTCGCGCGCGAACTGTCCATCCATCCCTCCACCGCCAGCAACCTGCTCGACAAGTTGGAGCGTGCCGGTTATGTGCGCCGCAGCCGCAATGCCGGCGACCACCGAGTGGTCGAACTGCACCTCACCGAGGCCGGGCAGGCCCTGCTCGCGCGCGCCCCGCAGCCGCATTCCGGGGTGCTGACCCACGCCCTGGAGCAGCTGCCGGACAGCCTGCTTGAGCGTTTGATCGAGGACCTGCAGGCGGTGACCGAGCGCATGCAGATCAAGGACGAGCGCGCCGCCACCCAGCCGCTGACCGACTTGTGATACCGACGTCATGCTGAGCCTGGCCTGGGTCGTCCTCATCCCCTACCTGGGCGCCGCCCTGGTTGCCTGGGCGGCCCAACTCGGACGTCTCTACTCGGCCTGGGCGGCGGGCCTCACGACCCTGGCGAGCCTGGCCCTGCTGCTGCCCGCCGCCCCCGCCATCTTCGCCGGGCAGACGCTGGTCGAGCGCCTGCCCTGGCTGCCGCAGGCCGGCCTGGACCTCGCCTTCCGCCTGGACGGGCTGGCCCTGCTCTTCGCCCTGCTGATCCTCGGCATCGGGCTCCTGATCATCCTCTACGCCCGCTACTACCTCGCCGAGCGCGACAGCATGGGGCGCTTCTACGCCTACCTGATGCTGTTCATGGGGGCCATGCTGGGCATCGTGCTGTCCGAGAACGTGATCCAGCTCCTGGTCTTCTGGGAGCTCACCAGCCTGGCCTCCTTCCTGTTGATCAGCTACTGGCAGCACCGCGAGGACGCCCGCAACGGCGCGCGCATGGCCTTGGCGGTGACGGGGGCGGGGGGCCTGTGCCTGCTCGCCGGCTTCGTCCTGTTGGGCGAGATCGTCGGCAGCTACGAGTTGTCCGTGATCCTGGCGGCGGGCGACACCATTCGCGCCCACCCGTGGTATGTGCCCACCCTGATCCTGATCCTGCTCGGCGTGTTCACCAAGTCGGCGCAGTTTCCCTTCCACTTCTGGCTGCCACACGCCATGGCCGCCCCCACCCCGGTGTCGGCCTATCTGCACTCGGCCACCATGGTCAAGGCGGGGGTCTTCCTGCTGGCGCGGCTGTTCCCCGCCCTGTCCGGCACGCCGGAGTGGTCGCATATCGTCGGCGGCGCGGGGCTCGCCACGCTGCTCACGGGGGCCATCATCGCCCTGTTCAAGCACGATCTCAAGGGGTTGCTCGCCTACTCCACGGTCAGCCACCTGGGGCTCATCACCACCCTGTTCGGCATCGGCACCCCGCTGGCGGCGGTGGCCGGGGTGTTCCACATCATCAACCACGCCACCTTCAAGGCAGGGCTGTTCATGGCCGCCGGCATCATCGATCACGAATGCGGCACGCGCGACATGCGCCGCATCAACGGCTTGTGGCGCTACATGCCTTACACGGGGACCCTGGCCATGGTGGCGGCGGCGGCCATGGCCGGGGTGCCGCTCGTGAACGGCTTCCTTTCGAAGGAGATGTTCTTCGCCGAGGCGGTGAGTCTCGCCACGCAGATGCGCTTCGGCTGGCTGCTGCCGCTGGCGGTCATGCTGGCGGGCGTGTTCGCCGTGGCCTATTCCGTGCGCTTCATCCACGACGTCTTCTTCAACGGCGAACCCATCGACCTGCCGCGCACACCGCACGAGCCGCCGCGCTGGATGAAGGTGCCGGTGGAGGTCCTGGTGGTGCTCTGCCTGCTCGTGGGCATCTTCCCGGCGCTCACGGTGCAGCCTATCCTCTCGGTCGCCGCCGGCGCCGTCCTGCAGGCCTCGCCGCCGGCCTTCGACCTGGCCATCTGGCATGGTTTCAGCCCCGCCCTGGGGATGAGCGTCGTCGCCCTGGCCGGAGGGCTTGCCGTCTATGCCGGGCGGCGCCCGCTCTTCGCCCTGGCCGAGCGCTGGGGCGGGCGGCTTGAGGCCAAGCGGCTCTACCATGCCTTGCTAGAGGCGCTCTTCGCCTTAGCCGGCGCTCTCACCCGGACGCTCGACGCGGGTTCGCTGCAGCGCCTGGTCCTGCTCTTCATTCTGAGCGCCATCGGCCTGGGAATGGCCGGTTTTGTCGGTACCGAGACGCCGCTGCGCGGCGAGCGGGCGCTGCTGCCGGTCGATGGGGTGAGCCTGCTCGCCGCCCTGGGGCTGGTCGCGGCGGCGATCGCCGCCGTGCTGCTGCATCGTCAGCGCCTCACCGCCCTCATCATCACCGGCGCCGTGGGCCTGGTGGTGAGCCTCATCTTCGTCAAGTTCTCCGCCCCGGACCTGGCGCTCACCCAGCTCTCGGTCGAGGTGGTCACCGTGGTCCTGCTGCTGCTCGCCCTCTATTTCCTGCCGCAGACCTCGCCGGCCGAGTCCTCGCAGGCGCGCCGTGCCCGCGACGGCCTGATCGCCGTGGCGGCCGGCGGCGGGGCGGCGGCGCTGGCCTGGGCCGTGCTCACCCGCCCCTATGAGAGCATCGCCGGCTATTTCCTGGAGCGCAGCCTGCCCGAGGGCGGGGGGCGCAACGTGGTCAACGTGATCCTGGTCGACTTCCGCGGCTTCGACACCCTGGGCGAGATCACCGTGCTGGCCCTGGCGGGCCTTGGCATCTACGCCATGCTGGAGCGGCTCGCCCTGCCGGGGCCGGAACGCGATAGCGAGGGGCGGCCCTGGAACTGGGACACCCATCCGGCCATCATGGCCTCCTTCACCCGCCTGTTGCTGCCGCTCGCCCTGCTCACGGCCGTGTTCATCCTGCTGCGCGGGCACAATCTGCCCGGCGGCGGCTTCATCGCTGGGCTGGTCACCGCCGTGGCCCTGATCATGCAATACCTGGCCAACGGGGTGGCCTGGACGCACGCCCGCCTGCCCGCCAATTTCCACCCGGTCATCGCCCTTGGGCTAGCGCTGGCGCTCGCCACCGGGCTGGCCAGTTGGGCCTTCGACCACCCCTTCCTCACCGCCACCTTCGGCCACCTCCACTGGCCGGTGGTGGGCAGCATCGAGCTGGCGAGCGCCATGGCCTTCGACCTGGGGGTGTACATGGTGGTGGTGGGCGCCACCTTGCTCATCCTGGTCTATCTGGGCCTGATGCACGGGGCGAGCCACCAGGTCCATGCCGACGCGGGGCGGGGCTGATGGAAGCGCTGCTCGCCCTGGTGATCGGCGTGCTCACCGCCTGCGGCGTCTATCTGACGCTGCGCGGGCGCACCTTCCCGGTGGTGCTGGGCCTGACCTTCCTGTCCTATGCCGTCAACCTGTTCCTCTTCGCCATGGGGCGGCTCAAAATCGGCGCGCCGCCCGTCATCGCCGACAACGCTGCGGGCTATGCCGACCCCCTGCCGCAGGCCCTGGTGCTCACGGCCATCGTCATCGGCTTCGGCATGACCGCCTTCGTCATCATGCTCTCACTCAAGGCGCGCGCCGAGCTGGGGAACGATCACGTCGACGGACGCGAGCCGTCATGAGCCACCTGGTCATCGCCCCCGTGCTGCTGCCCCTGCTGGCGGCCGTCATCCTGCTGATGTTGCGTCATCTCGCGCTGCCGCTACGCCGGCTCATCAGCGTGGGCGCGGTGCTGGCCGAGCTCGTCCTTGCGCTCACACTGCTCGTCACGGTCAGCGACGGCGACATCCGGGTCTATGCACTGGGCGACTGGCCAGCCCCTTATGGCATCGTCCTGATGGCGGACCGCCTGAGCGCCTGGCTGCTCGCCACCACCGCCCTGCTTGCTGTGTTCGCCCTGCTCCACGCCCTGCGCGGCATCGACGCCAGCGGTCGGCACTTCCATGTGCTCTACCAGCTGCAGCTCTTCGGCCTTGCTGGTGCCTTCCTCACCGGTGACCTGTTCAACCTGTTCGTTTTCTTCGAGGTCCTGCTGCTCGCCTCCTACGGTCTGCTGCTGCATGGCGGCGGGGCGCTGCGCACGCGCGCGGGGCTGCACTACGTCGTCTTGAACCTCGTCGGTTCCACCCTCTTCCTGTTCGCGGTCGGGGCTCTCTACGGCGTGCTGGGTACGCTCAACATGGCCGACCTGGCCCGTGCAGTGGCGGCCACACCGGTGGACAACGTCGGCGTGGTGCGCGCGGCGGGCCTGCTGTTGTTCGGGGTGTTCGCCCTCAAGGCGGCGCTTTTGCCGCTGCACCTGTGGCTGCCGGCCGCCTACGCGCACACGAGCGCCCCGGTCGCGGCCCTGTTCGTCATCATGACCAAAGTGGGGGCCTACAGCATCCTGCGCATCGATACCCTGATCTTCGGGGATGCGGCCGGGCCACTGGCGGGCCTACTGGACCCCTGGCTGTTGCCCCTAGGCCTCGCCACCCTCGCCGCGGGCGCCCTCGGGGCGGTGGCGAGCCGCACCCTGGGCGCGCAGATCGCCTATCTCGTCGTCGCCTCGGCCGGGACCCTGGTCAGTGCCTTCGGTCTGGCCAACCCCGAGGGGGTCGCCGCCGGCCTTTATTATCTGCCGCACACCACCTTTGCCGCCGCCGCCGCCTTCCTGCTCACCGCGGCCATCGCCCGGCGCCGCGGCGAGCTGGCCGACCGGCTGGACCCGGGGCCCACCCTGCCGGAGAAGCGTCGGATCGGCGGGCTCTATTTCCTCACCGCCGTCGCCCTCGCCGGGCTGCCGCCGCTTGCCGGCTTCCTGGGCAAGTTCCTGCTGCTGCGCGCTGCCGTCGGGCAGGCGGCGCTGCCCTGGGTGTTCGCCGTCGTGCTCGGTGCGGGCCTGCTCGCCTTGATCGCGCTGGCCCGCAGCGGTAGCCTGGTGTTCTACCGCACCCAGTCGGTCACGCGGGCGGCCGCGAGCGCACCCATGACGGTCGCCGCCGAGCTCGCCCCCGTGGTCGGGCTGCTCCTGCTGCTGGTGGGTCTCAGCGTCGCCGCCGGACCAGCCGTCGCCTACACCCAGGCCGCGGCTTGCCAGCTCCATGAACCGGGGCGCTATATCGAGGCCGTCCTGGGCGGGGGAGGGAGGCGCTGATGCGGCGGCTGCTTCCACATCCGCTCCTGACGCCCATCCTGGCGTTGGTCTGGCTGTTAGTCAACAACAGCTTCTCGCCCGGCCACATCCTGCTGGGCCTGCTGCTGGGGTGGTTCATCCCCTGGTTCACCCTGCGCTTCTGGCCCGAGCGGGTGCGTCTGCGCCGGCCGCTCACCCTGCTGTGCTTCATCGGCGTGGTCCTGTACGACATCGTGGTGGCCAATCTCGTGGTCGCCCGTCGCATCCTGGGCCGGCCCGCTGCCCTGCGTCCGGCCTTCGTCAGCGTGCCGCTGGAACTCAAGACCGACTTGGCCATCAGCCTGCTGGCCAACACCATCTGCCTCACCCCCGGCACGGTCTCCGCCCGGCTTGCGCCGGACAAAAGCTGCCTTTGGGTGCATGGGCTGCACGTGCCGGACGCCGGGGCGCTGGTGGCGAGCATCAAGCAACGCTATGAGGCGCCGCTCAAGGCGGTGTTCGAATCATGCTGAGCTGGGTCATCCCCATCGCCTTCGCCTTGGTCACCGCCGCCGTGGCGATGAACTTCTGGCGTCTGATCCGCGGGCCCTCGCTGCCGGACCGCATCCTGGCACTCGACACCCTCTATGTGAACACCATCGCGCTGCTGGTGCTGCTGGGCATACACCTCGCCAGCGCCCTGTACTTCGAGGCGGCGCTGCTCATCGCCCTGATGGGCTTCGTCGGCACCGTGGCGCTGTGCAAGTATCTGCTGCGCGGGGACATCATCGAGTGAGGCGTGAGGGGGATCCATGCTTGAATATCTGCTATCGTTCCTGATCCTGACCGGGGCGGTCTTCACCTTCATCGGCTCGCTGGGCCTGGCGCGGCTCAAGGACTTCTATACCCGGCTGCACGGCCCGACCAAGGCCACTACCCTGGGGGTAGGCAGTCTGCTCATCGCCTCGGCCATCTTCTTCAGCACGCGCGGCGACGGGGTGAGCCTGCACGAGGTCCTGGTGACCCTCTTCCTGTTCATCACCGCGCCGGTGTCGGCCCATTTGCTCGCCAAGGCGGCCCTGCACCTCGAGCTGCCCTCGCTCGCCCCGGCGCCGGAGGAGAAAACCCCCGACCGCCCCGTGGGGAACTCGCGGGGCCCGGAGCCGCACAAAGGCGCATGAATACCAACCCGCTTAAGTAGGAGGCATCCATGAAACGCGTTTTGCTCTTCCTGGCCACCAACCTGGCGGTCATCGTCGTGCTCTCCATCACCCTGCGCTTGTTGGGGGTGGAACGCATCCTCGACGAGTCGGGTGCGGGGCTCGACTTCAACAGCCTGCTCGTCTTCGCCGCCGTCTTCGGCATGGGCGGCGCCTTCCTCTCGCTGGCGATGTCCAAGTGGACCGCCAAGCGCATGACCGGCGCCCAGGTCATCGACACGCCGCGCACCCCCACCGAGATCTGGCTCGTGGAGACCGTCCGCCGTCAGGCCCGCGAGGCCGGCATCGGCATGCCCGAGGTGGCGATCTACGACTCGCCCGAGGTCAACGCCTTCGCCACCGGCATGAGTAAGGACAACGCCTTAGTCGCCGTCTCCACCGGGCTTTTGAACAGCATGACGCGCGACGAAGCGGAGGCGGTGCTGGGGCACGAGGTCTCCCACGTGGCCAATGGCGACATGGTGACGCTCGCCCTCATCCAGGGCGTGGTCAACACCTTCGTGATCTTCCTCTCCCGCGTCATCGGTCATCTGGTCGATCGCGTGGTGTTCAAGACTGAGCGGGACCACGGGCCGGCCTTCTGGGTCACCACTGTCATCGCCGAGCTGGTGCTGGGCATCTTGGCCAGCCTCATCGTCTTCTGGTTCTCGCGTCAGCGGGAGTTCCGTGCCGACCGCGGTGGCGCCCGGCTCGCCGGCCGCGAGAAGATGATCGCGGCGCTCAAGCGCCTCATGCAGGTGCATAGCGCCCCGCTGCCCGACCAGATGGCCGCCTTCGGCATCGCCGGCGGCATCGGTGCAGGGCTCAAGCGCCTCTTCATGACCCATCCGCCGCTCGAGGAGCGCATCGAGGCGCTCAAGCGGGGCTGAGGCGGTGAGCGCCGAGCGGGCCGTCGCTGAAACGGCGCCCGCGTCCCTGATCGATACCCACTGCCACCTCGACGCCGGCGAGTTCGACGCCGATCGCGACGCCGTCTATGCGCGGGCACGCGCCGCCGGCGTCGCCATCCAGGTCATCCCGGCGGTCACCGCCGCCAATTTCGACGCGGTGGCCGCCACATGCCGGCGCTACCCCGACTGCCTGCCGGCCTGGGGGCTGCACCCCATGTACATTCACGTCCACCATCGCGACCACCTTCGGCGGCTGCGGGAGTGGATAGAGGCATGGCGCCCGGTGGCGGTGGGGGAGATCGGTCTGGACCTGTTCGTGCGCGACCTGGACTATGCCACGCAAGAGTACTACTACACGGAACAGCTCAAGATCGCCCGCGACTACGACCTGCCCGTGCTGCTCCACTGCCGCCGGGCGAACGACCAGATCCTCAAGCACCTGCGCAAGCTTCGCCCCAGGGGTGGCATCGCCCACGCCTTCAGTGGCAGCCGGCAACAGGCCGAGGAATTCATCAAGCTCGGCTTCAAGCTGGGCTTCGGCGGCGCCTTCACCTGGCCACGTGCCACGCGCCTCAGGGCACTCGCTGCCGAGCTGCCGCTCGAGGCCATCGTGCTCGAGACCGACAGCCCCGACATCCCGCCCGAGTGGGTCGGCCGCGGCCGCAACGAACCGGGCGAGCTCGCCCGCATCGCCCAGGTGCTGGCCGAGCTGCGACAGATCAGCCCGGCGGAGGTCGCCCGGCAGACCAGCGCGAACGCCCGCGCCGTGCTGGGCATGATCTAGGACCGGGCGGGCAGGCGCTGCAGGTCCTAGTCTTCGGGTTTCAGCCAGCGGGCGAACTTGCTGCGGAATTTCGCCACCTTGGGTGCCACGACGAACAGGCAGTAGGGCTGGTTGGGGTGGCGGTCGTAGTAGTCCTGGTGGTAGTCCTCGGCCGGCCAGAAGGTGGTGGCGGGGGCGAGCTCGGTGACAATGGGGGCGGTGAAGACGCCATCACGGGTCAGCTCGGCGATCATGGCCTGCGCCGCGTCGCGTTGCGCTGCGTCGTGCCAGAAGATGGCGGAGCGGTACTGGGTGCCGACGTCGTTGCCCTGGCGGTTTTTCTGTGTGGGGTCGTGGATGCCGAAGAAGACCTCCAGCAGGTCGCGGTAGCTCACCACCTGTGGGTCGTAGGCGATCTGCACCACCTCGGCGTGCCCCGTCTTGCCGCTGCAGACGGCCTCGTAGCTGGGGTTGGCGGTCTCGCCGCCCATGTAGCCCGAGGTCACAGACACCACCCCCTGCATGCGCTTGTAGACCGCCTCCAGACACCAGAAGCAGCCCCCTGCCAGGGTGGCCAGCTGCAGATCCGGCTGAGTGGCAACACTCATCTTTTTCCCTCCTCATCCGTTAAAGACACGGGCAATCAACGATCGGCCTGTCGCCCGCCCGGCAGGCTGCTGGACTGCATGAGCCTGAGCGAAATCCGTATCCCTGTCGAGCAGGTCCGCGAGGGCCTGTACATCCGCCTTGACTCGTGGATGTCGCATCCGTTCCTGTTCAACGGCTTCAAGATCCGGGACGCCCGGCAGATCGAGGTGCTGCGCGCCTGCGGCATCCGTGAGGTGGCCTATGTCCCGGCCAAGAGCGATTGCGAGCCCCTGCCGCCGCAGGCCGCCACCGCCCAGCCGGAGACCCCGCTCAAGCAGACGGATCCGCAGTTGCATGCCCTGTGGCAGGAGAAACATGCGCGCCGCCAAAAGGTGGCCGAGCGCCGACTCGCCATTGGCCGTTGCGAGCAGCGCTTCAACAAGAGTGTCAACTCGGTGAAGGCCCTGCTCAAGGGCTTGTTCGCCCGTCCACGCGAGTCGGTGGAGCAGGCCCAGGCCCTGGTGGCGGACATGGTCGAGTCGCTGCTCGCCGAGAAGGAGGTGGTCATCCACCTGATGAGCAGCAAGGCGGGCGACGAGAACGCCTATTACCACGCCCTCAACGTGACCGTGCTGGCGCTGATGCTCGCCCGCGAGGCGGGGCTGCCGGCCGAGGCGATGCGCGCCCTGGGGCTGGGCTGCGTGCTGCACGACATCGGCAAGGATCGCATCCCCAGCCAGATCCTGCTCAAGCGTGCGCCCTGGACGGCGGCCGAGCGCCATTTCTACCAGCAGCACGTGGTCTACGGCGTCGAGATGGCGCAGCGGCTGCCGAATCTTACCCCCGGCGCCCTGGAGGTCATCGCCGGGCACCACGAGATGCTCGACGGCAGCGGCTATCCCGGCCACCTGGAGGGCGAGCGCATCGGGCGGCTGGCGCGCATCGCCGCCATCGTCAACGCCTACGACAACCACTGCAACCGGGTGAATCCGGCCGACTCGCTCACCCCTGCCGAGGCCCTGGCGTACATGTTCAAGCACCAGAAGGCGCAGTTCGACCCGGTCTTGCTCAAGCGCTTCATCCACTGCCTGGGGGTGTATCCGCCCGGCAGCCTCGTCCAGCTCAACAACGACGCCCTCGGCATGGTGGTGAGTGTGAAGCCCGACCGGCTGCTGCAGCCGACCATCCTGCTCTACGACCCCGCCATTCCCAAGGAGGAGGCGGTGTTCTTCGACCTGGACGAGGCCCCGGAGCTGGCCATCGTGCGCACGCTGCGGCCGGCGGAGCTGAGCCCCGAGGTGCTCGACTACCTCAATCCCCGGGCGCGGGTGAGTTACTTCCTGGAGCGCGCGAGCGACCGGCGCTGACGGGCTTCAGCCCGTCGCGTCGGTCTCGACAGCAGCCTGCACGGGGCCCAGCAGATGCTCTGTCAGCCGTACCCAGTAGCTGGCGCCGAGGGTCAGGATGGCGTCGTTGAAGTCGTAGTGCGGGTTGTGCAGCATGCAGCCGCCCTCGCCCGAGCCGTTGCCGATCCAGACGTAACAGCCGGGGCGCTCGCGCAGCAGGTAGGCGAAATCCTCCGCCCCCATGGAGGGTCTGAGGTCGGTGCGCACGTTCTCCGGGCCGACCAACTCCTCAAGCACGGCGCGGCAGCGGGCCGCCTCGCGCGCGTCGTTCACCGTGGGCGGGTAGCCGCGCTGGTAGTCGAGGCTCACCTGCACCCCATGCGCGGCGCCGATGCCGGCACAGATGCGTTCCATCGCCGCCTCGACCTGGTCCTGCACCTCCGGTCGGAAGGCCCGCACCGTGCCGCGCAGCTCGGCCTGCTCGGGGATCACGTTGTAGGCCCCGCCATCGGCGGAAAGCCGCGTGATGGACAGCACCGCGGCGTCGAGCGGGTCGAGGTTGCGGCTGACCACACCCTGCAGGGCCTGGGCGAGCGCCGCCGCGGCGAGCACGGGGTCGCGCCCCTGGTGCGGGAAGGCGGCGTGGGCCCCATGACCGCGGATGACGATGTCGAACTGGTCGGAGCAGGCCATCACCGGGCCGCTGTGCACGGCGAACTGGCCCGCAGGCAGACCCGGCCAGTTGTGCATGCCATAGACGGCCTGCATGGGGAAGCGCTCAAAGAGGCCCTCCTCGATCATCACCCGCGCTCCGCCCACGGTCTCCTCGGCCGGCTGGAAGATGAAATAGACAGTCCCGTCGAAGTTGCGCGTGCTGGCCAGGTGTTCGGCGGCGGCGAGCAGCATGGCGGTGTGCCCGTCGTGGCCGCAGGCGTGCATGCGGCCGGGGTGGCGGGAGTGGTGGGGGAAGCGGTTCTGCTCCTGGATGGGCAGGGCATCCATGTCCGCGCGCAGGCCGATGGCGCGGGGGCTCATGCCGTTTCTGAGCACACCGACCACCCCCGTGTGGGCCAGCCCGGTGTGCACCTCGATGCCCGCCGCCTGCAGCGTGCGGGTCACCAGCTCGGCGGTGCGCCGCTCCTCGAAGGCGAGCTCGGGGTGGGCGTGGATGTCGCGCCGCAGGGCGATGAAACGCGGCTCAAGGGCGTGCAGGGAGTCGACGAGTTTCATGGCTGGGCTGATGCTTCGGCTTGAGCCCCGCAGGATAGCAGGCCGGCGTGGTCGCTGCGCCACTCCCTCAACGCCGCCAGGGCGTCCTCCAGGGTCGGCAGTAGGCGGGTAGCCGTGGGGGCGCGGTGCAGTCGTGTGGTGCCGGCGCCGCCGGCCCAGACCTCGACCGCCGGCGCCAGACGCTGCCGCAGCTCTTCTAGCGCCGGCGGGATGCGCCGGGGCGGGTAGATGATGCTGAAGGAAAGCACCACGATGTCCATGGCCTGCGCCTTGACGGCATTGGCGATCTCGGCGACCGGGGTCTGAGGCCCCAGGGTGACGCAATAGGCACCCTCAAGGGCGAAGAGGGCAGCGACCATGAGGATGCCCAGTCCGTGCGGTTCCTCGGGCAGGGTGGTGAGCAGCACGCGCGGCCGCCCCTGGCGGTCGGTGAGGGCGGCCAGCGCGTTGCGCAACACCCATTGCACCGCCTCGGTGTAGAGATGTTCCTCGTAGACCTCCAGCTCGCCGCGCGCCCAGGCCTCGCCCACGGCATGGTTGAGGGGGCTGATCGTGTCCTGGACAAAACGGCCAAGCCCTTGGCGCAGGAGCATGCGGTAGAGGGTCTGGCGCAACCCCTCGGGGTCGTGTCGGCGCAGCAGCTCCACGGCGCGCGACTCCAGCGCTTCGCCCTGGGTCTGCGGCGCAGCGACATGACGTGTGGCGGCTAGGCTGAGCAGGGTGGCGGCGTCCTTGCCGACGATCCTGGACGGCCGCAGACCCGTGTCCATCAGCCGTTTGATCAGGCGCAGCCGCTCCACCTGCTCGGGCGGGTAGATGCGTTCGCCAAGCCCGTCGCGCAGCGGCTGCGGAAAGCCGTAGCGCACCTCCCATTTGCGCAGGACGTCCTTGGACAGGCCAGTCTCGCGCTCGACGGCGCTGATCGACAGGGGTTGGGTGGGGGTGTTCATGTTAGAAATCTGTCATGGACAAAATTGTTGACAACCTGGACATGCACCCCTATCTTACAGTCATCACAACTTTTGTCCAGGACAATGACATGAACCGTCCAAGCCCGACCGACCGTGCCGTCACCCTCTGGTATCCCACCCTCTTCGTCTTGAGCCTGGTGCTGATCCTGGCCGCCTTCGCCGGCTCGCGTGCCCAGGCGGGCGAGTGCCCGGAGCTGCTGCGCCACCGCTTCAACAGCCTGCAGACCGGGGCGCCGCAAGACCTCTGCCAGTACCAGGGCAAGGTCCTTCTGGTGGTCAACACCGCCAGTTATTGCGCTTTCACCGATCAATACGGCGGCCTCGAGGCCCTCTACCGGCGCTACAAGGATCAGGGCCTGGTGGTGCTGGGCTTCCCCTCCAACGACTTCGGCAACCAGGAACCGGGCAGCAATCAGAAGATCGCCGAGTTCTGCCGTCTGACCTATGGCGTGCAGTTCCCCATGTTCGAGAAGTCCAGCGTTATCGGCCCGCAGCGCAACGCTTTGTTCGCGGAGCTGCATCGCCGCACGGGCGAGCAGCCGCGCTGGAACTTCCACAAATACCTCATCGACGCCAAGGGCGAGCAGGTTTTGAGCTTTGGTTCGAGCGTCTCCCCCGACGACCGGCGTCTGATCGAGGAGATGCGCAAGATGCTCGACGCCCGCAAGACCCTCAAACGCAATACCTGAACCATTCAGGAGAGACCCCATGCAGACGACCGACAGCCACCACCGGGAAGGGAACACCTCGGGGCTAATGCCGACAGCCGAACATCGGCTGACCCGGCTAGAGCCGACTCATGCATGCGGCCCGCTCGCGGGGATACCCCGGCGTGGCTATGAGCATTTCATTATCGAATGGGCCACGCAGCACGCGGAGTCACGCCTCTGACCGTCATGATTATCATCAGGGTGAAGACATGAGCACAGCAGCCCGCATCGCCATCGATTGGGTGGAACAGGGCCTGGTGCCAGACGGCGTGGTGCGCCAGGGCATACGCCAGCTGCTCATGCGGCGGCTCGCGGAGATCGCGGCGGCCGACTGTGAGGCCACCGCGGCGGCGCAGGAGGCGCTGATCCTGCAGATGGATGCGAGTCCCATCGCGCTCGTACCTGAACTCGCCAATGCCCAGCACTATGAACTGCCGGCAGCCTTCTTCGAGACCGTCCTGGGGCCGCATCGCAAATACAGCTGCTGCCACTGGGACCTCAGCCGTGAGGACCAGGCGCTGGCCGAGGCCGAGGCAGCGGCGCTGGAGCTGACCTGCCAGCATGCCGGCCTGGCGGACGGACAGGACATCCTGGAGCTGGGCTGTGGCTGGGGTAGTCTGACCCTGTGGATGGCGCAGCGCTGTGCGCGTGCGCGCATCACGGCGGTGTCCAACGCCCATGCCCAGCGGCGTTACATCGAGGCCCGGGCGCAGCGGCTGGGGTTCGCCAACGTGCAGGTGCTCACCGCCGACATGAACGACTTCGCCACCGAGTCGCGCTATGACCGCATCGTCTCGGTGGAGATGTTCGAGCACATGCGCAACTGGCGGGCGCTCTTCAAGCGCGTGCATGACTGGCTGCGACCGGGCGGGCGCTTCCTGATGCACGTCTTCTGCCACCGCTCCACCCCATACTTCTTCGAGGACGAGGGGCCGACCGACTGGATGGGCCGCTACTTCTTCAGCGGCGGCCTCATGCCCAGCGACGACCTGCCCTTGCGTTTCCAGGAAGACCTGCGCCTGCTGCGCCGCTGGCGCTGGGACGGGCGCCACTATGAACGCACGCTCAACGCCTGGCTGGCCAACATGGACGCGCGCCGGGCCGAGGTCATGTCCATCCTCGCGCGCACCTACGGGGCGGCGCAGGCCGAACTGTGGTGGCAGCGCTGGCGCATCTTCTTCATGGCCTGTGCTGAGCTGTTCGGCTTCGAGCGCGGGCAGCAGTGGTGGGTCAGCCACTATCTGTTCGAGCGGCCGCAATGATGCTGAGCGCGTCGCATCCTCTCCCGGCTATCCCGGCCCGGCGCTGGTGGGTCAACCTGGGGGCCTTCCAGGCGGCCTGGCTCGCCACCGTCCTGGGTGCGGCGCAGGGATTCACCTGGCTGGGCCCTCTCGCCGTCCTGGCCGCTGTGGGGTTGCATCTCGCCCTGACGCGGCGGCGTCTGGCGGAACTCCGGCTGCTGCTCGTCGCAGCGGGCCTGGGGTTTGTCTTCGAGCACGCATTACTCTTCGCCGGGCTCGTCCGCTATGCCGGCGACCCGTCCTGGGTGCCGCTGTGGATGCTGGCCCTCTGGCCCTTGTTTGCCACCACGCTCAACGTGTCGCTCGCCTGGTTCAGGCCGCGTCCGGTCCTGGCGGCCCTGGCCGGGGCGGTCGCGGGGCCTCTGGCCTACGCCGGTGGCGAGGCGCTCGGGGTCATCCGGCTGGAGGGCGTCGCCCTGTGGGCGCTGGCCCTGGGTTGGGCCGTCGCCTTCCCGCTGCTGCTCACCCTGGCGCGGCGGATCGAGCGGGGGGTGTCGGCATGATGGCGTGGGAGACCTACCTGGTCGGCCTGTTGACCACCCTGGCCCTGGGCTTGACCGGCTGGCTGACGAGCCTGCGCTTGCGCAACGTGAACCTGGTCGACAGCCTCTGGTCGCTGTTCTTCCTCGCCGCGACCCTGAGCTATCTGGCGTTCACGCCCGAGCCCCGCCCGCGCGCGGCCCTGCTCCTTGCGCTGGTGGCGCTGTGGGCCGTACGGCTCGCCACACACCTGACCGTGCGCAACTGGGGCAAGCCGGAGGACCGTCGCTACCAGACCATCCGCGCGCGCAACTCGCCCGGCTTCGCCTGGAAGAGCCTCTTTCTCGTCTTCGGTCTCCAGGCGGTCCTTGCCTGGCTGATCTCGCTGCCCCTGTTCGTTGCGGTCACCGTCCCGGCACAACTCAACGCCCTCGATCTCGTCGGTGCCGGCCTCATGCTCGCCGGCCTCACCTTCGAGACCGTGGCCGACGCGCAGCTCGCCCGGTTCAAACGCGACCCGGCCAACCGCGGGCGGGTCATGGATCGCGGCCTGTGGCGCTACAGCCGCCATCCCAACTACTTCGGCGAGGCCTGTGTGTGGTGGGGGTTTGGCTTGATCGCCGTCGCTGGCGGGGCCTGGTGGGCGCTCGCCTCGCCGCTCCTGATGACCTTCTTGCTGCTCAAGGTGTCTGGGGTGGCCCTTTTGGAGCGTGACATCAGCGAGCGCCGACCGGCCTACCGCGACTACATCGCCCGCACCAGCGCCTTCATCCCCCGGCCGCCGCGCCCAATGCAACACGGCGCCACGCAGGAGGTCACGCGATGATGCGACGGCTCCTGACGCTCGCCTGTGCGGGGCTGCTCGCCGGTTGTCAGACCGCACCGCTGCCGCCCCTGGACGTGGTGCCGCGGGTCGACCTCGAGCGTTTCATGGGCGACTGGTACGTCATCGCCCACATCCCGACCTGGCCCGAGCGCAACGCCTGGAACGCGGTCGAATCCTACCGCCTGAACCCTGACGGCACGGTGGCGACCACCTTCACCTTCCGCGAGGGCGGTCCCGACGGCCCGGCACGGCGCATGACGCCGACGGGTTTCGTATTGGACACGGCCAGCAATGCCGTCTGGGGCATGCAATTCATCTGGCCGATCAGGGCCGACTTCCGCATCGCCTATCTCAGCGAGGATTATGGACTGACCGTGATCGCCCGGCAGAAACGGGACTACGTCTGGGTCATGGCGCGTACCCCGGAGATCCCGCCGGCGCAGTACGCGGCCATCGTCCAGCGCATCGCCGCCTGGGGCTACGACGTGACCAAGCTGCGCCGCGTGCCGCAACAGTGGGAGGCGGCGCTGTGAAGATCGCGATCGTCGGCAGTGGGGTGAGCGGGCTCACCGTCGCCCACCAGTTGCACCCCGAGCACGACGTCACCGTCTTCGAGGCCGGGGATCACGTGGGCGGCCACGTCCATACCCACGACGTCCTGCTGGGCGGCCGGCGCTATGCGGTGGACAGCGGCTTCATCGTCTTCAACCACCGCACCTATCCGCACTTCACCCAGCTGCTCAACGACCTCGGGGTCGAGACGCAGGCGAGCGACATGAGCTTTTCCGTCTCCTGTGCGCTGAGTGGCCTGGAGTACAACGGCACCTCGCTCAACAGCCTGTTCGCCCAGCGTGAGAACCTGGTCAAGCCGGCCTTCTGGCGCATGCTCAACGACATCCTGCGCTTCAACCGCGAGGCACCCGCGCTACTGCGCAGCGATGGCGGCGAGATCCCTCTCGGTGACTACCTCGCAGCGCAGGGTCATGGGCCGATGTTCCGCGATTACTACATCCTGCCCATGGGGGCGGCTATCTGGTCCACCGACCCGGCGCGCATGCTCGCCTTCCCGGCGCGCTTCTTCGTGCGCTTCTTCATGAACCACGGGCTGCTCTCGCTCAACGACCGGCCGCAGTGGCGGGTGATCCGCGGCGGCTCGCGGGCCTATGTCGAGCGACTCACCGCGCCGTTCCGTGACCGCATCCGTCTGCGCACCCCCGTACGGCGGATCCGCCGCGACGGCACGGGCGTGTATCTGGACACCGATCAAGGCAGCGCCCGCTTCGATGCCGTCTTCCTCGCCTGCCACAGCGACGAGGCTTTGGGCCTGCTCGCCGACCCGACGCCGGGAGAGCGCGAGGTCCTCGGCGCCATCCCCTACCAGGCCAATGAGGCGGTGCTGCACACCGACACGCGGCTGCTGCCCAAGCGGCGTCTCGCCTGGGCGGCCTGGAACTACCTCATGCCGCAGGGACCGGGCGGGCGGGTCTGTCTGACCTACAACATGAACCGCCTGCAATCCCTCGACGCGCCGCAGACCTTCTGCGTGACGCTCAACGCCACCGAGCGAATCGCCCCGGACAAGATCCTCGCGCAGATGACCTACCGGCATCCCTTGTTCACCCCCGAGGGGGTGGCCGCGCAGGCACGCCACCGCGAGATCGACGGCACGCGCCGGACCTACTACTGCGGGGCCTGGTGGCGCTATGGTTTCCACGAAGACGGCGTGGTGAGCGCGCTCGATGCGGTGCGCCACTTCCGTCAGGACCTGCGGCACCACGAAGCGCCGGCCCGACCGGTGGGGGCCGCCCATGCATAGTGCGATCTACGAGGGCTGGGTGCGGCACCGCCGTCACACCCCGCGCCCGCACGCCTTCCGCTATCGGCTTTGCCTGCTGTGGCTGGACCTCGCCGAGCTTGACCAGGTCTTCGCCGGGCGCTGGTTCTGGTCCGTCGGGCGGTCAAATCTGGCCAGCTTCTGGCGCGATGACTACCTGGGCGACCCAAGCCTACCCCTGGATGAGGCCGTGCGTCGGGTGGTGCAGGCGCACACGGGTGGCCGCCCGGCGGGGCCGATCCGGCTGCTCACCCACCCGCGTTACTTCGGCTATGTCTTCAACCCCATCAGTCTGTATTACTGCTATGGGCGTGACGGCGAGACCCTGGAGGCCATCGTCGCCGAGGTGACCAACACCCCCTGGCAGGAGCGCCACGTCTACGTGCTGCCCCTCACGGCCAACCAGGGCAGCGCGGACAAGCCGCGCTTCCGCACGCCCAAGGCCCTGCACGTCTCGCCCTTTCTGCCCATGGAGCTGGAATACGTCTGGCGCTTGACCCTGCCGGGCGAGCGGCTGCTACTACACCTGGAGGACTGGGCGGGGGAGCGCAAGCTCTTCGACGCCACCCTCAACCTCGCGCGCCGGCCGCTCGACGGCGTCAATCTCGCCCGCGCGCTGTGGCGCTATCCCTTCATGACCGGCCAGGTCTTCTTCGGTATCCACTGGCAGGCCCTGCGGCTGTGGCTCAAGGGCGTGCCCGTGCACGACCATCCCAAACACCGCACGACCCCCATGGAGCATTCGGCATGAACGACACCGCCCTGACCCGATCCGCCCCCGCCCCGGCGCGTCTGGAGCCGCGCGTGAGGACGCCCCCGGGGCCACTCGTAGGAATCGCCCGCTTGAGTGTGCTCGCCCGCCTGCAGGCCCTCGCTGAGGGCCGGCTCTGCCTCGAAATGGAAGACGGTCGTCACTGCTTCGGCCGCGGCCAGCCCGAGGTGAGCCTGCGTGTGCACGACCCCGCCTTCTGGCCGGCCGTCGCCTTCGGCGGCAGCGTCGGTGCCGGCGAGGCCTACATGGACGGACACTGGAGTTGCGATGACCTGGTCGGACTCGTGCGCCTCATGCTGCGCAACCGGCCCGTGCTAGACGGCATGGAGCAGGGGCTGGCGCGGCTGTCGGCACCGCTGCGGGCGCTGTTGCACCGGCTCAACCGCAACACCCGCGCCGGCAGCCGCCGCAACATCGCCGCCCACTACGACCTGGGCAACGACTTCTACCGGCTCTGGCTGGATCCGTCGATGCTGTACTCCTGCGCCGTGTTCGAGCGCGATGGCATGACCCTGGCCGAGGCGCAGCAGGCCAAGCTGGCGCGTATCTGTCGCAAGCTCGATCTCAAGCCCACCGACCACGTCCTGGAGATCGGCGCTGGCTGGGGCGGTTTCGCCCTGCACGCCGCAGGTATGCACGGCTGCCGCGTGACCACCGCGACGATCTCCCGGCAGCAGTACGAGCTCACCCGGCAGCGTGTGGCCGCGGCGGGGCTCGCCGACCGTGTCGAGGTGCTGCTCGCCGACTACCGCGACATCGAGGGCCAGTACGACAAGCTGGTGTCCATCGAGATGATCGAGGCGGTGGGAGCCGAGCACCTGGACACCTATTTCCGCCAGTGCGGCCGGCTGCTCAAGCCGGACGGGGCCATGCTGCTGCAGGCCATCACCATCGCCGACCAGCGTTACGCCCAGGCCCTGAAGGCCGTGGATTTCATCCAGAAACACATCTTCCCCGGCGGTTTCCTGCCCAGCGTGACCGCGCTGACCGCCAGCATGACGTGCGCCAGCGACCTGCGCACGGTGCACGTGGAGGACATCGGCCCGCACTATGCCGAGACCCTGGCGCACTGGCGGCGCAACTTCCTCGCTGAGCTGGAGGCCGTGCGCGCCCTCGGCTTCGATGCGCGCTTCATCCGCAAGTGGCTGTTCTATTACGCCTATTGCGAGGGTGGCTTCCGCGAGCGCGACCTGGGCACCGTGCAGATGCTCCTCGCCAAGCCCGGCTGGCGCGGCAATCCACTCCTGGCTGGAGGTGCATGATGAGCGAAGACCGTTATGCCTTGATCACTGGCGCGACCGGCGGCCTGGGGCGGGCACTGGCCGCGCGTCTGCAGCAGGACGGCTGGTGGCTCGCCCTGGCCGGCCGCGACGGGGCGCGCCTGCGCGACGCCTATCCGGGCAGCGCGCACCCCCTACTGGTGGGTGACGTGAGCACGCCCGAGGGCGCCGCGAGCATCCTGCAGCAATGCCAGGCGCACTACGGCCAGCCGCCCGACGCCCTGGCGCATTGCGTGGGCACCGTCCTGGTCGTCCCGCTGCACCGCACCAGCCCTGAGCAGTACCAGGCCTGCCTGCGCGCCAACCTCGATTCCGCCTTTCACACCCTGGCGGCCTGGGTCGCTGCCCTGCGCGAGGCGAAGCGCCCCGGCGCGGCGGTGCTCGTCTCCAGTGCCGTCGCCCGCATAGGCACGCCCAACCACGAGGCAGTCGCCGCCGCCAAGGCCGGGCTGGAAGGGCTCACCCGCGCGGCGGCCGCCACCTACGCCAGCGCCGGCATACGCGTCAATGCCGTCGCCCCGGGGCTGATGGACACCCCGGCCGCCGCGGGCCTCATCGCCAGCCCCACCGCCCGCGAGGCGGTGGCGCGGCAATATCCCCTGCCGGGCATAGTCGCCCCGGAGGAGCTGGCCGAGCTGATGGCCTGGCTGCTTTCACCGGCCGCTGCGCGGGTCACCGGTCAGGTCTGGTCGCTGGACGGTGGCTTCACCGCCATCCGTCCCCTGGTGCGCTGATGCGTTGGCTCATCGTCCTCATCACCCTTCTGCTCACCGGCTGCACCGGTGTGCCGCAGGGTCTTGAGCCGGTGCGCGGTTTCGAGCTGGAGCGTTATCTCGGCACCTGGTACGAGATCGCACGGCTGGACCACCCCTTCGAGCGGGGTTTGAGCGACATTAGCGCCACGTACAGCGGCCGCAGCGACGGCGGCATCGACGTGCTGAACCGCGGCTGGGATACGCAAAAGGGGGTCTGGCGGGAGGCGCGCGGCCGCGCCTACTTCCTCGATACACCTGATGTGGCCAGCCTCAAGGTCAGCTTCTTCGGCCCGTTCTACGGCGGCTACCACGTCTTCGCCCTCGACCCGAACTATCAGTGGGCCCTGGTCTCCGGCCCGTCGCGGGAGTACCTGTGGATCCTGGCTCGCACGCCGCAGCTGCCAGAGGCCATGTTGCTGGAGCTTATCGACAAGGCCCGACGCGCCGGCTTCGACACCGACGCACTGATTTATCCCACCCACGGCCGTAGGCAGGGCGCCACATGATCGAGGGACGCGCAGCGATTACCATCGCCCGGCCTGCGCCGGAGGTCTACCGCTTCATTGCCGTGGACTTTTATCGCAACTACCCGCGCTGGTCGCCTGAGGTGGTGTCGCTCACCCCGCTCACCGCCGGCCCCTGGCGGGAGGGGGCCCTGGCGCGGCAGGTGCGTGTCGATCAGGGGCGGCGCACCGACACCACCTCCCGCGCCACCCGCCTTGAGCCAGACCGGCGCATGCTGATCGACGGGGTTTCCGCCCCCTACCAGGCCGACTACATCCTGACGCCGATACCGGCGGACGGGACCCTGCTCAGTTTCCGCTTTCGCATCGCGCGCCTCGATCTCTTTTTGCTGCCCTTCGAGCGGCTGATCCGTGAAGCGCTGGCGGACGGCGCCGACCGGACGGCGCACAATCTCAAGTCCCTGATCGAGGCCGAGGCCGACGATCTGCAACCCCCCTGTCCCCCGCCCTTGCGGGCCAGACTCCACCACCACCCAGGAGAACGCGTATGATCACCGTCACCAAAGACCCCATCACCCTGAACGACGTCACCGATCTGGACAATGCCCCCTACGTCATCGAGGGCAGTGGCAGCAGCGCCATGAAGATCTACTTCGAGTCGGAGGCCAACCGGCAGGAGTACCTCGCCACCGAGATGCACGGCAGCCTCAATTCCAGCGGGCTCAAGCGCATCTTCGACGACATCGCCGACAGCCCCATCACCGGCAGCATCAACTGACCATGCACGCGACCCATCTGCTCATCGTTGCCCACGGCAGCCGACGCGAGACCTCCAACGACGAGGTCCGCCGCTTGGCCGAACGGGTGCGCACGCTGTGCGGGCCGGAGGTCGCCGGTGTCGAGGTGGCCTTTCTCGAGCTGGCCGAGCCCTCCATCCCCGAGGGGCTCGCCCGCTGCGCCGCCGCCGGGGCCGACGAGATCGTCGTCTTCCCCTATTTCCTGGCGGCCGGCACCCATGTGGCCCAGGACATTCCCGAGGCCGTGGGCGAGTTCGCGCAGGCCCACCCGCAGGTGTGCGTGCGTCTGACCCCGCACCTGGGCGCCTCGGACGCCCTGCCGGGCGCCATCCTGGCAGTGGCTCTCTCCGGCGGGCAGGCCGTGCCGGCCACTGCCTGAGGTGAGCGGCCGTGACGGACGCAGACGCCCTGAACGTCCTTGGCGAGCCGCTCGCGACCTGCTCGCTGCGGCCCCGCACCGGCTACACCCGCAGCGGCGCCTGTGAGACCGGCGAGAACGACCTCGGCGCACACACCGTGTGCGCCGAGGTCACCGCCGCCTTCCTGCAGTTCAGCCGCAGCCGCGGCAATGATCTGATCACGCCGCGCCCGGAGTGGGACTTTCCCGGCCTCAAGCCGGGCGATCGCTGGTGCTTGTGCGTCGCCCGCTGGCTGGAGGCCTATCGTGCCGGTGTGGCCCCGCCGGTGGTACTGCGCGCCACCCATGCGCGTGCCCTGACCACCGTGTCGCTCGATCTGCTCAAGGCCCATGCCCTCGACCTCGCCTGACCCGCCCGAGCGCGGGCTCACGGTCCTCTATGACGGGGACTGCCCGCTGTGCAGCCGGGAGATAGCCTGGTACCGACGCCAAATCGCGCACGAGCCGCTGCACTGGCTCGACGTCGCCCACTGCCGCGATACCGCCCTGCCGCCGGGCGTGGACCGCACAGCGGCACTGCGCCGTTTCCACGTCTTGGAGGCCGATGGGCGTGTGCTCACCGGTGCCCCGTCTTCGCCCGCCTGTGGGCCGCCCACCCCCGGCTCGCACCGCTCGTCTGGCTCGCTCGGTGTCCAGGCGTGCCGGCCCTCATGGAGTTTGCCTACCGCCTGTTTCTGCGCCTGCGCCCCCGCCTCATACGCCGGCGCACCCCCTGTCCCAACCCCGACCCCGGAGGACCGCCATGAACTGGCTACGCAAACTGCCCAACAGCCGTCGCCATCCGCCCGGCCTCGAGTGGCGCCTGCTGCGCCGCATGCCCCACATCCTGATGCTGGGCACCGTGCTCCCGGTCCTGGCCGCCCTCACAGCACGTCTCTGGCCGATCGAGGGCAGCCCGCAGGCGGTCGCCGCGACACTGAAGCTCGTCGACATCTACGCCATCAGCGCCGTCATTCTGCACTGGACGCTGGTCCTGACCGTCTCCATCGCCTGCGTCATCGTCTGGCTGATGAAGGGCCCGGCCTACGTCGCCGATGCCTATCCGCTGCCGGATGCGGACAGGCCGGCGACCGGCCCGCGCGAATGAACCGCCGCACCGCCGCCGTGTGAAGTGCACGACAGCGCGCGACGGAGCGCCGCGCTACACTACCGGGACCCGCTCGCAAACACCCGGTGCCCCCTATGTACATTCGCGCCTCCAGCTCGCTGCGCCTCGCCGCGATCCTGCTTTTCGGCCTGACCCTGGCCCTCAACGCCATGGCGCAAACTCCGCGCCACCGCGCCACCCACCTGGGCAATCCGGCCACCCGCTTCGCCGATCCCCTCAAGACGCCGGAGGACCTGCGCCGCACCCTGCTCGACGAACGCCTGCGCGAGGACGTGCAACGGGTGCTGCGCCTGAGCGGCTACACCGGCGAGATGGAGGACTTCCGCGCCGCCGCCGCCAACGCGCCGATCGAGGCGGTGCGCATCCCCGTCGGCACGGTGTTGCCGGCGATGTCCACGCGCCGCAAGGGCCAGGTGCACCTGCTACGCGACGTCCTCTGGGCCGGGAAACAACCGATCGACGCCTATGCCTTCAGCTTCGTCTCTGGGGAGCGCCGCTGGCGCGTCGTCGCGCCCAAGGCCTGCAGCAACTTCCCCTACATCCTCACCCACTGCTGCACCCTGCAGAACACCGGCGACTACGCCGAGGCACCGGCCCGCTTGAGCATGGCCATGCCCGAGGGGGCAAAGGTGCGCTGCGTCTCCGGCGGGGCGGACGTGAGCGACGCGCGCCGCCTGAGCTGGCGCTTCGATCCCTTCCTGCCGGGGGCACGTCGCACCGTGTGCGCGACCTTCGCGCCGGAAGGGGCCGGGCGCATCCAGTTCCGCTCGACGGCGTCGAGCGCCCTGGTTGGCGAGCAGGTCCAGACGGTGGAGACCCTGGTCACGGCCTCGCCGGAGGAGCTGCTGGAGGTCGTCGCCCCGGGTCGGGCGGTCACGTCAGGCGAGGAGGTCGCCCACCAGATCCGCATGCGTAATCTCGGCGCCGAGGCGCTCAGCCAGCTCCAGCTGCGTATCCGTCTGGGCGAGGGCCTGGTCCATGTCGCGGCCCCCCGGCCCCCCCCCCGG
>JBKBRS010000058.1:0-2064 GCA_046292095.1 Thiobacillaceae bacterium
TAACTTTGGTAGGCAAGCAAGCCGTTCAGTTGTTTCATTCTACAGGGGTGGCACGCTGCCGTGGCATGTCCGTTAGCTCGATATCCTTCAGGATCTCCTGACCCTCCGGGCTTTGTTCGAGCTCGATGAGCATCTTGCGCACGGCCTGTAGCGTCGCGTCGGAGACCGCGGGCGAGGCGATGACCGCCCAAAACGGGAGCTTGTCCTTGACGTAGAGCACACGCCCACCCTTCTGCTGCCAGCTCTGCACGGTCTTCGGATTGGCCAGGACACCCACGTCCGCCAGGCGGTTTTCCAGGGAGTAGAGCACCGCCTCCTGCTGGCTCAGCATCTGCACGCGCACCTTGTGCGCGTCGAGCCCGGCGTCGCGCATCACGGCCAGGGCCACCTGGGTGGGTGCAGACTGTTTGTCCGGCAACAGGATGAACCGCCCCTGCAGATCGCGCATGTCCTTCAGTGGCGAATCGGGCGGCACGATGAAGTGCACCTTGATCTCGCCCTTGCCCATCGCTTCCAGACGGTAGCCGTGATCGCGGATGGCGCGCGCGGTCATGGTGCTGGGGCGGACGAAGGCGAGGTCATAGCGCTGGCGGGCGATGTTCCGGTCCAGCACACTCAGGACGTTCGAGGTCTCGAACACCACCTTCCTGCCCGTGACCTGTCCGATCTTGTCGATCAGCCTCTGGTATTTCTGGTTGCGGAACAGGGTGTCCTGGGCACTCGATGAGCCCTCGTTCACGGCGAAGAACAACTGCCCGCCCCAGGCGGGTGTGCAGACCGCGATGAACGCCAGCGCAAACAGCCGAAGCTGACCCAAAAGATGCAGCCGCATCGTTCTCTCCAATCAGTGTCAGAAAAACCGTGGTTATTTACCCTCGACCCACTTCAGCATGTCCAGGTAGGCCTGCTGGTTGCCTTCCACGAAGCCGGGTACACCGATCTTTTTCAGCATCTCCTGCCCCTCCGGCGTCTTGTCGAGGTCGAGCAGCGCCTGTTTGAGCTTGGCCGCCGTGGCCTCGGTCACCTTGGGCGAGACGATGACCGACCAGAAGGGCAGCTTGTCCTGGGTGTGGAGGAAGCGGCCACCCTCCTTTTCCCATTCCTTCGCCACTTTGGAATAGGAGATCACCACACCGACGTCGACCAGGCCCTCCCTGACGGCATAGCCCACCGCCTCCTGCCGGTCCATCAGCTGCAGCCGTCCCGGTTTTATGCCGGCGTCGCGCAGGATGGCGTTGGCCAGGTTGGTGGGGTAGGCCGACTTCTCCGGCATGACCACGAACTGCCCATGGACGTCTTTCAGCGTCTTGAGCGGTGAGTCCTTCTTCACCAGGAAATGCACCTTCGACTCCCCCTTGGCCGCCACCAGCAAACGATAGCCGTGGTCGCGCATGGCCTTTGCCGAGATGTGGCTCGGCCGGATCAGCAGCACGTCATAGCGCTGCCGCTCCAGATTGCGGATGACGATGCTCAGGATGTTCGAGGTCTCCATCTTCACGCTCTTGCCCACCCGCGTGCTCAGGTACCGGGCCAGGTCGGCGTACTTTTCGGTGCGGAAGACGGCGTCGGTGGAACTGGAGGTCCCCTCGTTGACCGCGAAGAGAATGGTGTCGGGCGCGGCCGCAGCAGCACCCGAGAGCAGCAGCGAAAAAAGCCATACAAACGCGCGTTGCATCATCTCGTCTCCTTCCTCTCTTTGATGACCCGGAGTTTGGGCTGGTACAGCCGGACGCACGACAGCCCTGCCGCCATGGAAGCCGGCGCCGGGATGGCATAATCCCGGTCTTGGCATCACCACCCATCATGAAACACTGGCACAGCACGCTGGTCGGACGACAGCCCTACCGCCCCTGGTTGACCGATAACGGCTCCTTGACCGCCGCACTCAAATCCCGCTGCCCTGCCCTGCAGGTCAGGCGCCTGCGCCAGGTCCTTGACCGCCCCCATGCCGACGAATGCACCCTGCTGCGGCTGGCCCCCAAGGAGCGCGCCCTGATACGCGAGGTCATGCTGCTGTGTGACGAGCACCCCCTGGTCTTCGCGCACAGCGTGATTCCCCGCGCC
>JBKBRS010000058.1:2163-12027 GCA_046292095.1 Thiobacillaceae bacterium
CGCGCCCTGATACGCGAGGTCATGCTGCTGTGTGACGAGCACCCCCTGGTCTTCGCGCACAGCGTGATTCCCCGCGCCGGCCTTGCCGGCCCTTGGCGCAGCCTGTCGCGGCTGGGCAACCGGCCCCTGGGCGAGGCCCTCTTCGCCGATCCCCGCATCGTGCGCCACCCCCTCCAGTACCGGCGTCTGGACCGGCGCCATCCGCTCTACCACAGTGCAGTGCGTCACCTCAGCGTGCGGCCGTCCTGGCTGTGGGCGCGGCGCTCCGTCTTTTGCCGCGACGGCTATCCTATCCTGGTGACCGAGGTCTTCCTGCCCGAGGTCCTGCAACTGAATGACACCAACCATCGCCTGGTTTCAACACGATGACCCTGACCGAGCGCCTCAATGCCTATGAAAAGCTGATGCGGCTGGACAAGCCGATCGGCATCCTGCTGCTAGCCTGGCCGACCCTGTGGGGGCTGTGGCTGTCCTCGGGCGGGCGGCCGGACTGGGTCGTCCTCTGGGTCTTCGCCCTGGGCGTGGTGCTCATGCGCTCGGCGGGCTGTGTCATCAACGATTATGCCGACCGCCATTTCGACCCGCACGTCGAGCGCACGCGCGACCGGCCCTTGGCGAGCGGCCTGGTCAAGCCGCGCGAGGCCCTGTGGCTGGCGGCAGGCTTGGCCCTGCTCGCCCTGCTGTTGATCCTACCCCTGCGCAACGGGCTCCTCGTGCAACTTGCCGTGGTCGCCGCCTTTCTCGCGGCCAGTTACCCGTTCACCAAGCGCTTCCTCGCCATCCCCCAGGCCTATCTGGGCATCGCCTTCGGCTTCGGCATCCCCATGGCCTATGCCGCGCATCTACACTCGGTGCCGGCCATCGCCTGGTGGCTGCTGGCCGCCAACGCCTTCTGGGCCATCGCCTACGACACCGAATACGCCATGGTGGATCGGGAGGACGACCTGAAGATCGGCATCAAAACCTCGGCCATCACCTTCGGCCGCCACGACGTCCTGGCGGTCATGCTCTGCTATGCGGCGAGCCTCGGCCTACTCGCCTATGTCGGCTGGCGTCTGCACCTGGGTTGGGTCTATTACGCCGGTCTGACGGCGGCGGCAGGGGTGGCCGCCTATCACTATACCCTCATCCGGACACGCGACCGCACGCGTTGCTTCAAGGCCTTCCTGCACAACAACTGGTTCGGTGCGGCGGTGTTCGCCGGCATCGCCCTGGAGCTGTATCGCTTGAACCAGGCCGGCTAGCCCGGCTGGGTTAGGACCCGGACTTGAGCAGGGCCTCGATCTCGCGCGCGGGGATGAAGCCGTCCACCCGCCGCCCGTCGCCGAAGATCAGGGCGGGGGTGCCACCGATCCCGAGCCGCGCGGCCAGCTCGGCGATCTGTTGGATGGGCGCCTCGCAGTCCTGGGTCTTGTCCGGCGCCTTACCCTCCAGCATGTAGGCCCTCCAGCTCTGCGCCCGGTCCGCCGCGCACCAGACGTTGCGGGCGATCTCGGGGGCATTCGGGTGCAGCTCCGGCAGGGGATAGAGGAAGACGTGCACGGTCAGGTTGTCGATCCGGTCGAGCTCTCTCTCCAGCCGGCGGCAGAAGGGGCAGTCGGGGTCGGTGAACACAGCCAGCCGACGTTCGCCCTTGCCCTTGACCACGGTGAAGGCCTGATCCAACGGCAGGCTGTCGAAGCGGACCGCCCGCAGCGTGTTCATCCGCTGCTGGCTAATATTGGTCTTGCTGCGCGTCTCCACCAGGCTGCCGACGATGAGGTACTCGGCGGCGGCATCGGTGTAGACCAGCTGGCTGCCGGTCCAGACCTCCCACAGGCCGGGGATGGCCGTCGGGCTCACGGATTGAACGGTGACGCCCGGATAGCGCTCGGCCAGTGTCTTGCGGATGACGGCCTCGTCCGCCTGGGCGGCGAGGCCCAGCACGGCGAGGGTTGTAAGGATCATTCGTTGCATAGTTGTGCCCGTCTTGGTCTGGTACACCGGACGCTGAAGTCTAGCGCAACAACCGTCAAAGGTTGCAGAAGGTCAGGTCGAACGGCACGTCCTCCTCGCAGGTGCGTGGCTTGTGTCCCTTGTCGAGGACGATGAAGCGGATGTTGATGGCGTACTTGTTGGCGCTCACCTCGGGCGCGCAGCGCGCCGCATCGCTGAGGCTCACCCGGACCATGTGGGCGCTGCGGCCGCCCAGCATGAGCTGGAACTGCCCCTGGTTCGCCTCGTGATGGCTGGTCTGGCCACTCTTGCGCAGGAGGTCCAGCACGACGTCGACGGCCGACTTCAACGGCAGGAAGGGGGCGAGCCACTGCATAAGGTCATCGCTGTGCTGTGCCTGCGCGCTGTAGAGCCAGTAATGGTAACTGGGCAGGTCGAAGCTGCAGACCCCGCCCGGGATGCCCGACCGGCCCTTGATCAGCATCAGCCACTCGTTGTCGCGGATGTGCTGGCCGATCTTGCCGGTCATCGCATAGAGCTCGGTGAGCGCGTGGTTGACGCGGGCAAGCGCCCCGTTCAGGCGCTGGGCATCGACGGCCGGGTTGTCGCGCAGGCCCTCCAGGGTGCTGCGCTGGCGCTCTAGCTCCTGGATGAGCTCCGACTTCATCTCTGCCCGCGCGGTCACGTCGACCAGCTCGAAGATCCCCAGCAGCGCAGCATGATGCGAGCGCGGATCCTTCGCGCGGATGAAGAACAGGGCCTTGTCGAACAGGTCCTCGAGACGCAACCAGGTGCGGATGCGCTCGTGTAGGGGGTATTCGTAGACGATCACCAGCGCCCTCAGCCGTAGGCTGGCTTGCCCGGTGCCTGCCGTGCCCCCCCATGCTCGCCGCTGCGCGCGGCACGGACGGGCATGGCGCACAGTTGATCGGGCGCGTCCGACATCGCTAGCGAGAGTGTAGCAACGCGCATATGGGGCAGGTTCGGGATGTCAAGCCCCGATTCTGCAGGATCACCCCGCGCGTGGCAATGGATTGCCTCGCGCGGCGGCGAGTTTCAGGTAGCGGTCGTGCAAGGCCTCGACCTGGCGCGCGAGCGCCGCCAGATCGCCGCGGTTGTCGATCACGTCGTCAGCCAAGGCCAGCCGTTGCTGGCGTGTCGCCTGGGCGGCCAGCATACGCCGGGCCAGGTCGGCGTCGATGCCATCGCGCGCCATCACCCGCCGGACCTGGGCCGCCTCATCGCAGTCCACCAGCAGGACACGGTCCAACAGGGGGCGATAGTCCGCCCAGGCCTCCGCCAGGAGTGGGACGACCACCACGGCGTAGGGGGCCTGCACGGCAGCGAGCCGCTCGCGCACCCGCTCGCGGATCATCGGGTGCAGGATGGCCTCGAGCCGCCGCCGGGCCTGCGCGTCTTGGAACACCCGGGCCCGCATCGCCGCGCGGTCGAGAGCCCCCTCCGCGTTGAGACAGCCCGGCCCAAAGGCCGCCTTGAGCGCCGGCAGGGCCGCACCCTGCGGGCCGGTCAGCTCGCGGGCGATGGCGTCGGTGTCGATCACCGCCGCCCCCAGCCGGGCAAAGACCTCGGCCACGGCGCTCTTGCCTGCGGCCAGCCCGCCGGTGAGCGCAACGCAGTATGGGCGACTCACGGGCCCAGATAGAGACGCAGCAGCCCCTCACCCCAGAGCAGCGCGATCACACCGCCCAGGGCGAGCCAGGGGCCGAACGGGATGGGGCGGGCGCGGTCGTGCCCGGCCAGGGCGATCAGGGCGATGCCGACGATGGCCCCGGTCAGGCTGGCGGCCAGGCTCACCAGGGGCAGCATCTGCCAACCCAGCCAGGCCCCCAGGGCCGCCAGCAGCTTGAAGTCGCCATAACCCATACCCTCCTTGCCGGTGGCGAGTTTGAAGGCGTGATAAACCAGCCAGAGGGCGAGATAGCCTGCCACCGCACCGATCAGGGCGTCCTCGAGCGGGACGAAGAGGCCCTGCCAGTTCACCAGCAACCCGGCCCAGGCGAGCGGCTGGGTGATGCGGTCGGGCAACAGGTGCGTGTCGAGGTCGATGACGGTCAGCGCGACGAGCGCCCACAAAAGCACGACGGCCGCGGCGGCCTGGGGCGTGGCGCCGAAGTGCCAGACGGCCAAGAGGGCGGCAGCCGCGCTCACCGCCTCGACGACAGGGTAGCGCCAGCCGATCGGCTGCCTGCAGGCCGAACAACGCCCCCTGAGCCAGGCGAAGCTCAAAAGCGGGATGTTCTCGTACCAGCGGATCTTGTGCCCGCAATGCGGGCAGGCCGAGCCTGGCGTCAACAGGTTGTAGGCCGGGGTCTGTGCCGGCTCCCGTCCGGCCAGGGCCTCGCATTGCGCCTGCCACTCGCGCTCCAGCATACGCGGCAGCCGGTGGATCACCACATTGAGGAAACTGCCCACCATCAGCCCGAGCAGCATGGCGATTGCCAGCCAGGCCTCGGTAGGCAGCGCGGACAGTGCTGGTGTCATGGGCTGGGAGTACAGTCCTCTGTCCTCAGTCTTCAGTCCTCAGAGGCTTACCCCCCGCCGACGCAGGGGCGCCGGCGCAAGAAGACTGTCTTCAGTCCTCAGTCTTCCGTCCTCTGACTCACACCACGCTCCCCATCTTGAAGATGGGCAGATACATGGCGATGACGATGGTGCCGATGATGCTGCCCAGCACGACCATGATGAGCGGCTCTATGAGGCTGGACAGGGCCGCCACTGCATCGTCCACCTCGCGCTCGTAATAGTCCGCCACCTTGGTGAGCATGGTGTCGAGCGAGCCCGACTCTTCGCCGATGGCCACCATCTGGATCAGCATGTTGGGGAACACCCGCGCGGCCTGCAGCGAGGCGGCCAGGCTCGCGCCAGTGGCCACGTCGCTGCGGATCTTTTGTGTGGCCTCGGCGAAGACGGCGTTGCCGCTGGCGCCGGCTACCGAGTCGAGCGCCTCCACCAGGGGCACGCCTGCGGCGAACATGGAGGAGAAGGTGCGCGACCAGCGCGCCACCGTGGCCTTCTCGATGAGCGGCCCGAACACCGGCACCTGCAGCGACCAGCGGTCCACCATGGCTCGCAGCTTCGGCGAACGCCTGAGTGCCTGGATGCTGCCCACCACCAGCGCGATCAGCCCGCCGAAGATGAAATACCAATAGGCGACGAAGAGATCGGAGATGTGCAGCACCAGCGCGGTCAGGGCCGGCAGGTCGGCCCCGGATTGGCCATAGAGATCTTTGAAGGCGGGGATCACGAATAGCATGATCCCGGCCGTAATGATGAAGGCGATGACGATGACGATGGCCGGGTAGAACAGGGCCGATTTGATCTTGCCCTTGATCGCCAACATCTTCTCCTTGTAGGTGGCGATGCGGTCGAGCACGCCGTCGAGGATGCCGGCTTGCTCCCCGGCGTAGACCAGGTTGCAGTAAAGCCCGTCGAAATATTTGGGATGCTTGCGGAAGGCCTGGCTCATGCTGGTGCCGGCCTCGACGTCGCTTTTGATCTCGCCCAGGAGCTTCTGCAGCGAGGGGTTGGCGTGGCTGCGCGCGGCGATGTCGAAGGCCTGCAGCAACGGCACGCCGGCCTTGAGCATGGTGGCGAGCTGCCGCGTGAAGACGGTCACGTCCTTCTCGGTGATGCTTTTGGTGCGGGCGAACATGCTCTGCTTGCGCACCTTCTGCACCGTGATGCCCTGCCGGCGCAGGATCTGGCGGACCATCGCCTCGCCGCCGGCCAGCATCTCGCCCTTGACCTTCTTGCCCGTCTTGTCCACCCCCTCCCAGAGGAAGGGGGTCTCTTTGACCATGGTGGCTGTACGCGCGACTGCCATAGCGTTTCAGAACCTCATTCGTTGGTGACCGACAGCACTTCCTCGAGCGAAGTGAGCCCCGCCTTGACCTTCAGTAGCCCCGCCTGGCGCAGATCGAGGATGCCCTCGCGCCGTGCCTGGGCGGCGATGTCCAGGTTGGAGCCGCCCTTGAGGATGATGTGGTTGATCTCCTCGCTGATCGGCATGACCTGATAGATACCGATGCGGCCCTTGTAGCCGGTGTTCTTGCAGACCTCGCAGCCGACTGCGGTATAGGCCTGCCAGGAGCCGTCCAGGTCGGCCTCCTGGAAGCCGGCATCGAGCAGCGCCTCGGGCGGGATGTCTACCGGCTGCTTGCAATTGGGGCACAGCCGCCGTGCCAGACGCTGGGCAGTAATCAGCAGTACCGAGGCGGCCACGTTGTAGCTGGGCACCCCCATGTTGAGCAGGCGGGTGAGGGTCGAGGGGGCATCGTTGGTATGCAGGGTGGACAACACCAGGTGACCAGTCTGCGCCGCCTTGATGGCGATCTCCGCCGTCTCCAGGTCGCGGATCTCGCCCACCATGATGATGTCCGGGTCCTGGCGCAGGAAGGCGCGCAGCGCGCTGGCAAAGTCCAGGCCCGCCTTTTCGTTGATGTTGACCTGGTTGATGCCGTTCAACTGGATCTCGACCGGGTCCTCGACGGTGGAGATGTTGATGCCCGGCTTGTTGAGGATGTTCAGACAGGAATAGAGCGACACCGTCTTGCCGCTGCCGGTCGGGCCGGTGACCAGGATCATGCCGTAGGGGCGCTGGATCGCCGCCAGCAGGGCCTTCAACTGCTCCGGCTCGTAGCCCAGCTCGTCGATCTTCTTCTGCAGCGCCGTGGTCGAGTCGAGGATCCGCATGACGATCTTCTCGCCATACAGGGTGGGGAGCGTGGAGACCCGGAAGTCCACCGACTTGTTGCGCGAGACCACGAGTTTCAGGCGGCCGTCCTGGGGGATGCGCTTCTCAGAGATGTCCAGCTTGGAGATGACCTTGATGCGCGAGGCGAGCTTCTCCTTGATCGCCAGGGGCGGCGAGGCCACCTCGTAGAGCACGCCATCCATGCGGAAGCGGATGCGGTAATGCTTCTCGTAGGGCTCGAAGTGGATGTCGGAGGCGCCGCTGTTGATCGCATCCAGCATGATCTTTTGCAGATAGCGCACCACCGGCGCGTCATCGATGTCGGCCGCCGCGGCCGTGTCGAGTGAGGCCTGGGCCTCCTCGTCGCTGAACTCGAGGTTGAGATCCTCCGTCTCGATCCTCTTGAGGATGTCCTCCTCCGGCGCCTCGCCGTATTGGTCGAGCAGCCGCCCCAGCTTGTCGTCCTCGACGACGATGGGCTCCACCGTGAGGCCGGTCTGGAACTTGACGTCGTCGAGGGCCTGGATGTTGCTTGGGTCGGAGATGGCGACGAAGAGCTTGTTACCGCGCTGACCGATGGGCAGGATGCGGTTCTTCTGGACGATCTTGGCGTCCACCACGCCCTTGGGCAGGGCATGGGGATCGAGCGCATCCAGATTCAGATAGGGGATGCCGAAGGTGACCGAGGCGAAGGCGGCGATCTGGTCGGCGCGGAAGCGGCGCGTGCGCAACAGATGCCCGAGAAAGCTCTCGCGCGCGTTCTTGGCCTGATTCTGGAGATTCTCGCCCTCCTCCGGGCTGAGCAAACCCTGCTGGACCAGGGCCCGGCACAGACCTGTCAGATTGGCACCGACGTTGACCGCGACCACCCTCAATCGACTCCGCTAGCGACTCGTTCTATAACGGCTGGATACCGTCGACGCTTTAGTAAACCATCATACCCCAGACGTCTGTGGTCCGGGTCACACCCCGGACCCCAGCCCAGGGAGGGTCCGCCTCAGGACCGGGGTGGCAGGATGCGCGCCGTCTTCACCATGCGGTCCTGCACCTGCACGATCTCGACCGGGATGCCGGCGATCTTGAGGCTCACCCCTGCCTCGGGGATGTCCTCCAGTTGTTCCAGGATGAGCCCGTTCAGGGTGCGGGGACCTTCGAGCGGGAATGCAAGGTTGAGCTTGCGGTTGAGCTCGCGCAGGCTGGCCCGTCCCTCGACCAGGTAGCTGCCGTCCGGCTGCGGCTGCCAGCGGCTCACCGGCAGCGGGGTGACCGCGGCGAACTCGCCGACGATCTCCTCTAGGATGTCCTCCAGGGTGATCAACCCCAGGAGCTCGCCGTACTCGTCCACCACCAGACCCAGCGACTGCCGGTTGTTCTGGAAATGGGTCAGTTGGGTGAGCAGCGGGGTGCCGGAAGGGATGTAATAGGGCTCGCGCAACAGCTCCCTAAGCACCGCCTGGTCAAGCGGTTCCTCGAGCTGGCGCGCCAGCGCCCGGCGCACCTCGATGATGCCCTGCACGTTGTTGAGTTCCCCGGCATAGACGGGCAGCCTGTCGTGGTGACTGGTCTGAATCTGTTGGCGGATCTCCGCCTCGTCGAGTTCCAGGTCGATCGCCTCGATGTGGCCGCGCGGACACATCACGTCATCCACCGTGATCTTCTCCAGCTCGAACAGGTTCATCAGGATGCCCCGGTGCGCCTTGGGCAGGAAGTTACCCGACTCGGCCAGCAGGGTGCGCAGCTCCTCTACGCCCATTGGCTCGGCGGCCAGCTCCTTGGGCGACTTCAGGCGCAGCAGGCGGATTTGGGCGCGCACGAACAGGTTGATGAACCAGATTACCGGGCTGGCCAGTTTCAGCAGCACGGCCAGGACGTAGCTCACCACCGGCACGATGCGCTCGGCGTAGGTGGCCCCCAGGACCTTGGGGGTCACCTCGGAGAAGACCAGGATCAGAAAGGTGACGCTGACCGTGGCCAGCGACAGCACCATCTCGTTCTCGCCGAAGAGACGAAAGGCGATCACGGTCACCAGCGCCGCCGCCGCGGCATTGACCAGGTTGTTACCGAGCAGGATCACCGACAACAACCGGTCGGTCTGCGCCAGCAGCCATTCCGCCAGGCGCGCGCCGCGCAGGCCCATGTGGGCCAGATGGCGGAGTCGATAGCGATTGACCGCCATCATGCTCGTCTCGGAGCCGGAGAAGAATGCCGACAGGATGAGCAGCAGGGCAAGCGCCGCGAGCAGCGCGCCTAAGGGGATTTCGTCCAAGCGGGGTGTGGGGGGGCAGACCGACGGCGATAGTCTCAGGCGGCCGGCTGGCGGGTGTCAAGCACGCCCGAGGATGACCTCCAGCACGAATTTGACCCCCACATAGGCCAGCAGCAGGAAGACGAAGCCGGCCAGGGTCCAGGTGATGGCCGTGCGGCCGCGCCAGCCGTAGACGCGCCGGCCGATGAGGAGCCCAGCGAAGACCAGCCAGGAGGTGATGCCGAAGACCGTCTTGTGATTGAACGGCAGGGCCCGGCCGAAGACCTCCTCGGAGAAGACGATGCCGGAGGCGAGGGTCAGGGTGAGCAAGACGAAACCCACACCGATCAGGGTGAAGAGCAGGCGCTCCAGGGTGAGCAGCGGCGGCAGCGCAGTGACCAGGCGGGGCGGCACCGGCTTGTGCAGATGCTTTTCCACCACCGCCATGAGCAGGGCGTGCAGGGCGGCGATGGTGAACAGGCTATAGGCGGTCATCGCCATCAGCAGATGCGCGGTGAAGGCCGGCAGGTCGCTGTGCGGCACCGGGCTCGCGTCGCGCATGAGGCCGTGCAGCGCCACCATCGCCCCGGCGAAGCCCATCACCAGGGCCTGCAGCCCGGCCAGGGGGTAGCGCCAGGCGGCCAGGCTGTGCACCAGGACGGTCAGCGCCGCCACGGCGGACAGGGACACGGCGAAACCCAGGGCGATGCCGGGGCCGACGAAGACGTCGTGATACAGGAGGTGGACGTGAAGCAGGAAAGGCAGCAGGGGCAGGGCCCGGGCGGCAACGGCACTGTTGCAACAGATCCCACGCCCCGGCCAGAGGGCCACGGCGAGGCCGAGATAGGCGACTGCACAGATCAGGAAGAGCCAGTCGTGCGCCATGGGGGATAGGGATGTTTGCTAGACTTGTGGACCGGATCAGTTTATCGCAACGAAGCGCTCCCCAACCATGTTCGACAATCTCACC
>JBKBRS010000059.1:0-11775 GCA_046292095.1 Thiobacillaceae bacterium
GTGGTGCTGGCCGCCGCCCGCCTGGGCGCCACCCGGCTCATCGACAACGTCGAGGTCGAATTGTCCGAACCTGGTTTATAATGAAATACTTATCTTCACGCCAGGCGCCATGCAACGCACGCTGCTCAAATCCAAGCTGCACCGGGTGCGGGTGACCGCCTCGGAGCTCGATTACGAGGGCTCCTGCGCCATCGACGAGGCACTGCTGGAGGCGGCCGACATCCGCGAATACGAGCGCATCGACATCTACAACGTCAACAATGGCGAGCGCTTCTCCACCTACGCCATCCGCGCGCCGCGCGCGAGCGGCATGATCTCGGTGAACGGTGCCGCTGCCCGCCGCGCGGCGGTGGGCGACGTGCTGATCATCGCCTCCTACGCGGTCTACAACGAGGTGGAGCTCAACGCCTACGCGCCACGCCTGATCTATGTCGACGGCGCCAACCGCGTCGTGCGCATTGGCGACCACATCGCCGTACAGGCCGCCTGAGCCTCAACGGCTGGCAAGCCGCGCCCAGTCAAAACAGGGCCCCGGATCGGTCTTGCGCCCGGGGGCGATGTCGGCATGCCCCACCACCGCGGCGATGGGGTAAGCCTCATGCAGCAGCGCAAGCAGGGCGTTCAGCACCGCATACTGGGCGTCGGTGAAAGGCAGGTCGTCCGTGCCCTCGAGCTCGATGCCGATGGAGAAGTCGTTGCAGCGTTCGCGCCCCTGCCAGCGGGACACCCCGGCATGCCAGGCGCGCGCCGCGCAGGGGACGAACTGGATCAACTCGCCCTCGCGGCGGATGAAGAAATGGGCGGAGACCCTGAGGTCCTTGATCGTCTCGTAGTACGGGTGGGCCGCAGGGTCGAGCCGGTTGGTGAAGAGATCGATCACCCCCGGTCCACCAAACTCGCCCGGCGGCAGGCTGATGGCGTGGATCACCACCAGGCTGATCGCATCGCCCTCAGGGCGCGCGTCGCAGTTGGGCGAGGGGATGTGGGTCACCCCCTGCAACCAACCTGCGGCATCCAACTGCCAACCCTCATGCCTCACGCCACACCCCTCACCCACTAGGGTTCTTCCTGCGCTGGCGCAGCCAGGGCGCGTTCGATCGCCGCCTTGAGCGCCACGGGGGTGACCTCGCAATCGAGCCGCGCGTGGTAGTGTCCATCGCGAAACAAAAACAGGGCTGGCAGGTGAAATACATCATAGGCTCGGGCCAGCGCCTGCGCCTGTTGCACATCGACCCGGTAGAGCCGCACACCGGGAGGAGCGGCCGAAGGCAGCAGCTGCTCCACGCGGCGGCAGGCGCCGCAGGTGGGGCTTGCGAACAGCACGAGGCTCAAGCCGGCGGACTGCGCCAGCCTCTGCTGCAGATTGAACTCGTCGAGGTCCTCCATGCCGGGATTTTGCCGCATTTCGCCCGGACAGGCTGGTAGAATGCCGGCCGCCTGGAAAGGGCCAACCATGCTGATCCTCGAACTTTTCTTTTTTCTGCTCCTGATCCTCGTCGCCGCCGAGGTCTTCGTCAACGCCCTGGAACACTTGGGCGAGCGGTTGAAGATCTCCGAGGGGGTCACGGGGTCGATCTTCGCGGCGGTCGGCACGGCGCTACCCGAGACCCTGGTCCCCCTGCTGGCCATCTTCGCCGGCACCGCCAACTCGGACGTCAACCACCAGATCGGCGTGGGGGCCATCCTCGGGGCGCCGCTGATGCTCTCCACCCTCTCCTTGTTCCTGATGACCCTGGCGGTGTGGCGCCGGCGCGGCGCTCGCGGGCATCTCACCCCCGAGAAGAGCGGACTCAAGCGCGACCTGGACTTCTTCCTGGTCGCCTTTGGCCTTGCCTGTGTGGCGCTGTTCGTGCCGCACGAGACGGCCGGCGTGCGCGTGACCCTGGCCTTCGTCATGGTCCTGATCTATTTCTTTTACGTGCTGCTCACGCTCAAGGCCTCCGAAAAGCTGGTCAAGGACGGCCATGCCACTGAGGCGCACGCGCCCATTCTGTTGGCCCGTGTGGGTCTGCCCGAGAACCTGTTCACCATCCTGCTGCAGCTTGGCGTGGGGTTGACCCTGCTCATCACCGGCGCGCATGGCTTCATCCACGGCATCGAAGCGGCGTCGAACCTGCTCGGGATATCGCCCCTGCTGCTGAGCCTCATGATCGTCCCCATCGCCACCGAGCTGCCGGAGAAGGTCAACTCCATCCTATGGATCCGCCGGCACAAGGATACCCTCGCCTTCGGCAACATCACCGGGGCGATGGTGTTCCAGGGCACACTGCTGCCGGCCATCGGCATCCTGTTGACCCCCTGGGTGCCGCAGAAAGAGGTCTTCGCCGGCATCCTCATCACCTTGGCTGCGACGCTCTGGCTACGCTCGATGCTCGCGCGCGGGCAACTCAGAGTGTGGATGCTGGCGGTCAACGGGGCGCTTTACGCCACCTATCTCGCCATCGCCCTGGCTTGAGTCCCCGCAGCGTGCGCAGGGGCCTAAAGTTTTTCGCCTGACAGCCGATCATCATGGCAGGCAAACCCCTGACCTGGCCATGAAGAACCGCATCCAGCCTACCCAAGTCGAGCGCCTGATGCGCGAAGACGACTTCATCGTCTCCAAGACCGACCTCAAGGGGCGCATCGCCTACGGCAACCGCATCTTCATCGAGTTTTCCGGCTATACGGAGGCGGAACTCCTCGGCGCCCAGCACAACATCATCCGCCACCCCGACATGCCGCGCGGGGTCTTCAGGCTGCTGTGGGACACCATCAGCGCCGGGCAGGAGTGTTTCGCCTACGTGAAGAACATGGCCAAGGACGGCAGCTTCTACTGGGTCTTCGCCCATGTCACGCCCAGCTATAGTCCAGATGGCAAGCACGAGGGCTATTACTCGGTGCGCCGCGCCCCCCGGCGCGAGGCGGTACAGCGGATGGCGGCGATCTATGCCGAGATGCTCGAGGTGGAGCGCCGTGCCGGACCCAAGGACGCCCCCGCTGCCTCGCTCGCCTACCTAAACGACCTCTTGGCCGGACACAAGACCGATTACCACCGCTTCGTGCTGACCCTATAAGACGCCATGCATCCCCTGCTCGCCCGCTTGCCCGCCGGATGGATCAACCTGGCCCTGTGGCCCGTCGCCGGGGCTGCCCTGCTGACGACAGGCGCGAATCCGTGGTGGCTCGCCCTTTCGGTCGTCGGCCTCGGCTTTGGCTGGCTGCTCATTGCCGCAGCGCATCGTCAGCAGGCAGGGCTGCTGCGGTTGAGGGAGCTGACCGACGCCGTAGCGCTAGGACGCTTCAACCAGCGCCTGACCGGGATCCAGGCCATGCCCGCCGAGTTGCAGCCGCTCGCTTGGTCGATGAACGACATGCTCGACCAGCTCGAGGCCTTCAACCGCGAACAGGTGGCGGCCTTTCGCGCCCACCTCGACCGCCGATTCTATCGCCTCACCCTGCCCGTCGGGCTGCATGGGAGCTTCCGCAAAGGGCTGGAGAACTACAATGTGCTGCTCAAGGCCATGGATGAAAACATACGGCTGCAGATGCGCAATGAGCTCATGAGCCAGGCGCACGATCTCAACGCGCAAAACCTGCTCAAGAACCTCGCCTCCACCCAGGCCGATCTGCTCGCCATCACCCAGGCCATGCGCGAGGTCGCGCAGGAGGCCGGTCAGACCCGGCAAGACGCGGAATCCAGCCAGGCGATGGTCGAGCAGGTGGTCGAGGAGCTCGCCGACATCCGCGCGCGGGTGGAGCACGCGGCCGAGGCCATCGCCGAACTGAATGCGCGCGGCGACGAGATCCAACAGGCGGTGGCCCTCATCAACACCATCGCCGACCAGACCAACCTGCTCGCGCTCAACGCCGCCATCGAGGCGGCCCGTGCCGGCGAGGCGGGGCGGGGCTTCGCCGTGGTGGCGGACGAGGTGCGTAAGCTGGCGGAAAAGACCAAGGAAGCCTCGGTGTCCATCGGTCAGGTCATGGAGGGGCTGCTTAACGAGGCCGCCACCATGTTGACCGACTCCGCCACCATGCGCGAACGCACGCAGAGCGCAAGCCGCAGCGTCGCCGAGATGACCAGCCGGTTCGCGCAATTCTCACGCGCCGCCAGCGCCACGGTCGACCGCCTCGAGCACGCCCTGGACAAGAGCTTCGTCTCACTCGTCAAGGTGGACCACGTGGTCTATAAACAGCGCGCCTACATGACCCTATCGACCAACGGCGAGGTCGCCGAACACGTCAAGGCGATCGAGGTGGACAACCACGGTTGCCGGCTCGGTCGCTGGTACGACGACGAGGGGCGGCGCCGCTTTGCCGGCACGGCCGCCTACCGCGAGCTGGATGCGCCGCACCATCGGGTGCATGCGGCCGCCCACGACATGCTCGCCCTGCTCAAGCAAGATTGGGCGGAGGATGCCGAGGTGCAGGCGCGCATCCATCAGGCGCTCAGTCAGATGGAGGCGGGCAGCGAGGGGGTCATGCTGACCCTCGACCGCATGGTGGCGGAAAAGCACGGGGTGGCCTGAAGGCCGACGGCTTCAACCTAACGGCCATGGCCGTTAGGTTCAATCCAAGCCCAGGCGCTCGAGCCGGTAGCGCAGGCTGCGAAAGGTCACACCCAGCAGCCGCGCCGCCGCGGTCTTGTTGCCGCCCGTGCGCGCCAAGGCCGCCAGGATGGCCTCGCGCTCGACCCGGTCGAGGTAGTCCTGCAGGGGCAAGTCCAGCACGCCGCTCTGTCCATCACTGGGCCTCACCTCGGTCGTCGTCGGCGTCAGGTTGAGGTCGGCGACGTCGATGGGTCCATCCTCGCTCAAGGCGAAGGCGCGCTCCAGGATGTTCTCCAGTTCGCGCACATTGCCGGGGAAGGCGTAGCGTTTGAGTGCAGCCATCGCCGCGGGGGTGAGTTGCGGGGCGGGCTGTCCGGCCGCTGCCAGGCGGCCGGCGATGTGCTCGACCAACAGGGGGATGTCCTCCTGGCGCTCGCGCAGGGCCGGCATCTTCAGTTCGATCACGTTGAGCCGATAGTACAGGTCGTGGCGAAAACGCCCCGCCTCGACGGCGCGGCCGAGATCCTGATGGGAGGCGCTGATCAGGCGCACGTCCACCGCCTCTTCCTCCACACCGCCGACCCGGCGCACGCGCCGCTCCTGCAGCGCGCGCAGCAGCTTGACCTGCATGGGCACGGGCAGCTCGGCCACCTCGTCGAGGAAAAGGGTCCCGCCGCTGGCCGCCTGGAAGAAGCCGGCGCGATCCGCATCGGCGCCAGTGAAAGCGCCCTTCTTGTAGCCGAAGAATTCGCTCTCCATCAGACTCTCCGGGATCGCGCCGCAGTTGACGGCGACGAAGGGCTTGTTGGCGCGCGGCCCCAGGGCGTGGATGAGGCGGGCGGCGACCTCCTTGCCGGTGCCCGATTCGCCGGAGATGAACACCGGCGCCTGGCTGCGGGCGAGCTTCTCGATCTTGGCGCGGATTCGCTGCATGGGGGCCGACTCGCCGATGAGCTGCGGCACACCCCGCCGGCCTTGGGGGGCGTCCGGCACCTTCAGGGCGGTCTTCACCAGGGTGCGCAGGACGTCCAGCTTGACCGGTTTCATCAGATAGTCGAAGGCGCCCGCCTTGAGGGCGGTGATGGCATTCTCCGTGCTGCCGTAAGCGGTGATGACGGCAACTGGCGTGGCCGGGCTGCCTTGTGCCACCATGCGCACTACCTCCAGGCCGTCGCCGTCCGGCAGACGCATGTCGGTCAAAACCAGATCGAAGCGCCGTTGCGCGAGCAGTGCACGGGCCCCGGCCACATCCGCGGCCGTGGCGGTGGCAAGCCCCATGCGCAGCAGTGCCAGCTCCAGCACCTCGCGCAGGTCCGGTTCGTCGTCGACGATGAGGATGCAGGGTGGGGTCATGACGGCTGCATCGCCTCCCGCAATGCCATGGGTCGTCCGTTGACGCCGGGGGTGTCCGGCTCCCCAACGCGCCCGCCGTAGGGCTGCCCGGTCTCCGCGACACAGGTCAGCCGAAACAGGGCGCCGCCGGGGTGGTCGACATAGCCCAGACTACCGCCGTTGGCCTCGGCCAGTTCCCGCGCGATGTAAAGGCCTAGGCCGGTGCCACGCGTGTCGGTGGTATAGAAGGGTTCGAACAGGCGTTGCTGCATCTCGGCCGAGATGGGCTCGCCGTCGTTGAAGACATCGATCTGCACACCCTTTCCGGCGCGCCGGGCACTGATCCGGATACTGCCTGGGGTGCGCGTGCAGAAGCGCCAGGCGTTGCGGATCAGGTTCCAGAGGATCTGCGTCAGGTGGAGACGGTCGAACTGGACCCTGAGCGGTCCCTCGACCTCGAGGTGGATCACTTCGGCCGGGACCTTCTCGGCCTGGGCGAACTCGGCGCTGAAATCGCGCAGAAAGTCCTCCAGGCGGACCGACTCCTTATGCAGGCGGTCGCGCCGGTTGAGCGCGAGCACGTCCTCGACCAGGCCGTTGAGGCGCTTGGAATTGTCCTCGATGATGCGGGTGAGCCGCGCCATGGTCGGCGTCGAGGGCTCCTCCCCCAGCAGGGCGGCGGCCTGCTCGATGGCCGCCAGGGGGTTGCGGATCTCGTGCGCAAGGTTGGCGGTGAGCCGGCCCAGGGCAGCGAGCTTCATGTTCTGGGCCTCGCGTTCCAGTTCGGTCAGGTCCTCAAGCAGGATCATGGCGCCGGAGGATCGGCCGGGCTGAAGCTGGGTGAAGCGGGCGCGCACGCGCTGCGAGGTGTTCCCGGTGGCCAGCGGGGCCTCGGGATTGCGGCCGCTCGCCTGCCAATCCTGCCAGAGCTGGGCCAGGGCCGGCGCGCAATGTGCCAGGCTCGCCTGTGGGGCAAGCCGGCAACCGAGCAAGGACTCGGCACGGCCGTTGAACTGCAGGACGCGGCCTTCGGCGTCCACCACCAGGATTCCGTCCTGCAGCTCCTGGATCACCCAGTCGTTGATGCGCGCCAGGCTCTCGGCCTGCGCCGCCTTCTCCCCGGCGAGCTGGGCCGAGCTCAGCGTGCCCTTGGCCAGCACATGGGAAAAACCCGATACCGTGAAGAACCCCAGGGCGAGCAGCCCCGCGCGCAGATAACCCTCGTTGCCGGCCTGCCAGAGGAGGGTCTGCAGGGTCTGCTCGGTCAACACGGCGACGGTGCCCAGGGAGGCCAGCAGCATGGCCAGCAGCGGCCTGGGGTGCAGGCCCGCCGCGGCCATGGGCACGATGAGCAGCAGGCCCACCCCGCTGGCGTTGCCGCCGGCCAGGGACATGAGCCCAGTCAGGAAGACGACGTCGCTCAGCACGTGGACGATCAGCTGCCGGTCGAATGACGGTCGGCGGCGTTTGAGGACGCGGCCGAACCAGAGGGCGAGCAGCCCATAGAGCAGGCCCGCCAACATCACCCACCGGCTGTCGGCCACGCCCAGCGGGGCGTTCTGGCCGTAGAAAGGGGCGAAGATGAAAAACAGGGCAAGAAAACCGCGAAAGCGGTTGAGGTGGTGCAATGACCGCCAGAAGCTGTCGGGGTATTCGAGCCCCGCGGGCGGGAGGGTCGCCATCAGGCCCCATTCTGGCGGCGGTGTTCCTCGCCGCAATAGAAACGGCCCCGGCTCAGGATGGCCTCCGAGCGGGGCAGATTCACGCCGCAGACGTGACAGCGCACCATGTCCTCGACCTTGGCCTCAGCAACCGGCTGCCGTGGCACCTCGCGCCGCCGGCTCGCCTTGTTCATGAGCAGCACGACGAGCAAGACGAGGCCGATGACCAGCAGCCACTTAACCACGATCCAGCCCGTTTTTGTGCGTGTCGTTGATGCGGATCAGGAGCTGTTTGAACGGGAAATCCGGACCATACCGGTTCAGGACCTGCATGTAGGGCAGGTCGCGTCCCGTCGGGAACTGGTAGGTATCGGCCACCATCTCGTCATACAGCTTGCGCAACACGCCGTCGAGCATGTCCAGCAGGCCGGACCAGCGCTCCATGTACTCGGGCTCGTACTCGATGCTGGCGCGCATCTCGTCCACTTCATAGACGGCCTGGTGCACCAGGTCGACGTATTCCTCGTAGGTCTTGGGTTTCTTCATGGCACATCACTCGGTTCCAAAATGGCAACTATACCCCATGCCTCGCGGGCCGTATCCAACCCACGCCGCCCACGGCAACAGACTCGGATTCGACGGCGGGATACCCCCCTTAACGCCGATCCAGTAGCATAGAACGGCGTCACAATCACTGAACCAGACACTCTATGCAACCGCCCGAGGGCACCCTCCAGGAGGCCATCGCTCAGCAGCGCGAGGCCTTGCGGGTGATGCTGATCGGCCCGCTGCAGAAGGCGGCCGAGCTGGCGAGCTACGCCTGGCACGACCGGGCGGCGCTGGATGCCGCCCTCACCGAGGCCTTCAAGCTGATCCCCGGCTGCAAGTACGTCTACGCCCTCAACACCGACGCCATCCAGGTCAGCAGCAACGTCGACAAGGATGGCATACACCCCGAGGACTATGGCCGCGACCGCTCGCAGCGGCCCTACATGCGCGAGGTGGTCCCGGCCGACGGCTTCGTGCTCTCCCAGGCCTACATCAGCCTGCGCGCGCAACGGCCCTCGCTCACCGCCATACAACTCGTGCGAGGCACCGACTGGCGGGTGCTCGGCTTCGTCGGCGCCGACTTCGACCTGAGGGACCTACCCATCACCCGCCGGCTCTACGAGGAACCGCGCTACTGGCGGCAGATCAAGGGCGACCCGGCCATCCGCGGCACCGTCTTCCATCAGACCCGCGCCGAGAGCGAGATGGACCGCAACATCGACACCGTGCTGTCCGTGGTGGAGGAGCTCATGACCCAGCGCGGGGTCTATCACGTCATGCTGCACTTCTCCTCCAGCCGCGCCGTGGTCTGGGTGATGGACGACCCCTATCGCTATCGGCTGCTCGACATCCAGGCCCTGGTCGACCCCGACATCTGCCTGGCCTACCCCCTGCGCCCCTACCCCATCGATGCCCTGGTCAAGGCCGAGCAGGTCGCCCCCGTGCTGAAAGGGCTGCGCGAGCTGCGCTTCATGGACGAGATGCTCTATCTGCGCACCGGTACGCTCAACATCTTCAACGGAGTTGTGGGCCTGACCTTTTCCTGCGACGGCTCCCACTACGTGCCGGTGGACGAGTTTCTCGACAAGGGCCATGACTTCTGGGTGAGTGGTGGCGCGCTGGGCTGAGCCTGCCGCCGGCCGGCCCGGGCTAGTAGACGGCGACGCAGACCGAGCGCGCATTGCCCACAAGATCGACTTGTACAACGGCGCCTTTCCCGAGATCCAATTCCTCCATCTCGAGGGCGGACCCCGGTGGGCGGGGGACATGATGTCGTTGCTGCTCCTGTTGGGCCCCGATGCGTCCTGCCTGGACTATGAGCGACCGCCCGCGCTGCGGGGGGAACTCCTGCTGCTCTCGCTCCGGAGACTGGAGCGCATGCTGCAGCGGGCATCGTCTTGGCCAGCACCTTTCGTATCCCGCGCAGCCCTGGCGTGCAACGCACGACGCTGTGTGTGATCACCCTGAACCCCGCGGCAGTCCTGCGCGACGACCGCGAGGCGACGCGCTATATGCTCAATTTCAGCGAGGCCGAGATGACCCGCGTGCATCCGGCGCGTTACCTCGATCACCTGGACCATCTGGATTTCGCCATCGACCACGAGGCCTATCACTGCCTCGAGGCCCACCAGCACGGCGGTGTACCGCCGACACGGGAGGCCCTGGACGGCGAATATCACGCAGTCCGCAGCGAATGCAGCGCGGACGCCTATGCCATGGCGATGCACCTGCGGGCGCTCTGGCCCTACACCCACACACCCGACCACGGCACGTTCGAGACGCTGCAGGCAGTCCTGCAACGCGCCCCCGCCGAGCTCTCGGCCCTGTCCGACTCGGTGTTGGTGGCCTGGGCGCGACGCATCACGGATGCCACCGTCGGCGATCTCGAACGCTTCCGCAGCACCCAAGCAGCCGCCCTGCAGGCGGCAAGCCGCCTCGGTTTCGACATCGGTCGCTACAATGCGGCTTGGCAGGCATTGGCTGCATACCCGGCCGATCCCGCGCGCGTCGAGGCGCTGGCGCGGCGCTTCCGCCGTTATGATGCGGCGTTGAGCGATGCGCGCGAGATCACGCTTGACCCCTCATTCGAGTGACCGCCGCCATGCCCAACCGCCAGCCGCTCAGGCCGAAGACACCCAAACCGTACCCGACTCACCGGGCGCTCCGGCTGAGCGCGCTGATCGCCCTCCTGGGTCTCCTGCCGGCCTTGCCAAGCGCGGCGGACGATTGCGCGCTGCTCCATGCAAGCCTCTCCGAGCGACACGCGCAGTCGCGCCAGGACATGCGCACGCGATCGGGCGAGGCCTTCGTGCAAAAGATGGTCGACCTGGAGGACGCGGTCTTCGCGGCCATGGCACGCTGCCCCGATGATGCGCGCCTGCTGACGCTGATGGCGGAACTGCAGCTGGATCTGGGGCAGATCCCGCTGGCGGGCCTGTACGGCCGCAAGGCCGTGGCTGCCGACCCGCGCGGGTGGGCGGCCCACCATGTCCTCGGGGTCGCGCTGTCCATGCGTGGGGAGCACGACCTGGGCATCGAACACCTGCGCCGGGCTGCCAAGCTGGCACCGGATAACCCGCGCGTCAGGCTCAACCTGGCAAGCGCCCTGGTCCGTGCGGCACGGCCGGGAGAGGCCTTGCCTCTGCTCGAAAGTCTTACCCATTCCGATTGCCGCCAGACGGCCGCCGCGGCGTATTTCCTGCGCGGGCGCTGGCTGCTGGAGCAGGGTCGGTTGCCCGAGGCCCGGGCGGATTTCAACCAGTCACACAACCTGGGTTTCTCGGTCGAGCGGGACATCCTGGCCCCGCCTGGGCTGGCCCCGCCCCACGAGCCCGGTCGGCCCACCCCGGCCCGCTAGGGGTTCAACGGGGCTGTGCCGCTGCGGCCACGATCATGTCAGTACGCGCCGGGCCGCCCCAAGCGGACTGACAGCCCCCTCGGGGAGCGGTGAGCGTAGCGAGCCGGGGGTCGTTTCATCCTAGGCCGTATCCGGATAGCCACCAGCCTCGACGCCCTTGCGCACGAGCTCGGCCAGGGAGTCGGCACGCATCTTGGTGTAGAGCTTGGCGCGGTGGGCCTCGATGGTCTTCGGGCTGAGGCCCAGCTTGCGCGCCATCTCCTTGTTGGAGAGCCCGGCCATGATCAGACCCAGGACCTCGCGCTCGCGTGGGGTCAGGCGCGCCATCAGGCCCTGGATCTCGGCCGACGCGCCCTGCGCCACGCGGCGCCCCTCGGGCCGGGCCAGGGCCGTCTGTACGGCCGCGAGCACCTCCTGGGCGCGCAGCGGCTTCTCCAGGAAATCGACTGCCCCCACCTTCATGGCCCTGACCGCCGTGGCCACGTCGGCGTGGGCGGAGACGAAGACGATGGGGATCGCCAGGCGCATGGCCTTGAGACGCGCCTGTAGGTCGAGCCCGGTGATGTCCGGCAGGAGCATGTCGGCGACCAGGCAGGTGGCTGCATCGGGCGCGTGCAGGCTGGCCAGGAACTCCCCCCCCGCACGCGTAGGTTTTGACGGCCAGACCAGTCGAACGCAGCACGTCCTCCAGCCAGTCTCGCACAATGGCATCCGCCTCCACCACACAAATCGTCATGCCGGGCCTCCAGTTTCGTTCACGGCCATAACTCTATTAACCCGGCCCTTAAATACCCTGTGCTGCATAGGCGGCTAAGGGATGCCTGAAATAGGCCTTGACACGCTCTGG
>JBKBRS010000060.1:0-11533 GCA_046292095.1 Thiobacillaceae bacterium
CACTGAGTCCCGCCTGGTCGCAGAGCGCGGCGATCGTTGACTGGTCGAACTGTTCGCAGGCCCGTGCGAGCTGCAGGTAGGGCGCGTAGGGGCCCGTGTCGCGCAGGAGGGCATCGAGCACACCCGGGGGCAGTTCCAGACCGTCGAGCGCCTGGGCCAGGGGCAGGCCCAACAGGCTGTCCAGCATGGAGAGGATACCGGCGATGAACAGAACGCCCCGCTCGGCCTTGGGGAGATGCGCTTCCCCCAGGAGCTCGGTGAGACGGGCGCGCACGACCGCATGTCTGAGCAGGGCCCGGCTGCGGGGGTCGCCCTCCGTATGCGAGAAAAGCAGCAGGGTGAGCCAGCGGTAGAGCTGATCGTGACCCAGCACGACCAGGGCCTGACCGATCGACTTCACCGGATAGCGCAGCCCGACCGCCGCCGAGTTGATGTAGCGCAGCAGTTTGTAGGACAGCGCCGCATCCTGCTTGAACTTGGCCTCGATGACCGGGAAGTCGGCATGCCCCATGACCAGGTTGAGCAGGTCCATGATCAACACGCGCCCTGCTTGTAGTTGGCGCCCGGTGCTCGGCGCGTGCAGGTAATACTCGCCCTGAACGAGATCGAAGCCCAGACGGCGGCAGGCCTCGAACATCTCCCAGGTGTCGACATGGCGGGCGATGAGGCCCTGTACCCCCAGCTGACGGGCGTGGACCGCGCTGTGGCCCAGGCTCATGGCGTTGTGCTGGCGCAGGTCGATGCGAATGTAGCGATGGGTCGGGATTGGGGGCATGGAAGCTAGCTCCTGCGTATCATCCAGGACCAGCCCAAAGCCTTCCTGCAGGCGCTGAGTGAGGTTGGATGCAGGCCCGTCCAAGGGCAGGAGATCGGGGACGAACAGCAGGGTTCGCGGCGGCTGCAGCATGGACAGAAGGGGTGAAGCCAGGCTTGCGGAAGAGATTGCGAGAATAGTGAGCTTGTCGCCCAGGGCCTGCTGATACTCCAGATCGATCACCGCACTAAACAGCGCCTCATCCTCAATCTGGGCGCGGGTGTGCGCCCCCGGCAAGACCGGTAGTGGGACGTGCGGGCGTACCCCCAGTTCATAACCCACGATGCGGCCCTCAGGGTTGAGCAGTGGCGCCCGGGTGATATAGGGTGCGGCCGGCAGGGGATCGATGGTGTGAGTGTGTTCGACGGCGGTCGTTGCGACGTGGCCGGCTTGGTCGTAGGGCCTGATCTCGTGCATGGTCTGATCTCAGCGGCGATGCATGGTGCGGTGGTTTGAACGGTCTTCTCCGATCGATGACGCGGCGGCGTTTGCGGCGGGGACCGTACTGGTCGGCGTCAATGGGGCGATCAGCGCGGCCTGGGCCTGCATCCACTGCACCAGGAAGCGGTCTCGGATCTCGGCAGGGAGGCCCATCGCCGCCATCCCCGTGCGCAACGCCTGCAGCAGGGCCGGCATCTGCCGCAGACGTGCCGGCGCCGGCTGACTAGAGTCGGGGGCAAGACTACTGATCAGGGCGTCCATGACCGTGACGGCTTCACGCCACTCCGGGCTGTCCGGCCCGTGTCGTCGGTGGCAGTCGGCCAGCCAGCGCTGCCAGTGTTCCGTCAAAAAGGCGCGTATGGCCTCGGGCAGCGTTTGGTCCGCCAGACGTGCGCTGACGACCTCGCGCGCATGCCTGCGAGAGGCGTCTGACTCCACGCTAACGGACATGCCACGGCAGCGTGCCACCCCTGTAGAATGAAACAACTGAACGGCTTGCTTGCCTACCAAAGTTAGAGGCGCCAGGGGTGGCGCTTGACCGAGGTCGATGAGTTGGCCGTTCGATCGCGAGTAGTTCGTTTCGTTCGTTTCGCGACATCATCGTCGGCGAGGCTTTTATGCGCCCGTCAATCACGTTGTTTCATGTTAAACGACCCGATCTGTTCAACAAAACGTGTTTACAATCAGGCGGGACATGACATCTGCACCAACTCACCACATCGGGGCCGCCGCGGCCGCGGCGGATGCAGACAAACCCGTCGCCCACGGGCGGCTTGCCATAGCCCTGCCTCGATCATCCAGCCCCGCAAGGTCTCCTTCGATATCTGCCACCCCTCGTCGCGCAAATACTCTGCCGCCAGCGTCGGTCCAAAATCCGCATAACATTCCCGCAGGCGACCCAGAATCGCACCCCTGACCTCCTGTGGCAGGCGTCGGTTCGACGGCTTCCCTCGTCGCCGGCTTACCAGCCCGGCCGCGCCAGACGCCTCATAGCGCCTCTGCAGACGCCTCACCTGACGAACCGTCAGCCCCAATACCCCCGCCGCCATCCCTTGCGTCAACACACCATCGGATACTTGCCGCAAAACCTCCAGCCGCTTCACCTCTTCCCCGCTCATCTCGATCCGCTCCATCACAACCTCCGCATCTCTGACATGCGGACATTTCTACTGTGCCCAAAGCGGACATTAAATATGCTCTTACAGGACGCATACACGCACTTGACGAGAGGCGCTGGCATACCGATTCTACGGATATGCAAACACCTGACGCCCTGCTGTGCATCTCCGGCCATTGTCCCAATTGTCCGGCCGTCCTCGCCGCAATGGCGGAGATGGTCAAGGCAGGCCGCTTGGGTGAGCTGCGCGTCGTCAATCTGGAACAGCGGCCGGAAATAGCGCGCGCCCTCGGGATACGCACCGTGCCATGGCTACGGCTCGGCCCCTTTCAGATGACGGGGCTGCGCAGTCGGCAGGAGTTGGAGACATGGGTGGCCCGGGCAGCCAGTGAATCGGGTATTGCCGAGGGCTTTCATGTGATGCTCAAGGAGGGCGGGCTCGACTCGGTCATCGCGGCGGTGCGTGAGAATCCCGCCCGCCTCGCCGCCATCCTGCCCATCGTCGCCAACCCGGAGGCGAGCCTCAACGTGCGCATCGGCGCCGGCGCCGTGCTGGAAGCCTTCGCCGGCGAACCCGCCCTGCGCGCGCTGATCCCGAAACTGGCCGAGCTATCGACCCATGCCGACCCCCGTGTGCGGGCCGATGCCTGTCACTACCTCGGGTTAACGGGCGACCCTGCCGTCCGGCCGATCTTGCAGGCCCGCCTTGACGACCCGGACGCCGATGTGCGCGAGATCGCGGCAGAAGGCTTGGCAGCCCTGCCGGTCGAGGACTGACACAGCCTCACCCCCTTCAGTGCCTGCCGCCTGGCGTCGATATCTCACGCATTCCGGGAGTCGTCTTAAGTGAATCTCTCCGCGCTACCCGAACTACTGATCGCCTGGTTGAAGAACCAGGGCGCAGGGCTGATCGAGTCTCAGAGTGGTCAGGCGGCAGGGTCTCGGTTCAAACCGGGGCGGCAGTATGAAGGCGAGGTGTTGCAGAACCTCGCCAACGGGCGCAGTCTGGTTCGGGTGGGTCGGGAGGTTCTGGACATGGCCCTACCCGGCGGTCGGGCGCGGCCCGGAGAGACGCTGCGGCTGACATTCATCGCCGCTGGGCCGCGCCCGACCTTCCTGCTGGGGCAGGCCCCGGCAGCAGTGCAACCGGTGCGCCTGAGCGAGGCGGCGCAGCAGGCGAGCGCCCTCATACGCCTGGCCCTGACGGCGACGACACCCACTGCCCAGTCTGCGGCGGCCCCGTCTTTGTCGAACCCCGGCGCCACACCAGCACCTGGTGGAAGCGCGGGCGCGGCGCCCCCGGCCGCGCAGCGGCCCATCGTCAGCGACGTCAGCCTGCTGGTCAAGACCGTTGCCGACGGCAACCTAAGCGCCGCCCTGGCCAGCCGCACGGCCGTGCCGGCGCTGGCGATGGCCGGCCAAGCAGTGGATGCTCTGCGCGCGGCCTTGGCCACCGAGACTCAGCTCACCGCCCAAGGGGTGGGGCAGGCCGCCCTCGCCAGCCAGGCTGTGCTGCCGCAGCGTCTGCGCCAGGTGGTGCGCGAGAGCGGGCTGTTCTATGAATCCCATCTGGCCCGCTGGCACCGGGGTGAGTTGCCGCTTGAGGCCATACTGCGCGAGCCGCAGGCCCGGCTGGGCGCGTCTGCACAACCCATGGCCGTGGTGCCGGAATTGCGCGACATGCCCGAAGCGGCGGCGCGACTGGCTGGACGCCAGCTCATGATGCTGGAAGGCGGCCCCTTCGTCTGGCAGGGGCAGGTATGGCCGGGCCAGCCGCTCGAGTGGCGCATCGAGGAGGACGCACGTGGCCACGCCGAGGCGGAGGCGCACCAGGCGTGGCGCACCGAGTTGCGCCTTACCCTGCCGCGCCTGGGGCGGGTGCATGCCATGCTCAGCCTGTCTGGACAGGGTCTGGCGCTGAAACTCGCAGCCGACGCGGCACCGACGCGAGATGCCCTGCGCGAGGCCCTGCCCATACTGACGCAGCGGTTGCAGGCGGCCGGGCTCGAATTGCGAGGACTGGCGCTGTCTGCTTTGGAGGCGGGCGATGTCGGACAGGCCGACGCGGCGTGAGGCCGTCGCCCTTGCCTATCTGCCCGAGGACGGCGCGCCGCGGGTGGTGGCCAAGGGACGCGGTCTCGTCGCCGAGGAGATCATCGCCCGCGCCCGCGCCGCCGGGGTCTACGTGCACGAGTCGCCGGAGCTGGTCGCGCTGCTGATGCAAGTGGACCTGGACGAGCGCATCCCGCCGGCGCTCTATGTGGCGGTGGCCGAGCTGCTGGCCTGGCTCTACCAGCTCGAACACGGCCTGCTGGCGCCGGGCTTGTTCTCCAGCCCGCCCTCGCGCAATGATGGGGATATTGACGCAAGTTAGGGCGATATATGGGACATCCTGCCGCGAAACCGGCGACCTACGAAGACCTCTTCGATCTGCCCGAGCATCTGGTCGGTGAGATCATCAACGGCCGCCTGGTCACGCACCCGCGTCCGGCGCCGCGACATGCGCGCAGCTACTCCAGTCTGGGGATGCAAATCGGCAGCCCCTACGATTTCGGAAGGGGTGGTCCCGGCGGCTGGTGGATCCTGGACGAACCCGAGCTTCACCTGGGCGGCCACATCCTGGTGCCCGACCTCGCCGGTTGGCGGCGCGAACGCCTGCCCCAGCTGCCGGAGACCGCCTGGTTCGAGCTCGCGCCCGACTGGGTCTGCGAGATCCTGTCGCCCGCCACGGCGCGCGTGGACCGGAGCGAAAAGCTGCTGATCTACGCGGGGTTGGGGGTCAGCCATGCCTGGTTGGTCGACCCCGATCTGCGTCTGCTGGAGGCCTATCAGAACGAGGCAGGGCGTTGGGTCCTGCTGGGGGCCTGGCGCGACGACGATAGGGCGGCCATCGCCCCGTTCGACGCGATCGAGCTGGAGCTCGGCCTGTTGTGGGCCGACTGACGCTTCAACCCGCCACACGCATGACGGCGAGCAGGTCCTGTTCTAGCGCCAGCCGCTCGCTCGGCCGCTCGAGGGCGGTGCCCTCCAGAACGAAGGCGTCCTCCACCCGCTGTCCCAGTGTGTCGACCTTGGCCGAACGCACACTGACCTGGTAACGGTCCAGCACCCGCGCGATGTCGTAGAGCAGCCCGGGCCGATCGCCGGCGGTGAGGCTCAGCAGATGGCCGTTGCCCGACTCCACCGGGCTCAGGTTGAGGCTGGGCTCCAGGGGGAAGGACTTGAGCTGGCGCGGCAGCCGCGCGGATGGCGCGGCATCGAGGGGGGCGCGTGCGCGGATGCGGGCGGTGAGCTCATATTCGATGAAACTCAGCATGTCGCGATAGGGCACGCCGCGGTTTACCGGGGCCATGATGAGGAAGCCGTCCAGGGCAAACCCATCGCGGGTGGCATGCACCTTGGCCTCCAGCACGGACAGGCGGGTGGCGGCGAAAAAGCCGCAGATGCGGGCGAACAGCCCAGGCTCATCCGGGGCATAGACCATCACCTCGATCCCTTCGCCGATGGGGGCAAGCCGCGCCCGCACCACGATGTCCGCGCGCGCCAGCAAGGGCAGAAGCTGCCGCGTCTGCCAGGCGATCTCGTCGGCGGACAGGCGCAGAAACCAGACGTCGTCCAGGCGCGACCATAAGACCGTCTCGGCCCCGTCGGGGTAGCCATGGAGCCGAAGCGCCGCGCGCGCCTGCTCCTGCTTTTGCGCCACCGGGTCCAGCGCGGGCTGGCCCTCCTCGAGCACCCGCCGGGCCGCAAGATAGAGCTCGCGCAGGAGCTTTTCCTTCCAGGCATTCCAGATGCCGGGATTGGTGCCGCGAATGTCGGCAACGGTGAGGAGATACAGCGCGGTCAGCCGCTCCACGCGACCGCATAGCCGGGCAAAGCGCTCGATCACGGTGGCATCACTCAAGTCCTGCTTCTGCGCGGTGGTGGAGAGGACCAGGTGATGGCGGACCAGCCAGGTGACGAGATCCACGTCCTCGGCGGCAAGGCCCAACAGCCGGCAGAAGCGGCGCGCGTCCACCTCGCCCAGGATCGAGTGATCGCCCCCCCGCCCCTTGGCGATGTCGTGGAACAAGGCGGCCAGCAGCAGCAGGTCGTGACGCGGGAAAGCTGCCATCAGCCGGTGCGCGAGTGGCAGCTCGTGGGCGTATTCCGGCTGGGCGAGGCGGCGCAGGTTACGAACGACCATCAGGATGTGCTCGTCGACCGGGTAGACGTGGTAGAGGTCGTGCTGCATCTGCCCAGTGACACGGCCGAAGGCGGGGAGATAGCGTCCCAGGATGCCGAGCCGGTGCATGAGCCGCAGCGCGCGGGTGACCCCCCGGGGCTCGCGCAGTAACGTCAGAAACTGGGCCTGGTGCGCGGGCGAGTGGCGGAAGGTTTGGTCGATATGCTGCCGGGCCCGCCACAGGGCGCGCAGCAGGCGGGGCGACAGGCCGTTGAGTCTGGGGTGGCGCGCCAGGGCGATGAAGGTGTCGAAGACGGCCGCTGGTTCGTGTGCGAGGCGGTCCTCGTCGGCGATGTCCAGCAGGTCGCCGGTCTGCAGGAAGCCTAGCGCCTCCGGCAGCGGTTGCCGCACCTCGATGGGACGGATGCGGCAGCGCAGGGCCGAGAGCAGGAACTCGTTGGCCAGCGACAGCTCGCGCGCGGCCTGAAAGTAACGCTGCATCAGCCGCTCGGAGGCCCGACGCGGGGGTTTGGCGGTGATGCCCATCTGCGCGGCCAGCGGCTCCTGCAGCTCGAACAGCAGCCGGTCCTCGCGGCGGCCGGCGGCGAGGTGCAGCCGGATGCGCAGGTCGGCGAGAAAACGGGCGTGTCGGGCGATGCGGCGTGCCTCGGCAAGGTTGAGGAGCCCCTCACGCACCAGCCCGTTCAGCGTCGTCGGCAGGCCGGCCACCCGGCTGATCCAGAAGACGGTCTGCAGGTCGCGTAGCCCACCCGAATGCTCCTTGATGTCTGGCTCCAGTCGCAGCGCCCGGTCCTCGGCCCGGCCATGGCGGTTTTGCTGCTCCAGCTGTTTGGCCTCGAAAAAGGCAAACGGGTCGATGGCCTGCCGATGTCGCTGCACGAACTGCCGGTACAAGCGTTTGTCCCCCGCCACGAGGCGGGATTCCAGCAGGTTGGTCTGGATGGTGACGTCGCGTGCCGACTCGGCGAGACACTCCGTGACGGTGCGCACACTGTGGCCGACCGGCAGGCCCACGTCCCAGAACAGCCCGATCAGCGGCTCGAAGCGGGCGTGTTCCGCCTCGGGCAGCATATCGTCGAGCAGGACCAGGACATCCACGTCGGAATGGGGATAGAGCTCGCCGCGGCCATACCCGCCCACCGCCACCAGCGCGGCTGCGGAGGGAGGCGCCAGGGCATGCCAGACGCGGACCAACAGCGCATCGGCCTCTTTGGACAGGCCGGCGAGCAGGCGGTGGGGGCGGGGGTGGGCGAGGTAGTCGCGGATCAGCGCGTCGCGTGCGGCCTGGTAGTCGGCCCGCCAGGCGGCAACACCGGCCGTTACCGGCTTCATGCCACTTGGGCGAGGGCGGTTTCGACGAAGGCAGGGGGCGGCGGGCTGCCGGCCGAGGTAGTCAGGACCTCGAAGCCGGTCTCGGTGACCAGTATGGTGTGCTCCCATTGCGCCGAGAGCGAGTGGTCCTTGGTCACCACCGTCCAGCCGTCGCCCAACACGCGGATGTCGCGCCGGCCGGCGTTGATCATGGGTTCGATGGTGAAGGTCATGCCGGGTTTGAGCTCGACGCCGGTCCCGGGTTTGCCGTAGTGCAGCACCTGCGGCTCCTCGTGGAACTTGCGGCCGATGCCGTGGCCGCAGAACTCGCGCACGACGGAAAACCCGTGCCTCTCGGCATGGCGTTGGATGGCATGGCCGATGTCGCCCAGCCGTGCGCCAGGGCGCACCGCCAGGATGCCCTTCCACATGCACTCGTAGGTGATGTGGATCAGGCGGCTGGCCAGGATGGAGGGGTTGCCGACCACGAACATGCGCGAGGTGTCGCCATGCCAGCCGTCCTTGATGACGGTGACGTCGATGTTGACGATGTCGCCGTTCTTGAGCCTCTTGTCGCCCGGCACACCGTGACAGACCTGATGGTTGACCGAGGTACAGATCGACTTGGGATAGGGCTGGTGGCCGGGCGGTGCGTAGTTGAGCGGGGCCGGCACCGTGCCCTGCACGTTCACCATGTAGTCGTGGCAGAGCCGGTCGAGCTCGCCGGTGCTGACGCCCGGCTGCACGAAGGGCGCGATGTAGTCCAGCACCTCGGCGGCGAGCCGACCGGCCACGCGCATCTTTTCGATCTCGGCAGGGGATTTGAGGATGATGGACATGACTGGCAGTCGGCTCGATCTTGCAGATTAATGACGCACCGGGCCGCTGTAAAGCAAACCCTGGACGCGTCTGGGGTCATGCGCCCGCGTTCACTCGGTCGGGCGCTTTTCGAAAAGCGCGTATTCGCCCTCACCCTCGCGGATGGCGATGTCGCTGACCTGCGCCGCCGGCGGCCCCTGCCAGGCCCAGTCGATCAGGGCCTGCACGGCCGCCGCCTCACCCTGCAGCATGGCCTCCACTGTGCCGTCTCGGCGGTTGCGTACCCAGCCGGTGACGCCCAGGCGCTCGGCCTCCTGGCGCATGGACTCGCGGTACCACACGCCCTGAACGCGGCCGCGGATGACGAGGTGGCGGGTGATCTTCATTTGACGCGCATGCCGGGTTCGGCACCGCTGTCCGGGGCGAGTAGGAAGGGCCCGCCGCGTTCGTCCGAGGCGGCCAGCACCATGCCCTCGGACAGCCCGAACTTCATCTTGCGCGGCGCCAGGTTGGCCACCATCACAGTGAGCCGACCCACGAGTGACTCGGGCGCGTAGGTGCTCTTGATCCCGGCGAACACCGTGCGCCGCTCAGCCCCCAGGTCGAGCGTGAGCCTGAGCAGCTTGTCCGCCCCGGCCACGTGTTCGGCCTCGACGATGCGCGCTACGCGCAGGTCGATCTTGGTGAAGTCGTCGATGCTGATGAACCCCTCCCCTCGTGGGGCAGGGGCTTGTTGAGGGGAGGAGGGGGCAGCTACCCCATGCTGCTGGTGCTCGCCGTGCCGCACCGGAGCCGGCGGCGGCATCAGGCTCTCGCGGTTGTCCGCCAACATGGCCTCGACCGCCTTGGGGTCCACCCGCGTCATCAGGTGCTGGTAGGGCTGGATGAGATGCCCGGTGAGCAGCTGGCCGGCGGCGGCCCAGTCAAGCGGCGGGATGTTGAGGAAGGCCTCCACCTGGGTGGCCAGCCGTGGCAGCACCGGCTTGAGATACAAGGTCAGCAGCCGGAAGGCGTTGATCGCTACGGTGCAGACCTGGTGCAGCTCGGCCTCGCGTTCGGGATATTTCGCCATCTCCCAGGGCTTGTACTGGTCGACGTATTGGTTGGCGAGATCGGCCAGGGCCATCACCTCACGCACCGCCTTGCCATACTCGCGTGCCTCGTAATGGATGGCGATGCCCTCGGCCGCCGCCTGCAGGGCGGGCAGGGGGGTGTCATGCGCGGGCAGGCTCCCCAGCCGGCCGTCGAAGCGCTTGGTGATGAACCCCGCCGCCCGGCTGGCGATGTTCACGAACTTGCCGACCAGATCGCTGTTGACGCGGGCGGAGAAGTCCTCCAGGTTGAGGTCGATGTCCTCCAGCGTGGGCGTCAACTTGGCCGCGAAGTAATAGCGCAGCCACTCGGGGTTCAAATGGCGCAGGTAGCTCTCGGCGGTAATGAAGGTGCCACGCGACTTCGACATCTTCTGCCCGTTTACGGTGAGGAAGCCGTGGCAGAAGACGCCCGTGGGGGTGCGTAGCCCCGCAAAGTGCAGCATCGCCGGCCAGAACAGGGCATGGAAGTAGAGGATGTCCTTGCCGATGAAGTGATAGACCTCGGTGCCCTCGGCGGCGGCGCGGGCTGCGTCCCAATAGGCGTCGAAGTCCAGCCCCTCGCGCTCGGCCAGGGCCTGGAAGCTGCCCAGGTAGCCGATGGGGGCGTCGAGCCAGACGTAGAAATACTTGCCCGGTGCGTCCGGGATCTCGAAGCCGAAGTAAGGGGCGTCGCGTGAGATGTCCCAGTCGGTGAGCCCGGCGTCCAGCCACTCCTTGAGCTTGTTGGCCGCCTCCGCCTGCACACGTGGCGGCTGGGTCCAGTCGCGCAGGAACTCGGCGAGCTGTGGGTCTGACAGCCGGAAAAAGTAGTGATCCGAGGTCTTGCGCACCGGCCTCGCCCCCGACACCGCCGAATAGGGCTCGATCAGGTCGGTGGGCTGGTAGGCCGCGCCGCACACCTCGCAGGCATCGCCATACTGGTCCTTGGCGTGGCACTTGGGGCATTCGCCCTTGATGAAGCGGTCGGGCAGGAACATCTGCTTGACCGGGTCGTAGAACTGCTCGATGGCGCGCACCTCGATCAACCCAGCCGCCTTGAGCCGCGCGTAAATCGCCTGCGCGTGTGCGCGCGTTGCCTCGCTGTTGGTGCTGCCGTAGTGGTCGAAGCCGATCAGGAAACCGTCGAAGTCGCGCTTGTGCTCGTGCCACACCCGGGCGATGAGCTGCTCGGGGGAGATGCCCTCCTTCTGCGCCCGCAGCATGATGGGCGTGCCGTGCGTGTCGTCGGCACAGGCATACCAGCACTCATGACCGCGCATCTTCTGGAAACGCACCCAGATGTCGGTCTGGATGTATTCCACCAGGTGGCCGAGGTGTATGGCGCCGTTGGCGTAGGGCAGGGCGGAGGTGACGAGGATGCGGCGCTTGGGCTGATCGGACATGATGGCTGACATGGATTTCGTCGCATTATTTTAACGTCGTGGCACGTCGATCGCGCGGCCTGGTGTCTGTACCTGTCCGCAACGGCGGTTGGCGCTATACTTGGATCACACAGTCTCAGGATGTCGAAATATGGAAGTCACCGATACGATCAAAAAAGTCTTGCAGGAGTGGCTGATCCCGGAGTTCGAGAAGCTACACCATGAGTTGGCGGAGCAGCGTGGCCGCCTCGACGGCATCAGCAAACGCCTCGACGACATCAACCTGCATCTGGCCGACCAGAGTCGGCGTATCGACGAGACGAACAAACGCATCGACAAGGTCCACGACGACCTGCTCGGGCGTATCGAAGAGACCAACAAACGCATCGA
>JBKBRS010000061.1:0-11516 GCA_046292095.1 Thiobacillaceae bacterium
GTCCGGCCCCTCGTACACCACGTGGGGGTCCCAGAGCTTGTCGTAGAGGGTGCGGGGGGGCTTAAACATGCTACTCGGCCAAAATTGGCATTTTACATCCACAACACCGTCCTCCGGCAGGGGTCTGGTCGATACGCCAGACCCCAGTGTCTGACCGGCCTGGGCCGGACGGGTGAAACCGGCGGGGACGCCATCGCTCACACCAGGACGCGCGCGTTCGCGCGCCAGCCGCGCCAGGCGAACACCGCCGCGGCCAGGGCGGCCAACCCTGCGCCCAGAGTGAACGACCACGCCGCACCCAGTGCATCCCAAGCAGCACCGGCGTAGAGGCTGCCGGCCGTGCCGCCGACGCCGAAGGCCAGGCTGTTGTACAGGGCCTGGCCACGCGCCTGGATGCGGCCGCGGAAATGGCGGTGCACCAGGGCCATGGCGGCGGCGTGGTAGGCACCGAAGGACAGGGCATGCAGGGTCTGGGCGATGATCAGCACGGCCAGTTGGTCCACCCGCCAGCCGATGGCCAGAAAGCGCAGGGCGGCGGTCAGCAGGGTGAGGAGGAACACGCTCTCGACCCGCACGTGGCGAAGCACGCGCGGCATGAGCAGAAAAACGCCGATCTCGCAGATCACCCCCAGGGCCCACATCCAGCCGGCGACGGTCTTGCTGTAGCCGGCCTCGACCAGGTGGATGGTGAAGAAGGTGTAATAGGGTCCGTGCGCCGCGGCCATGAGGACGGCGGCGGCAAGCAGGGCCCAGACCTGGGGGCGGCGCAGGACCTCGGTGAGCGGTGTGTGGTCCTGTTCGGCCTGGGGCACGACCGCCTCGGGGATCAAGCGGCTGGTGAGCCAGATGCCGATGAGCAGCACGAGCACCACCCACGGCACCAATCCGACGGCGAAACGGTCCAGCGCGCTGCCCAGCCCCAGGACCACCAGGATGAAACCGATCGAACCCCATAGCCGGATGCGGCCGTAGCGCTCGGTATGCGCGCCCAGGTGGGTGAGCGTGGTGGCCTCGACGAGCGGCAGCGGTGCGCTCCAGAAGAAGCTGATCAGGCTCATCACCGCAAACATCCACCAGAAGGACTGGTCGACGAAGACACCCAGGTAGGTGATCAGGCATACCAGGGTGGCCGCCTGGACGATGGGTACGCGCCGGCCGCTGCGGTCGGCGAGGTGCCCCCAGACATTGGGCGCGAACATGCGCATGACCTGCAGCAGCGACATGAGCACGCCGATCTGGAAGGCGGCGAAGCCCAGGGACTTGAGGTACAGGCCCCAGTAGGGGGCCATGGCCCCGACGAATGAAAAATAGAAAAAGTAGAAGGCCGACAGGCGCCAGTAGGGGACGGAGGACATCAAAGACACCTGTCGCGCACAACGAAAACGGCCCGAAGGGTGGCTTCGGGCCGCGCGGGATGGGTCGGAAGCTTCAGTGCTCGGCGGCGAGGATCATCTTGTAGAGCCTGTCCTTGAGGCTCACGCGCAGCTTTTTGAGCTCCTCGAAATAGAGGTCGGAGGCCGCCTCCACCCGCTGCTCGATGCGCACGATCTTGTGATCGACGTCGTCGTAGTCGCGCATCATTCGGGTGAACTCGTCGTTGCTCAGCATCAGCCGGCGGATGGTCTCCTGATGCTCGGGAAACTCGTGGAACAGGTCGTGGCTCTCGATCATGGGGGTCTTCCTTCCTCAGGCAAAAATCAGGTTTCAGGCGCCCGGCCGGGGATGGCTGGGGTGGGACAGACGACGTCGGCGTTCTGGGCGCGGTGGCGCAAGGCATGATCCATCAGCACGATGGCCAGCATGGCCTCGGCGATGGGGGTGGCGCGGATGCCTACGCAGGGGTCGTGGCGTCCGTGCGTGACCACCTCCACCGGCTGGCCATCGAGGTCGATGGAACGGCCCGGGATGCGGATGGACGAAGTAGGCTTGATGGCAATGGAGGCGAGGATGTCCTGGCCGGTGGAAATGCCGCCCAGGATGCCGCCGGCATGGTTGGAGAGGAATCCGGCCGGGGTCAGTTCGTCGCGGTGCTCGGTGCCGCGCTGCTCGACCACGCGGAAGCCGTCGCCGATCTCGACCCCCTTGACCGCGTTGATGCTCATCAGTGCATGGGCGATGTCGGCGTCCAGGCGGTCATACACCGGCTCACCCAGGCCGACCGGCACGTTCTCCGCCACCACGTTGATACGCGCCCCGACCGAGTCGCCCGACTTGCGCAGGGCATCCATGTAGCGCTCGAGCTCGGGCACGCGCTCGGGGTCGGGCGAGAAAAACGGGTTGGTCTCGACGCTGTCCCAGGTCTTGAACTCGATCGCCAGGGGACCGAGCTGGGCGAGATAGCCGCGGATCACGGTGCCGTACTTTTCCTTTAGCCACTTCTTGGCGATGGCGCCGGCCGCCACGCGCACGGCCGTCTCGCGGGCGCTGGAGCGGCCGCCGCCGCGATAGTCGCGAATGCCGTATTTCTGCCAGTAGGTGTAGTCGGCATGCCCCGGCCGGAAGGTGCGGGCGAGCTCGCTGTAATCCTTGCTACGTGGGTCCTCGTTGCGGATGAGCAGGGCGATGGGGGTGCCGGTGGTGCGCCCCTCGAACACCCCGGAGAGGATCTCCACCGTGTCCGACTCGCGCCGCTGGGTGACATGGCGCGAGGTGCCGGGCCTGCGCCGGTCAAGCTCGCGCTGGATGTCGGCCTCGCTGAGCGCAAGCCCCGGCGGACAGCCATCTACCACACAGCCGATGGCCGGGCCGTGCGATTCGCCGAAGGAGGTGACGCAGAAGAGTAGGCCGAGGCTGTTGCCAGACATGACGATGCTGTGGGGGCAGAATTAGGATTATCGCATGTTGGGCCGGCTCTGGCGCAGCAGCCACTCGACCCCCCAGGCCACGCCGAAGCCGGTGATGTCCGTGGCCACCGCCCCCAGCCCCCCCTTGCAGCGGCTGGCCGACAGGTCCATGTGCAGCCAGGGCCGGTCGTCGACGAAGCGCGAGAGGAAACGGGCGGCCAAGATGTGGTCCGCCTCGCCCTCCAGGATGCACTGTTTGACATCCGCCAGCTGGGACTCCAAGGCCTCGTCGTAGTCCTCGGGCACCGGAAAGGCCACGACCCGCTCGCCTACGGCCTCGCCCACGGCCACGGCCTGGCTCGCGAGCTCGGTCCGGTTGGCGAGGATGCCGCTCATTCGGCTGCCCAGAGCCACAGCCATGCTGCCGGTGAGGGTGGCGAAATCGAGGATGACCTCCGGTTTGTTCCGCGCCGCCAAGGTCAGGGTGTCGGCCAGGACCATGCGCCCCTCGGCGTCGGTGTGCACGATCTCGATGCTCTTGCCGTTGAGCGCGGTGACCACCTCGTTCTGGGTGTAGGCCTCGGGCGAGAGGTGGTTTTGCGCGATGGCGAGCCAAGCCTCGATCGACAGCGGCAGCTTCAGTCGCGTCGCCGCGAGCAGGATGCCGAGCACCACGGCCGAGCCGTTCATGTCGTCGTGCATGTTGTGCATATAGCGCGCCGGCTTCAGATTGTGGCCGCCGGTGTCGAAGCAAATGCCCTTGCCCACAAGGGCGACCTGCCCACCCTTGGCTTTGCCGCCCTGACCGGGATAAGCCAGTCGGACGATGGCCGCCTCCTCGTGCTGGCTGCCGCGCGCCACCGCCAGAAAGGCGCCGGCCTTAAGCCGGCGCAGGCGTTTGACGTCATACTCCTCCAGGTCCCAGCCAAAAGTCTTGGCCAGTTCCCGGATATGGGCGCGGTAGCTGGCCGGGGTGAGCAGATTGGGCGGCAGCCAGGTGAGCCGCCGCGCCAGGGTGTTGCCCTCGGCAATGGCGCGCTCGCGTGTCAGATCGAGGGCGTCCACAGCATGCAAGTGGATGCGCGCCAGGGGCCGAGGCGGCTTGTCCTCCGACTTCAGGCTCGGCAGCGGGGCCCCGTTCAGCCACGCCACATAGGCGGCGCAGCGCGCGGCCTGCTGCCGGAATGTCGGCTCGCCATGCAGCGCGACATGGACCGCCTCGGGGTGTTCATCGAGCAGGGGCTTCAGGGCCTGACGCAACAGGCTCAGCCACTGGAAGACGGGTCGTCCCGCGTCGAGCCGCACCCAGGCCGAAAGACAGCCGCCCTGCAGTTCGACGATGAGCGGCTTGTTGGCCAGCTCGCCTGGTTTCAGCGCCTTGCGCTCGAGTGCAGCCTGTAGATGGGGCAGATCGGGGACATCGAACCACGACTCGCCCGCAGGCAGCACCACCAGCAGGTGACGGACCTTGGCGGGGCGCTCGCGCAGCGGAGCCTTGTGCAGGGTCAGCTTAGCGAGTTCGGGCAGTAGGTCACGCGTCTTCATGGTGATCGGAGGCAAGGCACAGGCGCTATTTTCACCCGGCCGCCGGCCTGTGACCACGGGGCGACTCGGTTTTTGCCCAGGCTCGCCGGCAGCCCCTTGATTTGACCGTATAAAGCCCCCCCGCGATAATTTCGGCAATCGATGATAAACCGCATCGCGCTCGCAGCACGCAAGCCCCATTCCCGCTGCGACCGGCGCCTCACGTCCGGTCGACGTCTGTGACCTTTCTTCGGAGCACGAACGCAATGGCCATGCTGACCCCCGATATCGATCCGCAGGAGACCCAGGAGTGGCTGGACGCCCTGGCCGCGGTCATCGAGGAAGAAGGACCGGAACGCGCCCACTTCCTGCTGGAGAAGCTGGTGGACCAGGCCCGCCGGTCAGGGGCTTATCTGCCCTACAACGCCACCACGGCCTATGTGAACACCATCCCCCTGCACCTGCAGGCCAAGCATGCGGGTGATGTGGCCCTCGAGGCACGCATCAGGGGGCTGATCCGCTGGAACGCAGTGGCGTGTGTCATGCGCGCCAACGAGAAGGCACCCGGTGTAGGCGGGCACATCGCCAGCTACCAGTCGGCCGCGACCCTCTACGAGGTGGGTTTCAACCACTTCTTCCGTGGCCCCGACGCCCCGGGCGGCGGTGATCTGGTCTTCTTCCAGGGTCATTCCTCGCCCGGCATCTACGCCCGCGCCTTCCTCGAGGGGCGCATCACGGAGGAACAATTCGCCAATTTCCGCCAGGAGACCGGCGGCAAGGGTCTGTCATCCTATCCCCACCCCTGGCTGATGCCAGACTTCTGGCAGTTTCCCACGGTGTCCATGGGATTGGGCCCCATCCAGGCGATCTACCAGGCGCGCTTTCTCAAATATCTGCACGACCGCGGCATCCTCGACACCTCGGGGCGCAAGGTATGGTGCTTTCTTGGCGACGGCGAGACCGACGAGCCGGAGACGCTGGGCGCCATTGGCTTGGCCGCGCGCGAAAAGCTCGACAACTTGATCTTCGTCGTCAACTGCAACCTGCAGCGACTGGACGGGCCGGTGCGCGGCAATGGCAAGATCATCCAGGAACTGGAGGCCCAGTTCCGCGGCGCCGGCTGGAACGTGATCAAGGTGATCTGGGGCTCCTACTGGGACCCCCTGCTGGCCATGGACACCAAGGGACTGCTGCGCCAACGCATGGAGGAATGCGTCGATGGCGAGTACCAGAACTTCAAGGCCAAGGGCGGCGCCTACACGCGCGAGCACTTCTTCGGCAAGTATCCGGAACTGAAGGAGATGGTGGCGACCATGTCCGACGAGGACATCTGGCGCTTGAACCGCGGCGGCCATGACCCGCACAAGGTCTATGCCGCCTACCACGCCGCCGTCAACCACGAGGGCCAGCCCACCGTCATCCTCGCCAAGACGGTCAAGGGTTATGGCATGGGGGCGGCAGGCGAGGCGCAAAACCCGACCCACCAACAGAAAAAGATGGACCTGGAATCGCTCAAGGCCTTCCGCGACCGCTTCCAGATCCCCATCTCCGACGAGGACCTGCCGAGGCTACCGTTCTATCGCCCGCCGGAGGACAGCCCGGAGATCAAATACCTGCGCGCGCGGCGCCAGGCCCTGGGCGGCTATCTGCCCGCCCGCCGCCGCCGCGCCGAGCCGCTGACCGTGCCGCCGCTGGCCGCCTTCCAGAACATGCTGGAGACCACCGGCGAGCGGCAGATCTCCACCACCATGGCCTTCGTGCGCATCCTCGCCACCCTGCTGCGCGACAAGGTGATCGGCCGGCACATCGTCCCCATCGTCCCGGACGAGGCGCGCACCTTCGGCATGGAGGCCCTGTTCCGCCAGATCGGCATCTACTCCTCCTCGGGCCAGCTCTATGAGCCGGTCGACCACGACCAGGTGATGTACTACCGCGAGGACAAGAGCGGACAGCTGCTGGAGGAGGGAATCAACGAAGCCGGCGCGTTTTGCTCCTGGCTGGCCGCGGCGACCTCCTACAGCGTCAACGGGGTGCAGATGATCCCGTTCTACATCTTCTATTCGATGTTCGGCTTCCAGAGGGTCGGCGACCTTGCCTGGGCGGCGGGCGACTCGCGCGCGCGCGGCTTCCTGCTGGGCGGCACCGCCGGCCGCACGACCTTGAACGGCGAGGGCCTGCAGCACGAGGACGGCCACAGCCACATCCAGGCCTCGCTCATCCCCAACTGCGTCTCCTACGACCCCACCTTCCACTACGAGCTGGCGGTGATCATCCAGGACGGCCTGCGGCGCATGGTGCAGGAACAAGAGGACGTCTTCTACTACATCACCGTGATGAACGAGAACTACAGCCACCCCAGCCTGCCCAAGGGCGCCGAGGAAGGCATCATCCGCGGCCTGTATCGTTTCCGGGAGGGCGGAAAGGGCTTGGATGCCGGGGCGCCGCGCGTGCAGTTGTTGGGCAGCGGCGCCATCCTGCGCGAGGTGATCGCCGCGGCAGAATTGTTGGAAACGGACTGGGGCGTCGCCGCCGACGTATGGAGCGCCACCAGCTTCAACGAACTGCGGCGCGAGGCCCAGGACGTGCACCGCTGGAACCTGCTGCACCCGGATCAGCCGCCCCGCAAGAGCTACGTGGAGCAATGCCTGGAAGGCACCCGAGGGCCGGTCATCGCCGCCAGCGACTACGTGCGCGCCTTTGCCGATCAGATCCGCCCCTATGTCGCGCGTCGCTACGTCACCCTGGGCACGGACGGCTTCGGCCGCTCGGACTCGCGCCAGGCGTTGCGCCGCTTCTTCGAGGTCGATCGTCACTTTGTCGCGCTTGCCGCCCTCAAGGCCCTCGCTGACGACGGTGTGTTACCGCACACGCGCGCAGCTGAGGCGATCCGGCGCTATGGCATCGACCCCGAGCGCCCCAACCCCATGACGGTGTGAGGGACAGGCCATGGCGATCAAGGAAGTGCGCGTGCCAGACATTGGCAACTTCAAGGATGTGGAGATCATCGAGATCCTGGTCAAGCCGGGCGATACACTGGAAAAAGACGCCCCCATCCTGACCCTGGAATCGGACAAGGCGGCGATGGACATCCCCGCACCGTTCGCCGGCACGGTCAAAGAGCTCCTGGTCAAGGTCGGCGACCGCGTCTCGGAGGGCAGCCCCATCCTCCTAATCGATGCGGCCGAGACCGAGGCGCCGACGGCAGCGCCGCCCGTGGTCAAGGCCTTCGTGCCGCCGCCCACGCCGCAGATGAGCCCGGCTGCCGCCTCCATAGCCAGCGTGCCGCCCCCCAGCCACCCGCAACCCGAGGTGTTGGGCCCGATCCCGCCCAAGGGGAAACCAGCGCCGGTCGCTGCACGGCCCGAGTTCGCGCCGGGCAAGACCCCGCATGCCAGCCCCTCTGTGCGCCGCTTCGCCCGCGAGCTGGGGGTGGACCTCACCCTGGTCAAGGGCAGCGGCCCGCGCGGGCGCATTCTCAAGGAGGACGTCCAGGCCTGGGTCAAGGGGCAGCTCGAGAGGCCCCGCGCCGAGGCGGCCGGTTTCGCGTTTGGCTTGCCCCCAGCCCCCGTCATCGATTTCAGCCAGTTCGGCGAGATCGAGACCCAGCCGCTGTCGCGCATCAAAAAGCTCTCCGGGGCCAACCTGGCGCGCAATTGGATCACTGCGCCGCATGTCACCCAATTCGACGAGGCCGACATCACCGACCTGGAGGACTTTCGCAAATCCATGCTGGAGGAGGCCGCCAAGCGCGGGGCCAAGCTCACCCTGCTCGCCTTCCTGATGAAGGCGGTGGTCAATGCGCTGCGCACCTACCCCCAGTTCAACGCCTCGCTGGCCGCCGATGGGGAGAGCCTGATCCTCAAGAAATACTTCCACATCGGCTTCGCCTGTGAGACCCCCGACGGTCTGGTCGTGCCGGTCATCCGCGAGGTCAACCGCAAGGACGTGCTCGACATCGCCCGCGAGCTGGGCGAGCTCTCCGCCCGTGCGCGCGAGCGCAAGCTCAAGGTCGAGGAGATGCAGGGCGGCTGCTTCACCATCACCAGCCTGGGCGGCATCGGCGGCACGGCCTTCACCCCCATCATCAACTGCCCTGAAGTGGCCATCCTGGGAGTGTCGCGCGCGGCGATGAAACCGGTGTGGAACGACAAAACGCAGTCCTTCGAGCCGCGGCTGATGTTGCCGCTGTCGCTGTCCTACGACCACCGCGTCATCGACGGGGCGGACGGGGCCCGCTTCACCAGCCACCTGCGCCTGATGCTCTCGGATGTCAGGCGGCTGCTCCTATGAGCGTCGACGGCCACCACGAGACTGCCGGCTGCCCGTCTTGCGGCTCAGTCAGGGCGCGAATAATCTCTTGGTTTAGCATGAAAGTTGGCGCAGCCAACTCAGGACGCTCCCCTCTCCCAGCGGGAGAGGGGTTGGGGGTGAGGGAACGGCCATGGCCGTTAGTCTGGTGAGTCATGTGCGCACCGTCAACATCCACGAGGCCAAAACCCATTTATCCCGATTGGTGGAACAGGCCGCCCAGGGTGAACCGTTCATCATCGCCAAGGCTGGTCGTCCCATGGTCAAGGTCATCCCCGTCACGCAGGACGAACGCCGTTTCAGACGCCGCCTCGGCTTCATGGCCGGTCAGATCAGCGTGCCAGATGATTTCAACACCCTCGGCCAAGAGGAAATCGAGCGGTCGTTCCTGGGCGCACATGAAACTTCTGCTTGACACCCAGGTGCTGCTATGGGTGGCGGGCATGCCAGAACGTCTGCCTGCCGCGGCCCGGCAGATGATCGCCGACAGCGAACACGATCTCTGTTATCGCGTTGCCAGCCTTCGGGAGATCATCATCAATAACGCTCTGGGCCGTCCTGCGGGCGGGCGCGCGCCTGTTGCGCCGCGGTCTTCTGGATCAGGACGACATCGAGTTGCCCGTCGGTGCTGCACATGTCTTGGCGGTGGACGGCCTGCCAGCGCTCCGCCGCGACCCCTTCGATCAACTCCTGGTCGCGCAGGCTATGGTAGAAGCATCGCGCTGGCGGCAAGCGACGCCCGGCTGGCACAATACCCCGCCCCCATCGTCCGGATCTGACGTCTGCCCTCTTCCCGGAAAATCGCGAAATGAACCCACCCATCGAGATCAAAGTCCCGGACATCGGCAACTTCAAGGACGTCCCCATCATCGAGATCTTGGTGCAACCGGGTGACACGGTCGCCAAGGATGCCCCGCTCATTACCCTGGAGTCCGACAAGGCCGCGATGGACATCCCTAGCCCGCAGGCCGGTGTGGTCGAACGCCTGCTGGTCAAGGTGGGCGACAAGGTCTCGGAAGGTTCGCCCATCCTCCTCTTGAAGCCGACGGAATCGAAGGGTGAGGCGATCGAGTCGCGGCAAGCGGTCGCCCTCGCCACCCCGCCTGCTGCACCGCCGGGCCCTCACCCCTCACCCATCCCACCTACCGCCTCAGACATCTGCGCCCAGCTCCTGGTCCTGGGCGCCGGCCCGGGCGGCTACACGGCCGCCTTTCGCGCCGCCGACCTGGGGCTCAGCGTGGTGCTGGTGGAGCGCTATCCGACACTGGGCGGGGTCTGCCTCAACGTCGGCTGCATCCCCTCCAAGGCCTTGCTGCACGCCGCGCGCCTCATCAGCGAGGCACAGGAGATGGCCGCGCACGGCATCCGACTGGGTGAGCCGCAAGTGGACCTGGAGAGGCTGCGCCAGTGGAAGGACAAAGAGGTGGTGGCCCGGCTCACCGGGGGGCTCGCGCAGCTGGCCAAGCAGCGCAAGGTCACGGTCGTGCAGGGCGTGGGACGTTTCACCAGCCCCCACAGCCTGGCGGTCGACGGTCCCGAGGGGCGCAAGACCATCGCCTTCGACCAGGCCATCATCGCCGCCGGCTCGCAGCCGATCCGGCTGCCTTTCCAGCCCGAAGACCCGCGCGTCATGGATTCCACCGGGGCCCTGGCGCTTTATGACATCCCGCGCCGGCTGCTCGTCATTGGCGGCGGCATCATCGGGCTGGAGATGGGCACCGTCTACGACGCCCTGGGCAGCCGGGTCACCGTGGTGGAGCGCGGGCCTCAGCTCATTCCCGGCTGCGACGCTGACCTCGTGCGGCCACTGGCGAAGCGCATGGAAAAACGCTTCGAGGCGATCCGCCTCAACGCCGGTGTCACCGCCATTGAGGCGCAGCCGGACGGTATTCACGTCGGTATCGAGGCCGACGGCAGGACCGTGACCGAGGTCTATGACCGTGTGCTGGTGGCAATCGGTCGCCGCCCCAATGGCAAGGCGATCGGTGCCGAGGCCGCTGGCGTCGCGGTCGATGAGCGTGGCTTCATCCCGGTGGACCGGCAGATGCGCACCAATGTCCCGCACATCTTCGCCATCGGCGACATCGTCGGCCAGCCCATGCTGGCGCACAAGGCGGTGCACGAGGGCAAGGTAGCGGCCGAGGTCATCGCCGGCCACAAGGTCGAGTTCCAGGCCCTGGTGATCCCTTCGGTGGCCTACACCGACCCCGAGGTGGCCTGGGTCGGAGTCACCGAGACCGAGGCCCAGGCCAAGGGCATCCCGATCGAAAAGGGTGTCTTCCCCTGGGCCGCCAGCGGCCGGGCGCTGTCGGTCGCCCGCACCGAGGGGCTGACCAAGCTCATCCTTGACCCCGAGACCCGCCGCGTCATCGGCGCCGGCATCGTCGGTGTGAATGCCGGCGAGCTCATCGCCGAGGCGGCGCTCGCCATCGAGATGGGTGCTACAGCCGAAGACCTGGGGCTCACCATCCACCCCCACCCCACCCTGTCGGAGACGCTCTGTTTCGCCGCCGAGATGGCCGAGGGCAGCATCACCGACCTGCTGCCGCCCAAGCGCAAATAGCCAGCAAGCCGACGACCGCAGTTGACGCGACCGGCCGGTGGTTCTAGTCTGAGCCTGTACGCACGGAGCCTGACCATGCACGCCCTGGCCGACCCCCTGATCACCCGTCATCGCCTCAGCGTCGAGGACTATTACCGCATGGCCGAGGCCGGCATCCTGCACGAGGACGACCGGGTGGAACTCATCGAAGGGGAGATCATCGATATGCCACCGATCGGCAGTTTGCATGCAGGTACGGTCAAACGTCTGGCGAGTCTGTTCATGGTCGCGGTGGGTAAAAACGCCATCGTATCCGTTCAAGACCCGGTGCGCCTGGATCGCCACTCCGAACCCCAACC
>JBKBRS010000062.1:0-11501 GCA_046292095.1 Thiobacillaceae bacterium
ACGATCTCCACCAGGCGCTCGCGCACCAGCTCCAGCAGGGCGAGCAAGGTGACCACCAGCTCGGCGCGCCCACCCTCGCCTGGGAAAAGCTCGGTGAACAAGGCGAGCGGCCGGGTCTGCAGGGTCCTGAGGATGCGGCTCATGTGGTCGCGCACCGAGAGCTCCTGGCGCGTGACGCGGTGGTGGCGGGTCATGCGCGCGCGCTTGAGGATCGCATGCCAAGCCGCCAGCAAGTCTGCCGGCGCCACCTGCGGCAGGCGTGCGACGGCCAGACGCTCCACCGCCACGGCGACCGGCATGAAGTCGCGCCCCAGTTGCGGGAGCCGGTCCAGTTGGCGGGCTGCCTCGCGCATCTGTTCATATTCCAAAAGACGCCGCACCAGCTCCGCGCGCGGGTCAGGCGCCTCGCCCTCCTCCACCGGCTGGGGCCTGGGCAGGAGCATACGCGACTTGATCTCGATCAGCATGGCTGCCATCACCAGGTACTCCGCCGCCAGCTCCAGGCGGCGCCGGCGCATGGCCTCGACATACTCGATGTACTGACGGGTCAGCTCCGCCATGGGGATGTCCAGCACATTGATATTGTTGCGGCGGATGAGCCAGAGCAAGAGGTCTAGCGGCCCCTCGAAGGCCTCCAGGAAGACCTCCAGCGCGTCGGGGGGGATGTAGAGGTCCTGCGGCAGCTCGGCCCAGGGTTCGCCCAGGACACGGGCACGGGCGGTAGATGCAGACGGAGAGGGCTCTGTGTTAGTGGCAGCCGACTGGAGCTCAATGTGTGTCATGCTGATCACAAAATTTGGCAAGTCAGGCCACGGTGGTCGAATATAGAAAAGGTCATGTTAGCCCTAGCCTAGCCACCGAAAACCAGGCGCGCCACCTCCTTGTAGTGTTTGACGAAGTGGACGTTGAGCCCCTCCTTCACATAGTCTGGCAGGCGCTCGAAATCCGGCCGGTTGGCCGCCGGTAGGATCAGCTCGTGGATGTGCACGCGTTTGGCGGCGATGACCTTTTCGCGGATGCCGCCCACGGGCAGGACCTGGCCGGTGAGGGTGAGCTCGCCGGTCATGGCCAGTGGCCGGGCGATTTTCTCGTTGCGCGCGAGCGACAGTAGCGCGGTGGCCATGGTGATGCCGGCGCTGGGGCCGTCCTTGGGGGTGGCGCCCTCGGGCACGTGCAGGTGTACGAAGGCCTGGTCGAAGAAGCCGGGATCGCCCTTGAAGGGCTTGAGATGACTGGCGATGTAGCTGTAGGCGATCTCGGCCGACTCTTTCATCACCTCGCCCAGCTTGCCGGTCAGCTTGAAGCCGCGGTTGAGCGTATGCACTTTGGTCGCCTCGATGGTGAGCGTGGCGCCGCCAAGCGGTGTCCAGGCCAGGCCCGTGACCACGCCCACGCCACTGGCAGGCTTCTCCGGCAGTCGAGGCGGCTCGGCCATGTAAGCTTCGATGTCGTCGGCGGTCACGTGCACCGCCTTGACCTCGCCCTGCAGCAGCTTCACCACTGCTTTGCGCACCACGCGCCCGAGGGCCTGTTCGAGCTGGCGCACGCCGGCCTCGCGCGCATAGCCCTCGATGAGCTTACGGATGGCTGCATCGGTGATGGTCACCTGGCCGCGCTTGAGTCCCGCCTTCTTGAGTTGCTTGGGCCAGAGGTGATGCTTGGCGATGGCCAGTTTCTCCTCGGTGAGGTACCCCGCCAGGCGGATCACCTCCATACGGTCGAGCAGTGGCCCCGGGATGGTGTCGAGCTGGTTGGCGGTGCAGATGAACAACACCTTGGACAGGTCGAAGCGCACGTCCAGGTAATGGTCGAGGAATTCGGCGTTCTGCTCGGGGTCGAGGACCTCTAGCAGCGCGCTGGCCGGGTCGCCGTGATAGGAGGCCCCGATCTTGTCTATTTCGTCGAGCATGATCACCGGGTTCTGCGACTCGGCCTCCTTGATGGCCTGGATGAACTTGCCCGGCAGCGCGCCGATGTAGGTGCGGCGGTGGCCCTTGATCTCGGCCTCGTCGCGCATGCCGCCCACTGAGAAGCGGTAGAACCTGCGGCCCAGGGCACGGGCGATGGAGCGGCCGATCGAGGTCTTGCCGACCCCCGGCGGGCCGACCAGCAGCAGGATGGAGCCGGCCACCTCGCCGCGCATCGCGCCGACGGCCAGGAACTCGATGATGCGCTCCTTGACGTCGTCTAGGCCATCGTGGTCCTGGTCGAGGATGCGGCGGGCACGTTTGAGGTCGAGCTTGTCCTTCGTCAGCTTGCCCCAGGGCAGGCTGGTGAGCCACTCCAAGTAGTTGCGGGTGACGGTGTACTCGGGCGAGCCGTGTTCCAGGGCGGAGAGCTTGTTGAGCTCCTCTTCGATCTTTTTCTCGGCGTGCGGCGGCAGCTTCAGCTTCTTGATGCGGCCCTGGTAGAGCTCCACGTCCGCCGTGCGGTCGTCCTTGGCGATGCCCAGCTCCTGCTGGATGGCCTTCAACTGCTGACGCAGGAAGAATTCGCGCTGCTGCTTGGTGAGCTTCTCCTCCACCCGCTCGCGGATCTTGGTCTGTAGCCGCGCGACCTCCAGCTCCTTCTTGACCAGCAGCAGCACCTTTTGCATGCGCCGGCGCAGGTTGAAGGTCTCCAGCACCTCCTGCAGCTTCTCCTTGGGCGCGGTGGTGAGGCTGGCGGCGAAGTCGGCGAGCAGCGCCGGCTCGTTGGGCGAAAAGCGGTTCAGGAAGAACTTGAGCTCTTCCGAGTACAGCGGATTGAGTGGCAGCAGCTCCTTGATGGCGTTGATGATTGCCAGGGCATAGGCCTTGATCTCCTCGTTGCCGGCCTCCGGACGCGCCTCGAGCGGATATTCGACGCGGGCATAAAACGGCGGTTGGCCGGAGATCCATTCGGCGATGCGAAAGCGCGTGATGCCCTCGGCGACGAACTGGATCTTGCCATCCGCGCGCATGGGGTGGTGCATGCGCACCAGGGTGCCGACCTCGTAGAAGTCCTCGGGCCGGGCGTCGTCCGACTTGTCGCCGCGCACCAGCACCAGGCCGACCAGATGGTGGGGCGTCTCGCCGATGCGCTTGACCGTCTCCATCCAGGGCCCCTCGTTCATCAGCAGCGGCAGGGTCTGTGCCGGGAAGAAGGGCTTCTCGGTCATCGGCAGCAGATGGATGGTGGCCGGAAAGGTCTTGGCCGGCAGCTGCGGGGTGCCCTGCCCGGCCTGCTCGCCGCCGCGGACGACTTCACCCTCGATGGGTTTCGGATGTTCTTCGGTCATGGTCGTGCCTGGTCTGTCGATGACCTGTGGGTATGGCCGGGCAGCGCCAATTTCAAGACCGGAGGCGTGGCCGGTCACAGCTGCGCCAGCCCCATCGCCTCGCGTACGTCGCGCATGGTTTCGCGGGCGAGGTCGCGGGCCTTCTCGCAGCCGTCGGCGATGATGTTGCGCACGCTGTCAGGGTCCTCAGCCAGGGCGCGGGCGCGTTCCTGGATCGGGGCGAGCTCGCTCAAGACGGCATCGATGACGGGCTGCTTGCACTCCAGGCAGCCGATGCCCGCCGTGGTGCAGCCCTCCTGCACCCAGTCCCTTTGCGCTTCGTCGCCATAAACCTGGTGCAGCTGCCAGACCGGACAGCGCTCAGGGTTGCCGGGGTCGCTGCGGCGGATGCGGGCCGGGTCGGTGGGCATGGTGCGGATCTTCTTACGTATTACTTCAGGATCATCGCGTAAGGCTATGGTGTTATTGTAGGATTTCGACATCTTCTGGCCGTCCAGCCCCGGCATCCTGGAGGCGGGGGTGAGCAGGGCCTCGGGCTCGGTCAGGATCCTTTTGCCGCCGCCCTCCAGATAGCCGTAGAGCCGCTCCATGTCGCCCAGGCTCAGGTTCTGGGTCTCCGCCAGAAGCGCGCGCGCCGCCGCCAGCGCCTCCTGGTCGCCGGCCTGCTGGTAGCGCGTGCGCAGCTCCTCATACAGCTTGCCCTTCTTGCCGCCCAGCTTCTTGATGGCCGCCTGCGCCTTCTCCTCGTAGCCGGGTTCGCGCCCATAGAGATGGTTGAAGCGGCGGGCGATCTCGCGCGCGAACTCGATGTGCGGCACCTGGTCCTCGCCCACTGGCACCTTGTTGGCGCGGTAGATGAGGATGTCGGCCGCTTGCAGCAGGGGGTAGCCGAGAAAGCCGTAGGTTGACAAATCGCGGTCGGCGAGCTTCTCCTGCTGGTCCTTGTAGGTCGGTACCCGCTCGAGCCAGCCCAGCGGCGTCATCATCGACATGAGCAGGTGCAGTTCGGCATGCTCGATCACCTGCGACTGGATGAACAGAACGGCCTTGGTGGGGTCCACCCCGGCCGCCAGCCAGTCGATCACCATCTGCCAGGTGTTGTCCTCGATGGACAACGGGTCGTCGTAGTGGGTGGTGAGGGCGTGCCAGTCGGCGACGAAAAACAAGCACTCGTATTCGTGTTGCAGTCGCAGCCAGTTCTTGAGCACCCCGTGGTAGTGTCCGAGATGTAGGGCGCCGGTGGGACGCATGCCGGAGAGGACGCGGTCGGCGTACATGGCTTTGGATCGTGTGCGGTTAGTTCAGAACGATTTGGATGAGACTCAAAAGCTCGATGGAATGGATGCCGATGAGCGTGGCGCACAAGGCGATGACGGCTCGGATCAGGGGCCAGACGAATACGCCAAGCAGACCGGTGAACAGCAGCGCCAGCAGGATGAACAGCCCGTAAGGCTCCACCCGCGCCAGAGCATAGGCCAGGCGCGGCGGCAGCAGGCTCACGGCGATGCGCCCGCCGTCGAGCGGCGGCACAGGCAGCAGATTCAGGGCCATGAGGACGGCGTTGATGAAGACCCCGGCCGCGCCCATCAGCGCCAGCGGCATGGCGAAGCTGCTGCCCTGGATGGCGAAGGCGAGCTTGATCATCGCCGACCAGAACAGGGCCATCAGCAGGTTGGCGCCGGGACCGGCCGCTGCGACCCACAGCATGGCCTGCTTGGGCCGACGTAGATTGCGATAATTGACGGGCACCGGCTTGGCCCAACCGAAGAGGATGCCACCTGCCCCCGCCAATTTGGACAGCAGCAGGATGCCCAGGGGCACGATGAGCGTGCCGACGGGGTCGATGTGCCGCAGGGGGTTTAAGCTGATCCGGCCCGCCAGCTCCGCCGTGCGGTCGCCGAAGCGACGCGCCGCATAGCCGTGCGCCGCCTCGTGCAGGGTGATGGCATAGATCACCGGCAGGGCGAAGACCGCCACCTTCTGGATCAGATTGAGTTCCACGCCCGCGCCTCCCTACTCCAGGCCGAGGGGACGAAGATCGCCCCGGCCGCGGCGGATCAGCTCGGGCGTCTGGCCCGTGAGGTCGATCACCGTCGTGGGCTCCAGGCTGCAAGCGCCGGCGTCCAGGATGACATCGACCTGCTTTTCCAGCCGCTCACGGATCTCCCAGGGATCGTTCAGGGGGCGGTCCTCATCCGGCAGGCTCAGGGTCATGGACAGGATCGGCTCGCCCAGCTCGGTGAGCAACGCCGAGACCACCGGGTGGTCGGGCACGCGCAGGCCGATGGTGTTGCGCTTGGGGTGTAGCAACCGACGCGGCACCTCGCGCGTGGCCTCGAGGATGAAGGTGTAGCCGCCGGGGGTGGCCGCCTTAAGCAGCCGGTATTGCCGGTTGTCCACCCGTGCATAGTGTGCGATCTCCGAGAGGTCGCGGCACACCAGGGTGAAGTGGTGCTTGTCGTCCACCCCGCGGATGGCGCGGATGCGCTCCATGCCCGGCTTGTTACCGATCATGCAGCCCAGGGCGTAGCAGGAGTCGGTCGGATAGGCCATGATGCCGCCGGTGCGCAGGATACGCACGGTCTCGCGGATGAGACGCGGCTGCGGATTCTCCGGATGGACGCTAAAGAATTGGGCCACGGGTCACGGTCACCAGGTTTCCCAGAGGGGGCGGCAGCCGGCCGGCAGAGGCGCGAGACGGCCCAGCTCGCGGCCACCCTCGCCAGGGGCGTGGAAGTCGGAGCCCACCGAGGCGTAGAGACCGAATTCCTGCGCCAGCGCGGCATAGACCGGCACCTGATCCTCGGTGTGGCTGCCGGTGACCACCTCCAGCCCCACCCCACCGATGTCGCGGAATTCCTGTAGCAGCAAGCGCATCTTCTCGCGGCCGAGATTGTAACGGCCGGGATGGGCCAGCACGGCCTGTCCGCCGGCGGCCTTGATCCACTCGATTGCCGCCTTTAGGCTCGCCCACTCGTGCGGCACGTAGCCCGGCTTGCCCCTGACCAGGTATTTCTTGAAGACGGTCTTCACGTCTTTGACATAACCCTCCTCGACCAGGAAACGGGCGAAGTGGGTGCGGCCGATCAGCGCTTTGTTCTCCGCGTAGGCGTAGGCCCCCTCCAGGGCGCCGGCGATGCCCAGACGCGCCAGGGCCTCGGCCATCTGCCGGGCGCGCTCGGCGCGGCCGTTGCGATTCGCCGCCAACCCGGCCAGGAGCTGGGGGTTCTCGGGGTCGATGTTGAGCCCCACCAGGTGCACCGTCTGCCCGCCCCAGGTCACCGAGATCTCGACGCCGGGCACATAGCGCATGCCCAGCCGCTGTGCCGTCGCCGCCGCCTCGGCCTGCCCGCGCAAATCGTCGTGGTCGGTGAGCGCGAGCACGTCCACCCCCTGTTCATGGGCGCGTGTCACCAGGGCCACGGGACTGAGGACGCCATCCGATGCGGTGGAGTGGCAGTGCAGGTCGAAGATCACCAATGCTCGCGCTTGTGGGATGACTGGGCATCATAGCAAAATGCCTGCCTGCCGGCCATTTCGCCCCAGAGACACCCGCTTCTTCGCCAATGAAACTGCTCTTCGACCTGTTCCCCGTCATCCTGTTCTTCCTGGCATACCAGTGGGGTGAGGCCAATCCCGCCACCGCCCAGGCATTGCTCGACGCCTTCGGAGTCCACCTGGCCAGCGCCACCAAGCCGGGGGTGTTCCTGGCCACCCTGGTGGCTATCGCCGCCACGCTCGTCCAAGTGGCCTGGGTCTGGGCACGGCACCGCAAGGTCGACACCATGCTGTGGGTGTCCCTCGTGCTCATCGTGGTCTTCGGCGGCGCCACCCTGTTTCTGCACGACGAGGCCTTCATCAAGTGGAAGCCGACGGTGCTCTACTGGCTGTTCGCCCTCGCCCTGGGACTGGCGCCGGTGATGTTCGAGCGCAATCTCATCCGTCTGCTGATGGAGAAACAGGTCAGCCTGCCCGATCCCGTCTGGGATCGGCTCAACCTGGGGTGGGCCGGGTTCTTCGCCTTTCTCGGGTTGGCCAACCTGTTCGTGGCCTTTCGCTACTCGACCGATACCTGGGTCAATTTCAAACTCTTCGGCACGCTGGGCCTGATGTTGGTCTTCATCCTCGGCCAGACGATCTATCTCACCCGTCATCTCAAGGAGAGCGAATGAGTCTGTACTACGCCATCATCGGCGAGGATGTGCCGGACAGCCTGCCGCTTCGGCAGGCGGCGCGGCCCGCCCACCTCGCGCGCCTGCAGACCCTGCAGGACGAGGGTCGTCTGCTGCTGGCCGGCCCATTCCCCGCCATCGACAGCCCGGACCCAGGCCCGGCCGGTTTCAGCGGCAGCCTGATCGTCGCCGCCTTCGACAGTCTGGAGACGGCGCAAGCCTGGGCAGAGGCCGATCCCTACGTCGCCGCCGGCGTGTATGCCCGCGTCAGCGTGAAACCCTTCAAAAAGGTGTTGCCGTGAGCGCCGCCGACACCGAGGCACTGATGCGGCAGCGTCTCGCCAGCCTCGAACCCGAGGCGGTCGAGATCGCCGATGAGAGCGCCCTGCACGCCGGGCATGCCGGGGCCCGCGCCGGCGGTGGGCACTATCAGCTCACCATCGTCTCCAAACACTTCGCCGGCCTGGATGCCCTCAGCCGCCACCGCCTGGTCTACCAGGCCCTGGGTGGACTGATGGGCAGCCGCATCCATGCCCTCAGCATCCAGGCCTATGCCCCCGGCGAACTCTGACCCCACGACCTGAGGATAGACATGAATCGATCTTTGCACGCCCTCGCCCTGACCCTCGCCCTCGGCTTCACCGGCCTCGTCGGCGCTCAGGGCGCTCCCGCCGCCGACGCCGAAAAACCCATCGCCACCGTCAACGGAGTGGCCATCCCCCCCATCTATGCCGAATTCCTGCGCAACAGCCGTGCGGCCAGGGGTCAGTCGGCCGAGCTTCTGAGCGATGCCGCCATCCGCGAGGCCCTCGTCGTGGCCGAGTTGCTGGCGCAGGAGGCCGTCAAGGCGGGCCTGGACAAGAACCCAAGGGTGAGCGCCCTCATCGATTTTCAGCGCAAGGAGATCCTCGGCCGCGCCCTGTTGGAGGACCACCTGCGCCGCAACCCGATCAGCGAGGAGACCGTGCGCGCCGAATATGAAAAGGCCAAGGAACGCGCCGGCACCGAAGAATACCGCGTGCGCCATATCCTGGTGGCCAGCGAGCGCGAGGCGCGCGACATCATCGCCCGCATCAAGTCGAGGCGGGCGAAGTTCGAGGACATCGCCAAGGCCCAGTCGCAGGACCCGTCAGGGGCCAACGGCGGCGACCTCGGCTGGACGGTGCCGGCCAATCTGGTGCCGGAATTCGCCAACGCCATGACCAAGCTCAAGAAGGGCCAGTTGGCCGACAACCCGGTGCAGACCCGCTTCGGCTGGCATGTCATCCGCCTGGACGACACGCGCAAGCTGCAGTTTCCGACCTATGAGGCGGCCAGGGAGCGCATCTTGCAGCAACTGCAGCAGATCGCAGTGAGGAACTATGTGCGCGAACTGGCGGCCAAAGCCAAGGTGGAATGAAAGCACAGATCTCGCGGCCGCGCCCGCCGCCGCGCCGACCTGTGTTAGGATGATGCGAAACGATTACCAGAAAACCTAATGAGCGACAAAGAACGACACAACCTCCAGGATATGTTCCTCAACACGTTGCGCAAGGAGCATATCCCCTGCGCCGTCTTCCTGGTCAACGGGATCAAGCTGGTCGGCAAGATCGAATCCTTCGACCAGTACATGGTGCTGCTCCGCGGCAACGATCAGGCCGTGCAGGCGATCTTCAAGCACGCCATCTCGACCGTCTCGCCCATGCGTCAGGTAAGCCTACAGCCGCGGGCGGCGAAGACCGGGATCTGAACGGGTCGTTCGCGCCTGAACGCGATCTCGCTGCGAGACTGGTTAGCATGAAAGTTGGCGCAGCCAACTCTTGAAGCTCCCCTCTCCCAGCGGGAGAGGGGCTCAAGGTGAGGGAACGGCCATGGCCGCTTTCATCCTCTGGAGTGGCAGCGGCCATGGCCGTTAGTTAACCCATCATGATCGTCTCGCTCGCCCCTCACCATGAAAGCCGTGGCGAGCAGCAGACCAACCCCCGGTAGGAGCGCCGCGTGCGGCGCGAATCAAAGACCGCCACCCGCGGGCAACATCGCCAGGGCGAACCGGTTCGGCCCGCAAGCGGACCGCCTACCAGCGGTGGCGGGGTTTGGGGATTCGGCCCGCAAGCGGGCCTCCTACCAGCGGTGGCAGGGTTTGGGGGTTCGGCCCACAAGCGGGCCTCCTACCTCAACGGTTCGCCGCTCCTACGGGACCGTGCACTGCCTGGCGGGCCGCTCGGCGCTTGTCGTCGCGCCGCTGTAGGCGCGACGGGAGGAGCGACCCAAGCGCTTGGCAAGCGACCTGTCGCGGCTAATGCCACCCCTGCCGCGCGGCTGCCTGGCGGCGCAACACCCTTGTCGTTATACACCTCGGCTCGCTTGCCTGTAGAAGTTAGAGGCGCCAGGGATGGCGCTTGACCAAGCTCGCCGAGTGGGCCGTTTCCTGTCGTTCTGCTGCGCGACCCGATGGCGTCAAGCGGTGCTTGCGCCCTGCAGGAGCCAGGCTGAGGTCGCGCGCGTGCGCCATCCCTCGCGCCGAGGCTGGCCGCGGTCGGCAAGGCCCGTCGTGATCGTTCGCTGTCAATCCTCCCGCTCCACCACCTTCTGCAAGCCGGAGAGCTTCTCGCCCTCGCCCAGGCTGATGAGCGTCACCCCCTGGGTGGAGCGGCCCAGGCTGCGGATCTCCTTCACACGGGTCCGGATCAGCACCCCACCGGTGGTGATCAGCATGATCTCGTCGTCCTCGTCCACCAGGGTGGCGGCGACCACCTTGCCGTTGCGGGCGGTGGTCTGGATGGCGATGATGCCCTGACCGCCGCGGCCGTGGCGGGTATATTCGGTGATGGGGGTGCGCTTGCCATAGCCGTTCTCGGTGGCGGTCAGCACGTATTGTTGCTCGTTCTCCGCCACCAACAGGGCGATCACACGGGCCTCGGCGGGGAGTTTGATGCCGCGCACCCCGCGTGCGGTCCGCCCCATCGGTCGCACCTCGTTTTCGTCGAAGCGGTTGGCCTTGCCCTCATCGGTGAAGAGCATCACGTCGTGGCGCCCGTCGGTGATGGCCACCCCGACCAGGTAGTCGCCCTCGTCCAGGTTCACGGCGATGATGCCGCTCGGGCGCGGGCGCGAGAACTCCGACAGCGGCGTCTTCTTGACCGTGCCCAAGGCGGTCGCCATGAAGACATAGCGGTCCTCGGCGAATTCGTTGACGGGCAGGATGGCGGTGATCTTCTCACCCTCCTCCACCTTGAGCAGGTTGACGATTGGCTTGCCGCGGCTGGCGCGACTGCCCTGCGGCACCTCATAGACCTTGAGCCAGAAGAGTCTGCCCCGGTTGCTGAAACACAGGATGGTGTCGTGCGTATTGGCGATGAAGAGGTTTTCGATGAAGTCCTCTTCCTTGGTGGTGGCCGCCTGCTTGCCGCGCCCACCGCGCTTCTGGGTGCGGTAGTCGTCCAGGGGCTGGGCCTTGATGTAACCGGCATGCGACAGGGTCACCACCACGTCCTCCGGGGCGATCAGGTCCTCCAGGCTGAAGCTTTGGGCCTCGCCGACGATCTGGCTCCGCCGCTCGTCGCCATATTGGGCCTTCACCTCGGCCAGCTCGTCGGCGATGATCTGGGTCACCCGCTCCGGTTTGTCGAGGATGTCGATGAGGTCGGTGATGCGCGCCATCACCTCCTTGTACTCGCTCAGGATCTTGTCCTGTTCCAGGTTGGTCAGGCGTTGTAGCTGCATCTCCAGGATGCGCTGGGCCTGCACGTCGGACAGGTGATAGCCGTCGGCCTTGAGGCCGTATTCCGGCGCCAGGTCGAGCGGCCGGTAAACGTCGCCGCCGGCGCGCGCGAGCATCTCCTCCACCAGGCTGGAGCGCCAGGGTCGCGCCATCAAGGCGGACTTCGCCTCGGCTGGGGTGGGCGAGGCCTTGATGAGCGCGATGATCGCGTCCACGTTGGCGAGCGCCACCGCCAGTCCTTCCAGGATGTGGCCCCGCTCGCGCGCCTTCTTGAGCTCAAACTGGGTGCGGCGGGTGACCACCTCGCGGCGGTGACGCAGAAAGGCCTCGATGAGCTGCTTGAGGTTGAGTAGCCGCGGCTGGCCATCGA
>JBKBRS010000063.1:0-2986 GCA_046292095.1 Thiobacillaceae bacterium
GGAAGGCCTTGCGTTCGACCTCCGCCAGCACCGGGCTTGCGTCGTCGTGGATGATGTCGTCTGGACGGATCAGGACTTCGACTCGGCACCCCCGGGCGCAGGCGGCGCAGCCGCCCTGGTCGAGGCACTCGCTGGGGATGGCGCCATTGAGCACGCCCAGCTCGATCTCCACCTGATGGTCGTTGAGCACAACGCCCTCGAGCAGCACCCCCTGGCCGACGAAATCGGCCACGAAGCGGTTGGCCGGCTGGTGATAGAGCTGGTAGGGCGTGTCCCATTGCTGGATGCGGCCTTCATGCATGACGCCCACCACATCGGCCATGGCAAAGGCCTCGTGCTGGTCGTGCGTGACCATCAGCGCGGTGATGCCCTCGCGCTTGAGGATCTCGCGCACCTCCAGGGCGAGCTTCTCGCGCAGGTCCACGTCCAGGTTGGAAAAGGGTTCGTCCAGCAGCAGCAGGCGCGGCCGCGGCGCCAGCGCGCGGGCCAGCGCCACGCGTTGCTGCTGGCCACCGGAGAGTTCGTGCGGATAGGCCCGCTCGCGGCCGGCCAGGCCCACCGTGGCGAGCATCTCCGCCACGCGCTGCTGGCGGGCGCTGCGATCGAGCTGGGTGAGGCCGAAGCCGACATTGGCCGCCACGGTGAGGTGGGGGAAAAGGGCATAGTCCTGAAAGACCATGCCGATCGCCCGCCGCTCGGGGGGCAGGGCATAGCTGGGGGCGCTGACCCGCTCGCCGCTTAAACGGATCTCGCCGGCGGTGGGCGGCTCGAAACCGGCGACGAGCCGCAGCACCGTCGTCTTGCCGCAGCCGGAGGGACCGAGCAGGCAGCCGATCTCGCCCTCGGACAGGCTGAAAGAGACGGTCTCGAGCACCTGTTTGTCGCCGTAGCGGTGCGCGAGGGCGGCGACTTCGAGCACTGCGGTCATGTTGGATTAGACAGGAAGGCTGATCGGGCGCGAATGCATATCAATATAATAACCCTCTTGCCTGCTCACAGCCTTCCCGCCATGTCACCCCTCGAACCCGCGCGCGCGCGCCGGGCGATCGCCCGCGATCTGACGCACAGGATGCGGTGCGCAGCCCCTGCCGCAGGCGAGCGCACCGCTGGGAATCGGGCCCCCGCAGGCACGTGCTGGGCGGCAGCGTGCCAACCGCCGGGCCATCCATGAGGCAGCGTCTGTCCCCCCTCCCGTTGGTCGCCATCGTGCTGGCGCTTTTGGTGTCCATGCCGGTCATCAGCGTCGTCCTGCACGTCTTCATGCCCGACGAGCAGGGGGTCTGGGCGCATCTCGTGGAGACGGTGCTGGCCGATTATGTGGTCAACAGCCTGCTGCTCGCTATGGGCACCGGCCTGGGCGCGGCGCTGTTGGGCACAGGTGCCGCCTGGTGGGTGGCGATGTACCGCTTCCCCGGCCGGGGTGTGTTGGAATGGGCGCTGCTGCTGCCCCTGGCCATGCCGACCTACGTGATCGCCTATATCTATACCGATCTGCTGCAATTCGCCGGGCCGGTGCAGACCGCCTTGCGCGAGACCTTCGGTTGGCAGCGCGGCGACTACTGGTTTCCCGAGGTGCGCTCGCTGGGCGGCGCCATCGTCGTCTTCAGCCTGGTCTTCTATCCCTATGTCTATGTCCTGGCGCGCGCGGCCTTTCTCGACCGCTCCGGCAACCTGATGGAGGCGGCCAAAAGCCTGGGCCTGACACAACGGCAGGCCTTCTACCGGGTGGCGCTGCCCCTCGCCCGGCCGGCGGTGGCGGGCGGTGTGGCCCTGGTGGTCATGGAGACCCTGGCCGAGTTCGGCGCCGTGTCCTACTTCGGTGTGCCGACCTTCACCACCGGTATCTACCGCGCCTGGTACGCCTTCGCTGACCCGGTCGCCGCCTCGCAACTGTCCGCCAGTCTGCTCGCCCTGGTGCTGCTGGCCCTGGCCCTGGAGAAGGCGAGTCGCGGGCGGGCGCGTTTCCACGACAGCGGCGGCCGACCATACGTCCGGCCCAAGCTGGGCGTGTTGCGCAGCCTGCTGGTCTGGACCGGCTGCCTGATCCCGCTGGCCGGTGGCTTTCTGCTGCCGGCCATCCTGCTCCTACGCATGGCCGCCGCGCAAGGGGATGTCCAGTTCGGTGAGAAGTACCTCACCCTGGCCGGCAACAGCCTGATGCTCGCCAGCCTTGCCAGCGTGGCCGCCGTGACTGCCGCCCTGCTGTTGGCCTATGCCGGCCGCCTACACCCCGGCCGGCTCATGGCCGCGGTGAAACGGGTGGCCAGCCTGGGCTATGCCGTGCCTGGCACGGTGATCGCCGTCGGGGCCCTGATCCCGCTCACCGCCATCGATCACGTCCTGATCCTCTGGCTGCGGGAGCACTTCGGCGTGAATCCGGGGCTCATCATCACTGGCACCGCCGTGGCGCTGGTCTTCGCCTATCTGGCGCGCTTCCTGGCCGTGGCGTTGAACGCCACCGAGGCCAGCCTCGCGCGCATCCGGCAAAGTCTGGACGAGGCGGCCCGCAGCCTGGGGGCCAGCCAGACCCGGCTGCTGCTGCGGGTGCACGTGCCGCTGCTCTCGGGCGGCATCCTCTCGGGCATGCTGCTGGTGTTCGTGGACGTGATGAAGGAGCTGCCCGCCACCATCGTGCTGCGCCCCTTCAACTTCGAGACCCTGGCGACCCAGGTCTACATCCTGGCCGCCGACGAACGCCTGGCCGAGGCCGCCACGCCCTCGCTCGCCATCGTCGCCGTGGGCCTGATCCCGGTCATCCTGCTGTCACGCAGCATGCGGCGCCGATGAGCGCAGAGGCCCATCACGCCTGAACAGGCCCTCGTCTTCAAAAGCGAGGCGTCGGGTAACAGAGGTTGCTCACCTCGAAGGACAGACTCATCTGCTCGGTGGTGGGCAAGAGGGTATATTTGACGCCGATGTGCTCCAGCCCGGACTTCCAGAACAGGCCCAGGACGTTCTTCTCGCCGTTGCTGACCACGTGGGTGTT
>JBKBRS010000063.1:3086-11402 GCA_046292095.1 Thiobacillaceae bacterium
GCATAGACCCGGCTGGGCTGGCCGTATTTCTGGGTGTAGTTGGCAATGACGATGATCAGGGCCTTGAGCGAGGGCTTGATGTCCTGCTCGAAGCCGGTGAGCTTGCCCTTGCAGAAGCTGAAAAGATAGCGGCGGTTCAGTTCGCTGTTGACGTCATAGGCCAGGATGGTCTCGGCCGAGGGCTCCTCGATCTTGTCGAAGTTCCACTGGGTGATGAGCTTTTCCATCACCTCCTTCTTGCCCATGCCGCTTTCGAAGTCGGCGACCTGGAAAGCGAGCGCCTGACCGGACAGCATCAGACCTGCCAACGACAGGAACACCGTTGGGCGTGGGTATCGGCTCATACGCTATCGTCCTTTCCGTAACCGCCACCACCCGGGGTCTCGAGCACGAGCAGGTCACCGGGATAGACGGTGAACTCGGCAATGCCAGGCAGGGGTTCGATTGTACCGTCGGCGCGCTCGATCCACTGGCGACCGCAGGCGCCTGGCCTGCCTCCCGCCAGACCGAATGGCGGCACCTGACGGCGTAGCGCCAGCAGGTTGCCCTTGAGCGGCGCGAGGAAACGCAGCGCCCGCGTCACGCCATCCCCGCCGCGATGCCGGCCGGCGCCCCCGGAGCCACGGCGGATGGCGAAGCGCTCCACCTGCACGGGGAAGTCGAGCTCCAGTATTTCCGGGTCGGTGAGCCGCGAGTTGGTCATGTGGCAGTGCACCGCGTCGGTCCCGTCGAATTGTGCACCGGCGCCCGTGCCGCCGCAGACGGTCTCGTAATACTGCCGCTTGCCATCGCCGAAGGCCAGGTTGTTCATCGTTCCTTGGCCTGCGGCCAGTACGCCGAGGGCGGCATAGAGGGCATCGACGATGTTCTGCGAGGTCTCCACGTTGCCGGCCACCACCGCTGCCGGCGGTCGCGGATTGAGCAGGCTGCCAGCAGGCAGGCGGATATCGAGAGGGCGCAACACGCCGGCATTCAGCGGGATGTCCTCTTCGATCAGGGTGCGGAAGACGTACAGGACCGCCGAGCGGGCGATGCTGGCCGGGGCGTTGAGGTTACCCTCGACCTGCGGCGAGGTGCCGGAGAAGTCGATCACGGCCCGTCCGCGCGCCGCCTCGATGCGCACTGACACTGCAATCACCGCGCCGCCGTCCAGCGCGAGCGTGTAGGCGCCGTCCTTGAGACGGGTCAATAGACGCCGGACGACGGCCTCGGCATAGTCCTGCACATAGCCCATGTAGGCGGTGACGGCGCTCTCGCCGACCTCGTCGGCAAGGCTGCGCAGCAGGCGCTGCCCCAGGGCGCAGGCGGCGACCTGGGCGTGCAGGTCGGCGATGTTCTGCGCCGGGTTACGCGCCGGCCAGGGCGAGGTGGCCAGCCAGGCGCGCACGGCGGCCTCCTGGAAGACGCCGGCGCGCACCAGCAACAGGCCCTCGGACAGGCATCCCTCCTCATCGATGCGGCGGCTTGCCGCCGGCATGGAACCGGGGGCGATACCGCCGATGTCGGCATGGTGGGCGCGCGCGGCGGTGAAATACTGCAACCGTCGCCCGCTCGCGTCGAAACCGGGCATGATCACGGTGATGTCCGGCAGGTGGGTGCCGCCGGCGTAGGGCGAGTTCGTGAGCCAGGCGTCCCCCGGTCGCAGTTCGGGGCCATAGCGTTCGAGCAGACTGCGCACCGCCTCGCCCATGCTGCCCAGGTGCACCGGGATGTGCGGCGCATTGGCGACGAGATTGCCCTGGGCGTCGAACAGGGCACAGGAGAAGTCGAGCCGCTCGCGGATGTTCACCGAGCGGGCGCTGGCCGCCAAGATCTCGCCCATGTCCTCGGCGATGCTCATGAAGCGGCGGTTGAACAGGGTCAGCCAGGCGGGATCGGGGCGCCGGGCATCCGGTCTGGCAGGCGCAGTGTCGGCGGCCGTGAGGACGAGGTCGCCCTGTGGGTTGACCGTCAAGGTCCAGCCCGGCTCCACCACCGTGCAGGTGCCGGCCTCGACGACCAAGGCAGGTCCTGTGAGGCGCTGGCCGGCCGCCAGGGTCTCGCGACGGTAAAGCGCTACGCTCCGCCAATGTCCGGCCACATAAAGCGCGGCTTCACCCAACGGCGCGCCGCCGTGGAGGGGCAGCGGACAGGGCGGAGCGCTGCCGCCGCCGCTGCGCGCCTCCACCTCGACCGATGCACAGGTGAGGCACTGGCCAGGATCGGCAAAACCGAAACGGGCGGCATGTTGCTGCTGGAACAGATGCCGCATCTCGTCGATGTCGGATAGGGGCACTGCGAGCAGCGTGTCGGCGCGGGCCGGCCGCAGCCAGACTCGGACCTCGAATACCGTGCCGGCCGCGGGCTCGCCCTCACCGGCCAGGTCTTGCCCGGCTGCACGCCGCAGTTCGTCGGCGAGGCTTGCCAGCCGCGGCAGCAGGGCCTCCTCCAGGACGGCCTCCACCGCCTGTTGGCGAATGGCCCGGCGTTCCGCCAGGCCGATGCCGTAGGCCGAGAGCACCGGCGCATGGGGCGAGATGACGATACGGCCCATGTTCAGGCGCGCCGCCACCCGGCAGGCGAGTTGCCCGCCGGCGCCGCCGAAGGCGACCAGGGTGTAATCGCGCGGGTCCAGGCCGCGCGCGAGGCTCACATGACGGATGGCGGCCACCATGTTCTCGACGGCGATGTCGAGATAGGCCTCGGCCAGCGCCTCGGCGCTGTAATGCAGACCCAAGGCCCGGTTGACCCGGTCGGCGAGGGCCGCGAAGGCCGCGCGCACGGCCCCGGCATCCAGAGGCTGGCGGCCGTCGGGGCCAAAGACGGCGGGGAAATGTTCGGGACGGATGCGGCCGAGCAGGACATTGGCATCGGTGACGGTCAGAGGGCCACCGTTGCGGTAACTGAGCGGCCCCGGCCGACTGCCGGCCGAGTCCGGCCCGACCAGCAGGCGCTGACCGTCGAAGTGGAGGATGGAGCCGCCACCGGCCGCCACCGTGTGAATGGCCAACATGGGCACACGGATGCGACAACCGGCGATCACGCTCTCGCTGCGGCGTTCCAGCTCGCCGGCGTAGAGGGCGACGTCGGTCGAGGTGCCGCCCATGTCGAAGCCGATCAGACGGTCGAAGCCGGCCGCAAGGCCCACCTTGACCATACCGATCATGCCGCCGGCCGGGCCCGAGAGCACGCTGTCCTTGCCCTGGAACTGCGCGGCGGCCGCCAGCCCGCCGTTGGATTGCATGAATTCCAGCCGGGCGTCGGCTGGGAGCGCCTGCTGGACGGCGGCGACATAACGGCGTAGCGGCGGGGTGAGATGGGCATCGAGCACCGCCGTCTCGGCGCGGGGCACGAATTTGATGAGTGGGCTCGCCTGGTGCGACAGACTCACCTGAGTGAAACCCACGCTGCGGGCGATCTCGCCGGCGGCCAGCTCGTGCCGTGGGTTGCGCCAGCTGTGCAGGAAGGCGATGGCGCAGGCACGGAAACCCGACGCGCGAGCCTCGGCCAGCCGCTCGCGCAAAGACTCGGTATCGAGCGCGATGCGCACCGCGCCGTTGGCGTCGATGCGCTCGCGCGCCTCGATCACTCGACTGTAAAGCGGTCGCGGCTTGACGATGTTTAGGGCGAAGATCTCCGGCCGGGCCTGGTCGCCGATGGCGAGCTGGTCGGCGAAACCCTCGGTCGTGACCAGCAGCACGGGCTCGCCGCTGCGTGTGAGCAGGGCGTTGGTGCCCACCGTGGTCCCCATCTTGACCGACTCGATCAGGCCGGAGGGGATGGTGGCCTCTGGCGCCAAGCCGAGGATCTCGCGGATGCCGGCCGTGGCGGCGTCGCGGTAGCGCTCCGGCGCCTCGGACAGCAGCTTGCGGCTGATCAGACGCCCATCCGGGGCACGGCCGATGACGTCGGTGAAGGTGCCGCCGCGGTCAATCCAGAATTGCCACATGACGGGCGGCCGGCCGATGGGCGGCTTCAGACGCCGCGCAGCAGCTCGTTGATGCCGACCTTGCTCAAGGTCTTCTCATCCACCTTTTTCACGATCACGGCACAGTAAAGGCTGTATCTTCCGTCCTTGGAGGGCAGGTTGCCGCTCACCACCACGCTGCCGGCGGGCACGCGCCCGTAGTGGATCTCGCCCGTCTCGCGATCGTAGATCTTGGTGCTCTGGCCGATGTAGACCCCCATGGAGATGACGCAGTTGTCCTCGACGATGACCCCCTCGACGATCTCGGAGCGGGCGCCGATGAAGCAGTTGTCGCCGATGATCGTCGGGTTGGCCTGCACCGGCTCCAGCACGCCACCGATGCCCACCCCCCCGGAGAGGTGCACGTTCTTGCCGATCTGCGCGCAGGAGCCCACCGTAGCCCAGGTGTCCACCATCGTGCCCTCGTCCACATAGGCGCCGATGTTCACATAGGAGGGCATCAGCACCACGTTGCGGCCGATGTAGGCCCCCTTGCGCACCGCCGCCGGCGGCACCACGCGAAAGCCGCCCTCGCGGAAGTCCTTGGAATTGAAGTCGGCGAACTTGGACGGCACCTTGTCGTAGTAGTTGGTGTAGCCGCCCTTGATGAAGCTGTTGTCCTCCATGCGGAAGGAGAGCAAGACCGCCTTCTTGATCCATTGGTGGGTGACCCAGTTCTGCCCTTCGGCGCGGGTGGCCACGCGCAGCTGTCCCATGTCCAGGAGGTCGATGACGGTGAGCACGGCGTCCTTAACCTTGGGCTCGACGTTGCGCGGGGTGATCTCGGCGCGGCGCTCATAGGCCTCTTCGATGATGGCTTGCAGTTCCTGCATGGTGGTTTCCTCGTCGTGGGCAGTGTGAAAAGCGGTATTTTAGAGGTCTTCGTCGCCCCGCTCACTTGCGCCGCGCCTGGGTCACCCCGCGCACGTGGGTGACCCGCGAAAGGAAGCGGGTGAGCTGCTCGATGTCGCGCACCTCCAGGGTGAAGTCCATGCGCGCGATCTCGTCCTGTGTGTGGGTGTTCACGCGGATGGCGTTGATGCGCTCCTGGGCGAGGATCTCGCTCACGTCCTTGAGCAGCCCTTGGCGGTCCTGGGCGACGATCTCCACGTCCACGGCGAACACCTCGCCGGCGACAGCCCCCCACTCGGCCTTGAGCAGGCGGGCCTGCTGCTGCGGGTCGAGGTGCCGTATGACGCTGCAATCGGCGCGGTGGATGGTCACGCCTCGACCCTGCGTGGTGTAGCCGACGATGCGGTCGGGCGGTGCCGGTTTGCAGCAACCCGCCATGTGGGTGAGCAGGTTGGCCTCGCCCTCGACCAGCACCCCGCTCGGGCTCGCCTTGCTCTTGCGGACGCTGACCAGCGGCTTGGCCGGCGGAGGCAGGAAGAGCTCCTGCAGTGAGCGGGCGAGCTGGCCACTGGTCAGGTCGCCGCGGCCGATGGCAGCGTAGAGGTCCTCCGGCTTGCCGTAACCCAGCTGGGCAGCGAGCTGGTCGAGCTTGACGTTGCTGAGATTGAGCCGGCCCAGCTCGCGCTCCAGCTGCTCCCGTCCCTCCTGGACGTGGATGTCGTGGTCCAGCTGCTTGAACCACTGCCGCACCTTGGCGCGGGCGCGCGCCGTGCGGATGAAGCCGAGGTGCGGATTGAGCCAGTCGCGGCTGGGGCCGCCCTCCTTGACGGTGAGGATCTCCACCCGCTGCGCCGTCTTGAGCGGCGTGTCGAGCGGCACGAGCTGACCGTCGACCTTGGCACCGCGGCAGCGGTGTCCCAGCTCGGTGTGCACGGCGTAGGCGAAATCAATGGGTGTCGCCCCGGCCGGCAGGGCCACCACCTTGCCCTGCGGGGTCAGCACGAAGACCTCGTCCTGGAAGAGTTCATGGCGGAAGTGCTGGGCGAGATCGGCGTGCTCGGCCAGCTCCTCCTTCCAGGCAAGCAGCTGCCTGAGCCAGGCGACCTTGTCGGTGAGCGCCGCGCCCTGGACGCCCTCCTTGTAGCGCCAGTGGGCCGCCACGCCGAGCTCCGCCTCCTGGTGCATCTCGAAGGTGCGGATCTGCACCTCCAGGGCCTTGTTCTCCGGGCCGATGACCGCGGTGTGCAGGCTCTGGTAACCGTTGCCCTTGGGCCGTGAGATATAGTCGTCGAACTGGCCGGGGATGGGCTGCCACAGGCTGTGCACCACGCCCAGCGCGTGATAGCAGTCCTTCACGTCGCGGGTGAGGATGCGTACGGCGCGCACGTCGTAGACATCCTCGAAATCGAGGTGCTTCTTGCGCATCTTGGCAAGGATGCTGGCGATGTGTTTGGGCCGGCCGCTCACCTCGAACCCCTCCAGCCCGGCCTGGCTCAGTTCCCGTTTGAGCTGGGCGATGACCTGGTCGATGTACCACTCCCGGTCCAGGCGCCGTTCGTCCAGCAGCCGCGCGATGTGACGGTAGGTTTCCGGCTCCAGGTAACGACAGGCCAGGTCCTCCAGTTCCCATTTGAGTTGCCAGACCCCCAGCCGGTTGGCCAGGGGCGCATACAGTTCACGCGCGTCGTGGGCGAGTTTGCGCCGCGTATCCGGCGCGGCCTGCGCCATCTCGCGCAGGGTCTGCACGCGCTCGGCCAGCTTGATCAACACCACCCGGATGTCGTCGGTCATCGCCAGCAGCATCTGCCGCAGCGACTCGCTCTGGTTGGTCTCGCCGGCGAGCTCCGAGAAGAGGGCATCCATGCGGTTGAGCCGGGCCGCGCCGAGGAGCAGGGCGGTCAGGCCCGGGCCGAATCTGCGCTCGAGTGCCTCGGGATCGAGGGCCGACTCGGGCAGGCCGGCCAGCAGGGCGGCGGCCACGGTCTCCGCATCGAAGCGCATGCCGGCCAGGATCGCAGCGGTGGCCAGGGCGTGCTGGGGCAGGGGGGTGCCGCTGTCGGTGACGCACTCGTCCGCATGGGCGTAGAGATAGTCCACCGCCGCGCGCAGCAGCGCCGCCTTTTCCGGGCCGTATTGCGATGCGAGCGGGGCGAGCCAGCTCTCGGCATCGGCGGGCGTCTGGGTGAGGGCGTGGGTGACCATCAGAGGACTGAGGACGGAAGACTGAGGACAGAGTCCAGAGGACTGAAGACGGAAGACAGAAGACTGTATTGAGAGTGCCGCCCGCCTCTCAGCGACAGCAGTCCAACTTCACCAGAACTTCCACCAGGGCCGTTCGCGGGCGGCGCGCGGGTCTTGGCCTACCAGGTAGGGGCTGTTGGGGAAGTTCAGTTTCAGCACGCGCAGGGCGTCGTCGCGCAGGTCGGTCAGTTCCAGGCGGTCGTAGCTTTGGGCCATCAGATAGAGGGCCTCCTCCATGGCCGGGGCCTGGGGGTAGTTTTCCACCACGTATTTGCCGCGGTTGGCGGCGGCCACATAGGCCCCGCGGTTGAAGTAGTAACGGGCGACGTGCACCTCGTGGCTGGCCAGGGCGTTGACCAGGTAGCGCATGCGCGCGATGGCGTCGGGCGTGTATTTGCTGTCCGGGAAGCGGGTGACGAGTTCGCGGAAGGCATCGAAGGCCTCGCGCGCCGCCTTGGGGTCTCGCTCGCTCATGTCCTGGCTGCCCAGGCCGGCCAGCAGCCCGCGTTCCTCGACGAAATTGGCCAGGCCCTTGAGGTAGTAGGCGTAATCGACGTGCGGGTGGTTGGGATGCAGCCGGATGAAGCGGTCGGCGGCAGCGATGGCCGAGGCGGGCTCGTTGTCCTTGTAATAGGCATAGGCCACTTCCAGCTGCGCCTGCTGGGCATAGGGGCCGTAGGGATAGCGCGCCTCCAGGCGCTCGAAGAGCTGGATGGCCCGTTCATAGTTGCCTTCGGCCAACTGTGCCTTGGCCTCGCGATAGAGTTTGCTGGCCGACCAGCCGCTCGTCTCGTCGCCCTGCTCGGGCAGCAGCCCGCAGGCGGTGAGCACGGCGGCGAGCAGCATCAGGACTAAAATGCGCATCATCTGGGCTTGGCTTTGTGTTTACCCGATTATACCCGTGACGCAAACCCTGATTCTCACCATCCCCGGCGAGCATGCCGGCCGGCGTCTGGACCAGAGTCTGGCGCAGCTCATGCCGCAACACTCGCGCAGACGCATCCAGGCCTGGTGCGATGCCGGCGTGGTGAGCCTGGACGGGCGACCGGCCACGCGCAAGACCAAGGTCCATGGCGGCGAGACCGTTGAACTGCAGGTCCTGCCGCATGCCTCGGAGCAGTCGCAGCGCCCCGAGGCCATGGCGCTCGACATCGTCTTCGAGGACGCCGAGTTGCTGGTGGTCAACAAACCCCCCGGCCTGGTGACGCACCCCGGCGCCGGCAACTGGAGCGGCACGCTGCTCAACGCGCTGCTATATCACTGTCCGACCCTGGCCG
>JBKBRS010000064.1:0-4062 GCA_046292095.1 Thiobacillaceae bacterium
TTGGACAAACTGCGCCAGGGGCGGGTGCTCGTGCGCAACTGGCATGCCTTGGCCTGGGAGAGCGAAGAGCAGATCAGAAGGCGCAGGGGCGTGGACAAGCGCGGCGCCAAGAGCGACGAGGCCTACGCGCGCGAGGTGCTGGGCGAGATGGCCGACGCCCGCAATCTGCTGGTCATCAACGACGAAGCGCATCATGCCTGGCGCGTGAACCCCGAGGCGCGCGACAAGTACCTGCGGCAGCGGGATTTGAAAGACAGCGCCGAGGAGGCCACTGTCTGGATCGGCGGCCTGGACCGTCTGCACCGCGCGCGCGGCATCCTCAAGTGCTACGACTTCTCGGCCACGCCGTTTGCGCCTTCGGGCAAGAAAAGCGGTGAAGAGACGCTCTTTGGCTGGATCGTCAGCGATTTCGGCCTGAACGATGCCATCGAATCGGGGCTGGTGAAAACGCCGCGCGTGGTGGTGCGCGACGATGCGGTGCCGGGCGCGCATGATTACAAATCCCGCCTATACCATATCTACAACGACCCCGAGGTCAAAGACGACCTGAATCGGGCGGCACAGCCGGAGGAGCCCCTGCCCGATCTGGTGCTCAATGCCTACTGCCTGCTGGGCTACGACTGGCGCGAGACCTGGAGGGCATGGCAGTCGGCCGGGCAGCCCACGCCACCGGTCATGATCACGGTCGCCAACCGTACCGAGACTGCCGCCCGCATCAAACACGCCTTCGACTCGAGGCGCATCCCCATCGACGAGCTGTGCGACCCTGCTGGGGTGCTGCACATCGACTCGAAGGTACTCGCTGTGGCGGAAGCGCGCGATGCGCCGGAAGCCAGCGTCGATGCGCCCGAGGACGAGGAGGGCGGGGCGCAGAAGGAAAGCACTGCTGATGCCGCGCGCAAGCCGACCAAGGCACAACAGGCCGAAGGGCTCCGGCGCACCGTGGATACCGTGGGCAGGGTGGGGCAGCCGGGCGAAAAGATCAAAAATGTGATCTCGGTCGGCATGCTCTCGGAGGGCTGGGATGCCAAGACCGTGACCCACATCATGGGCCTGCGCGCCTTCACCTCACAACTGCTGTGCGAACAGGTGGTGGGGCGGGGCCTGAGGCGCACCGCCTATGAGGTGAATCCCGAGACGGGATTGTTCGAGCCGGAATACGTCAACATCTTTGGCGTCCCCTTCACCTTCCTACCCCATGAGGGCAGCGAGGGCGCTCCGCCGCCGCCACCCAAGCCCAAGACCGCGGTGGAGCCCGATCCGGCGAAGGCGGCGTTCGAAATCCGCTGGCCGAATGTGGTGCGCATCGAGCGCGTGTTTCAGCCGGTGCTGAGGCTGGATTGGGCAAAAGTGCACGCAATGGAACTGAACGCCGCGCAAACGGCCCAGGTGGCCGAATTGGCGCCCATCCTCGAAGGCAAGCCCGATGTCACCCATATCGAGCGCATCGAGCTGGAACGGCTCGCGCGCGAGTTCCGCACCCAGCGCATCATCTTCGAGACCGCGCGGGACGTGTTCGACCAGATGAAGCACGCCTGGCGGGGCAGCCGCGAGGTGCTGCTCGCGCAACTGGTCAGGATCGTCGAACAGTTCATCGCCTCCGACCGGATCAAAATCACCCCCCAGATCTTTGACCAGGACCCGCTGCGCCGACGCCTGATCATCGCGCTCAACATGTCCCGGGTGGTCCAACACATTTGGGATGCGGTGCGGCTGGAGAACACCGAGCGCCTCACCCCGGTCTTCGACCGCGATCACCCGATACGCGCCACGGCCGACATGCGAACCTGGTATACCGGCAAGCCCTGCGAGCGCACGAAAAAGTCCCATATCAATGTATGCGTCTATGACAGCACCTGGGAGGCGTCCGATGCCTACGTGCTGGACGACAGCGACGCGGTGAGCGCCTGGGTCAAGAACGATCACCTGGGCTTTGAGGTGTTGTACGTGTATGGCGGAGTCGTGCGCAAATACCGGCCGGATTTCCTCGTGCGGTTGAGCAGCGGCGAGATGCTTGTTTTGGAAACCAAGGGCCAGGATACGGAACAGGACCAGGTGAAGCGTCGCTACCTCGAGGAATGGGTGCAGGCCATCAATGCCCACGGCGGGTTTGGTCGTTGGCGTTGGGCAGTGGCGAAGAGCCCGGGCGAGATACGGGACATCCTGGATGGCACTCTGGCCGACGCACTCGAAGCGGCCCGGATGCAGCCCTGAGCTGATGCAGGTTTCAGAATCCACGATCGTGTCTTTGGGGCCTTGAAGTCAGGCAGACAAAATGAACGCCTCCGCCCCTGAACAGGGCCCTGCAGCCGCGCCGTACACCAACCGTATTGGCCATGTCGATCTCCCCCTGCGCAAGAACCCTTTTTGCCGGTTGCCGTAGCATTCACGGATAAGTCGCGCAGCCGACTCTTGACACGCACCCCACCGGGGGTGGGACTGGGGGGTGAGGGAAGGGACATGAGCAGGTGCGCATCCTGGCGATTCATCGGCGAGTGGCCAAGGGCGCGACTTCGCCAAGGTCGCCAGGTCGCTCCTGCAGCGGCAGCCTGTCGCGTTCGACGCCTACATCCGCGAGCGCGACGAGATCGAGGCGCCGGTGGCCTTGCCGGAGCAGACGCGCGCGAGCTCTTGATGGACATCCTGCGCCACGGGCGGCATGTCGCAGTGGAGGCCCCCGACAGCCTGCGGCAGGCGCTGGCGGAGCAAATCGCGGCGATGGCGCAAGCCTATGCGCACCGCAACGGTTGAGGCGACGGTCTGTCGCAGAGACGGTTAATCCTCATCCGGGCTTTCATTCCAGGCTCAACACCAGCCTTTTCCCCAGCGCGGCGGCGGCCCGCTCCAGTTGCTTGATCGTCGGGTTGCCGGGACGGGTGAGCCGCTGCGCGGCGGGCCAGGAGGTGCCCATCGCGCGGGCGAGTTCGGAAAGCGCACGCCCTTCGCGCGCGAAGTGGATCAGAAGCGCCGCCTGCGCCGGCGCGTCCGGCACCGCCACCGGGCGGCCCGCGGCGGGCGAGGGGCGCGGGATGTCCTCGCCCTGTTCCAGGCGCACCGCCAGCGCGCCAGTGAGTACCTCGGCGGCGTTGAAGGCGGCCTGCTCGATGGTCTCGCCCTCGGTGAAGGCTTCCTCCAGATCGACGAACTGCACGAGAAACCCGCCTTCGAGCGCACGCTCCAGGGTGTAGGGGTAGGCGATGTTCATGTCAGCTTCACTCCGCTTTGTCGTTCGACGGCCTTGACGAGACCGGCGGAAAGATCGCGGCTGCCGTGCACCGGCACGCTGCGCGGCACTTCGGCCTTGACCAGGATGTGGTGGCTGCCTTGCACGCGCGCCACGCGCCAGCCCGCCTGCTCGAGCCGCCGGATGACCTCTTTGCCGTTCATTGCGGCATGATGTATCGTTCGTGATACACACAATCGCCGCTCGCTGCCGCGCTCGGCTCTCGTGCAACCCCGATGAGGTGTCGGCTTCAGCCTGGGCGCGGGCGCCTGACCCGATCCCGCCTCGATTTCAAGGCCGCGCAAACGGATGTCGACAGCCGTTTGAGCCCGACATGAAGGCGGCCGACCACCCGGCACATGATGGCGACGCCCGGCCAGAGGGTTACGGCCAGCAGCAGGCCGAGGCCCAGCGTTTGGCCATCGACGCCAAAAGCCAAAAAAGCGGGCGCAAGGGCCAGCGCGACGACGACCAGGGCGAGCAGCAGGGCGATTATCCAGCGCGATCCGCCGGGCATGAAGTCGAATCGACCACGAACCTCACCCGACGCCAGGGTTCGGCTTCGAAGTCGATGTCCGTGATGCGCGCGCACGGCAGGCGGCAGGGGCGCAGCGCAGGGGGGCGCGAAAGTTGGCGCTGGTGGGGCGGCATGATGGACACGATTTTCCATGCCGCGATGATGCGGCATGGTGTGGCTCACGGGGTGAGCCTAAAGGACAGCGTCAGCGGCCTGGGGGTCTGTGAAGCCCAAGGGCGGACGCTCATTTCTCGCGCTGGCGCACGCTTCCCCAGCGCCGCCAGCCTGGCACATGCACGCTCAGCAGCGCCTTGAACATGCG
>JBKBRS010000064.1:4160-11389 GCA_046292095.1 Thiobacillaceae bacterium
GTCCGTGGCTGGGGTAGCGCAGATGCAGCAGCTCATGGACGATCACGTAGTCCTGAAAGCGCTCGTCCTGGTCGAGCAAGTCGGCGGCCAGCGTGACCGTGCCTGCCGACGTGCAGGAGCCCCACTTGCGACGCATCGCTTGCACGCGCACCACGCGCGGGTTGACCTTGAGCTTCAGCGCCCACGCCAGCACGCGGCGATGCAGGTCTTGTATGGGGTAGAGGGATGACTTCATTCGTCGGCCTCCGCCAGCAGCAGTTTCAGCGCCAGATCGACGATCTGGGCGCGCTTCCGGCGGCAGAGCGAGCAGGGGCTTGTAGATCGCCGCGCGCAGTCGCCGCTGCTCGTCCGGATTGACCTGAGCATTGGGGAAGCGGCCGAGCAGATCCTCGATGGTCTTCGCCAGCGCCACGGCATCCAGCCCTGCCGCCTTGACCGCCGCGTTCTCGCGCAGCATCCAGGCGACAGCGAAGGCGCGGGGCGTCAAGCCGCTGTCGCGCGACCTTCACGATCTGGGGCCGCTCGGCCAGGCGCGTCGACGCGGCGGGGGCGGCGCCTCCAACCCTAAGTCACCAGCGTAGGCGTGTTCTGGCTTTGAGTCTGAAAACCGCAGTTCAATGGGCCCCAAGGGCGGTTGAAGCGCGTTTTGCGCGACCAGCCCGCTTGAGGGTGCGCGACAACGCGCAATGCGGGTCTTGAGCATCGCGAGGAATGGCCCGCAGGGCCACAAGCGACGACGCGAGAGCCCTCTGCAAAGAGGCGAGAAAACGAGCCCGGTACAATACCTGCCCATCCGGGCGAGTTTCGTCGCAGACCCAAACGAGCCCGGTACAATACCTGCCCATCCGGGCGAGTTTCGTCGCAGACACAAAGCCAGGCGCACGCTTGGAGGGTTTTCCGAACCTTGAGAGAGTGGTGAAAACACGCCGCAGGACGTGGCAGGCGCGGGCGATGTCACGCATGTCAAACAGAAAGCCGTCGTCGCAGCGATAGATGATCGGCGAATGGAGCCTCGAGGTAGGAGGCCCGCTTGCGGGCCGAATCCAACCCCTGCCGCCGATGGTAGGAGGCCCGCTTGCGGGCCGAATCTGTTTGCCGTGGTGGCGTTTCGCGCGGGTTGCGGTGGTTTGGTTCGCGCCGCAAGCGGCGCTACTACCGGACCGAACCCAACCACCCAGACCGCCGCGGCAGACAGCCCGCTTGCGGGCCGAATCCGGGGTCGAATCCGAACGGCGCGCCTACCGGAGGCCCACCCCTGCCACTCGTCGCCACCGAGGACGTCGCCGATTACCGGCCGATGCGCAGAGGCCAGAGCCAATGAGATTTTCCCGCAGCCGGTGGGGGTGCGGTCGCCAATGCCTCGGCTTGCGCGGCGCGCGTTGGCGCGCGAATCGGCGTGCGTGGGTTGGCAGGATGGACAAATTGCTCCATGCTGCGATCATGGCGCTTGGGGTGGCTCGGAACTTGAGCCTGTGCAAACCATTGCTGCGCGAGCCGATGGCTGCATTGCGCCCGCGCAGCCACTCATGCGGCGCTTGACTCGCGTGCGCATCCTGCTGCTGACTCACAGCTTCAACAGCCTCACCCAGCGGCTGTATGTGGAGCTCGCCGAGGCGGGGCATGAGCTGTCGGTGGAATACGACATCGATGCGGCCGTCACCCGCGAGGCGGTGGCCCTCTACCGCCCCGACCTCGTCCTCGCCCCCTATCTGCGCCGCGCCATCCCGGCGGAGGTCTGGCGCGCACTGCCTTGCCTCATCGTCCACCCGGGCCCCAGGGGCGATCGTGGTCCTGCCGCCCTGGACCACGCCATCCTGGCGGGTGAATCGCAGTGGGGCGTGACCGTGCTACAGGCCGAGGCGGAACTCGACGCCGGCCCGGTCTGGGCGACCGCCACCTTCCCTATGCGCGTGGCGACCAAGTCCAGCCTCTACCGCCACGAGGTCACCGAGGCCGCGGTGCGCGCCGTATTCGCCGCCCTCGCCCGCTACCCCGACTGGCGTGCCGGCCGCTGGCGACCCGAACGCGTGCCCCTCAAGCCGCTACGCCCGGCCATAGACCCCAAGGAACGCGTCATCGACTGGGCGCGCGACGACACCGCCACGGCCCTGCGCAAGGCTGCCAGCGCCGACGGCAGCCCGGGGGTAGTGGACCGCCTCTTCGACCACCCGTGCCGGCTCTTCAACCTCAAGCCCTATCCCGCCGACGGCCCTCCCGGCGCACTGCTGGGCCGTGCAGGTGAGGCGATCGTGCGCGCCACCGCGGACGGGGCGGTGCAGATCGGCCACCTGCGCCGTCTGGACGCCGAGGTCGACTTCAAGCTGCCGGCCACGTTCGCCCTGCCCGAGGCCGCCGAGCTACCCGAACTGCCGGAGGCGGCGGCGGACATCCGCTACGAGGAGTCCGCTGGGGTGGGACACCTCTATTTCGAGTTCTACAACGGCGCCATGGGCACTGCCGCCTGCGCGCGCCTCACCGCCGCCTACCGCCAGGCCCTCGCCCGACCCACCCGTGTCATCGTCCTGCATGGTGGGCCGGATTTCTTCTCCAACGGTCTCGACCTCAACCTCATTGAGGCGGCCGCGAGTCCGGCTGACGAGTCCTGGCGCAACATCGAGGCCATGGATGACCTATGCGAGGCCATCCTGCGCACCGATGACCGCCTCACCGTGGCGGCGCTCGCCGGCAACGCGGGAGCCGGCGGCGCCTTCCTTGCCCTTGCGGCCGATTTGGTCTGGGCGCGCAGCGGCGTGGTCCTCAACCCCCACTACCGCAACATGGGCAACCTTTTCGGCTCGGAATTCTGGACCTATACCCTGCCCCGGCGCCTGGGCGAGACGGCCGCGCGGCAGCTCATGCAGTCTCGCCTGCCACTGGGCACGGCGACGGCCCTGCGCCTGGGTCTCATCGACGCCCACTTCGGCAGCGACGTGGTGAGCTTCCACGCCGAAACGCATCAACGCGCCGCCGAACTCGCCAGGGCTGCGGACTACCCCGCCCGACTGGCGGAAAAGCGCGCCCGGCGCGCCGCCGACGAGATGGCGAAGCCGCTCGCCGCCTACCGCGCCGAGGAGCTCGCCGAGATGCGGCGCAGCTTCTACGGCTTCGACGTGAGCTACCACGTCGCCCGCCAGCGCTTCGTGCGAAAGACCCCGCACGCCTGGACCCCCCGGCACCTGGCACGCCATCGCGCGCCGGCCTGGGACGTGCCGCCGGGGGATGAGGCCGGCTGAAAAGGTTCAGGCCGGGGAAGCTTGTTTGCCAGAGGCCGCCTCGGTTATAGTGCGCGCAGCGTTTCCGTGGGAGAGAGCCGCCGCCGGCCGCCGAAGGCGCAACCCACCCGTCAACCGCTCAGGCAAAAGGACCGCGGAAACCGACAACTCTGGAGAGCGTGGCAGCGGCCACCACCGAAGGGGGCAATCTCTCAGGTACCAGGACAGAGGGGTGAGCAAAGCCGCGTAACCATCGCCCACCCGACCACGACCACCGCCCCGATGCAGCAGACCCCACTGAACGCCAAGCACCGCGAACTGAACGCCAAGCTCATCGATTTCGCCGGCTGGGAGATGCCGCTTCACTACGGCTCGCAGATCAAGGAGCATCACGCCGTGCGCCGCGCTGCCGGCATGTTCGACGTCTCGCACATGCTGGTGGTCGATCTGCGCGGCGAAGCGGCGCGCCCGTTCCTGCGTCGGTTGTTGGCCAACGACGTGGCCAAGCTCACCACCACCGGCTGGGCGCTTTATAGCTGCATGCTGCACGAAGGCGGCGGGGTCATCGACGACCTGATCGTCTATTTCCTGCGCGAGGAATGGTTCCGCCTGGTGGTCAACGCCGGCTGCGCCGACAAGGACTTGGCGTGGCTTGCGACCCAGCGCGACGCCCATGCACCCGGCCTCGAGATCGTGCCCCGCCGCGACTTGGCGATGATCGCCGTGCAGGGGCCGCAGGCGGGCGAGAAGCTGTGGGCGGCCATGCCCGGCACGCGCGACCTGACCGAGCCGCTCAAGCCCTTCAGCGCCGTGAGCGTGGGCGACATGTTCATCGCCCGCACCGGCTATACCGGCGAGGACGGCTTCGAGGTGATGCTGCCGGGGCGGGCCGCACCCTATTTCTGGCAGGCCCTGCTCGAGGCCGGTGTCAGGCCCTGCGGCCTGGGGGCGCGCGACACCCTGCGGCTGGAGGCCGGCATGAACCTCTACGGCCAGGACATGGACGAGCGGACCACGCCCTACGAGTCGGGACTCGGCTGGACGGTCGATCTGCGCGACCCCGAGCGCGACTTCATCGGCCGCGACGCGCTCATGCGACTGCCGCGCACGCGCCAAATGGCGGGGCTGCTCCTCCTGGACAAGGGGGTGTTGCGCGCCCACCAGAAGGTGCTCACCGCGCACGGCGAGGGCGAGATCACCTCGGGCGGCTACTCACCCACGCTGGACGTCTCCATCGCCCTGGCGCGCGTGCCGGCGGCGGTGGCGGTCGGCGACGAGGTGGGCGTGCTAGTGCGCGACAAGCGGCTGCGCGCCCGCGTGGTGAAGTATCCTTTCGTGCGCCACGGCAAGCCGCTTATCTAGCGCAGGTTAATCAAGATGCGCCCGATGTGCCGAAGTCGCAAGGCTGTCGTCCCCTTGCCGCCCCCCATTTTCCGTTTCCATTGACACGGAGACCAGCATGAACATCCCCACCGATCTCAGATACACCAAGACCCACGAGTGGGTGCGGCCGGAGGCCGATGGCACGGTGAGCGTGGGCATCACCCATCACGCCCAGGACCTGCTCGGCGATATGGTCTTTGTCGAGAACCCCACCGTCGGCCGCCAGCTCGCGCAAAACGAAGAATGCGCCGTGGTCGAGTCGGTCAAGGCCGCCGCCGACGTCTATGCCCCCGTCGCCGGCGAGGTGGTGGCGGTGAACGACGCGGTCGAGGCCGCCCCCGAAAGCCTCAACAAGGACCCCTATGGCAACTGGATGTTTCGCTTGAAGCCCAGCAACCCGGCCGACCTGGAGGGGCTGCTCGACGCCGCCGGCTATCAGGCGCTGGTCGAGTCGGAGACGCATTGAGCTTTGGCGCACCGCCTCACACCATGCCCTTCATCCCCCACACCCCCCAGGACGTCGCCGAGATGCTGGCGGCGATCGGCGTACCGACCCTCGACGCCCTATTCGACGAGATCCCGAGTGAGCTGCGCTGCGCCGCCCTGGAGGGCGTGCCCGAGGGGATGTCCGAGATGGCGGTCATGCGGCTGGCGCAGGTGCGCGCGGCGCAGGACGGCTTCTGGTCCAACTTCATCGGCGCCGGCGCCTACGAGCACCACATCCCCGCCGCCATCTGGCAGATCGTCACACGCGGCGAGTTCTACTCGGCCTACACCCCCTATCAGGCCGAGGCGAGCCAGGGCACGCTGCAGCTCATCTACGAATACCAGAGCATGATGGCGGGGCTCACCGCCATGGAGGTGTCCAACGCCTCGCTCTACGACGGCGCCAGCGCCCTCGCCGAGGCCATCCTCATGGCGGTGCGGGCGAACAAAAACGGCGCCAAGCGGGTGCTGCTGCCGAAGACCGTGCCACCGCGCTACCGGGCGGTGGCGCGCACGATCGTGCAAAACCAGGGCATCGAGCTCGTCGAACTGCCCTACTGCCCGGAGCGCGGCCACACGCTCACCGAGGCCCTGGCGCAGCATGAGGCGGAAGACGCCACCGCCCTCGTCATCCCCCAGCCCAATTTCTTCGGCGTGCTGGAGCCGGTCGATGCGCTCACCGACTGGGCGCAGGCACACGGCATGCTGGCCATCGCCGTGGTCAACCCGATAAGCCTCGCTCTGCTCAAACCGCCGGGCCAGTGGGGCGCGCGCGGGGCCGACATCTGCGTCGGCGACGGCCAGCCGCTGGGCGTCCCGCTCGCCTCCGGCGGCCCCTACTTCGGCTTCATGACCACGCGCCAGGCCCTGGTGCGGCAGATGCCCGGCCGCATCGTCGGCCGCACCGTGGACATGGACGGCAAGCCGGGCTTCACGCTGACGTTGCAGGCGCGCGAGCAGCACATCCGCCGCGCCAAGGCCACCTCCAACATCTGCACCAACCAGGGTCTGCTGGTCACCGCCGCGACCCTTTATCTCGCCCTGCTGGGCCCGCAGGGGCTGAAAGAGGTGGCGCTCGCCAGCCACGCCCGCACCCGTGCCCTGGTGGAAAGGCTCGCCGCCATCCCCGGCGTGCGGCCGGCTTTTACCGCCCCTTATTTCCACGAGGCCGTGTTGCGGCTGCCTGCCAATCCGCAGGAAGTGCTGCGGGCCCTGCGCGCCCAGGGCATACTCGGCGGCTATGCGCTGGGCGGCGACTATGCGGAACTGGCCGACGCCATCCTGGTCTGCGCGACGGAGACCAAGACCGATGACGACCTCAACGACTATGCGCAAAAATTGGCGCGCATCCTGAGCCGGCGGCGCGAGGCCCCGCCTTGTGCCTACAAGGCCTGAACCAACCCCAACCGACCTTTACGAGAGGAGCAAGACGATGGCAACCGTGACCTTGGGCGGCGAGCCCATTTCCGTTGGTGGCACCTTCCCGCGCGTGGGCGATACGGCCCACTCCTTCATGCTGGTGGACAAGGACCTCAAGGACGTCTCCCTGTCCCAGTTCTGGGGCAAGCGCAAGATCCTCAACATCGTCCCCAGCCTGGACACCCCCGTCTGCGCCGAGTCCACGCGCAAGTTCAACGCCGCCGCCGCCAGCCTGCCCAACACCGTGGTGTTGGTGATCTCCGCCGACCTGCCCTTCGCCCAGAACCGCTTCTGTGGCGCCGAGGGCCTGAACAACGTCATCACCCTGTCCACCATGCGCGGACGCGACTTCCACAAGGACTACGGGGTCATGATCATGGACCCGCCGCTGGCGGGGCTGTGTGCGCGCGCGGTGATCGTGCTGGACGAGCGCGACCGCGTCCTCTACGCCGAGCTGGTGCCCGAGATCAAACAGGAGCCCAACTACGAGGCGGCGCTGGCCGCGGCGCGCGGGGAGACGGCGTGACCCGTCCGGTCGGCGCGGCAGGCGACACATGTCGCCCATCACGCTATTGGTCGCGACTGGCGCCGTATCGACGTGAGCAAATGACATGCTGATCTTCGACCTCTCCCGCCCCGGCCGCCGGGCCCAGGCGCAGTCGCCTGGCGCCGCCCCGCCGGCGGACGACCTGCCGGCCGAGCTCCTGCGCGCCGTGCCGCCGCCGCTGC
>JBKBRS010000065.1:0-5679 GCA_046292095.1 Thiobacillaceae bacterium
TGCCGCGCTCGCGCAGCTCGTCGATCAGTTCGCGCCCGCGCCAGTGCTTGAGCGCCTGCTTGCGGCTCATCGCCCGGCCGGCGCCGTGGCTGGCCGAGGACCACGACTTTTGCTCTGCTTCGCGTGTGCCCACCAGGATGTAGGAGCCGGTCCCCATGCTGCCGCCGATGATCACCGGCTGGCCGACGGCGCGGTATTGCGGCGGTAGCGCCGGGTGGCCGGGGCCGAGCGCTCGTGTGGCCCCCTTGCGGTGCACGTAGAGCATACGCTCACGGCCCTGCCAGAGGTGCCGCTCCAGCTTGCAGGTATTGTGGGAGACATCGTAGAGGGTCGTCAGCCGCGCCCCTGGGATGACGCTGGCAAAGGACTCGCGCGTCAGGTGGGTGAGGATCTGGCGGTTGGCCAGGGCCACGTTGATGGCGGCGTTCATCGCCCCCAGGTATTCCTGACCCTCGGGCGAGTTGATCGGCGCGCAGGCGAGTTCCCGGTCGGGCAGCGCGATGCCCAGCCGGCTGGCCGCCTTGGCCAGGCTGACCAGGTAATCGGTGCCGATCTGGTGGCCCAGGCCGCGCGAGCCGCAGTGGATGGACACCACGATCTGCCCCTCGTGCAGCCCAAAGGCGCGCGCGGCCTCGGCATCGTAGATGCGCTCCACCACCTGCACCTCCAGGTAGTGGTTGCCCGAGCCCAGGGTCCCCATCTCGCCGCGCTGACGCTTCTTGGCCAGCTCCGAGACATTGCCCGGCACCGCACCCGCCATGCGCCCGCGTTCCTCGATGAAATCGAGGTCAGCGGCCGTGCCGTAACCGTGCCTGACCGCCCATTGCGCCCCTTCCAGCATGATCTGATCGAGCTCGTGGGTGGAGAGCTTGAGATTGCCCTCTTCCCCCACCCCGGCGGGGATGTCGCGAAACAGCGCGTCGGCGAGCTGGGGGAAGAAGCCCACGGCGTCATTCAGATCGAGGTTGGTGCGCAGGCAACGGATGCCGCAGGAGATGTCGAAGCCGACCCCGCCGGCGGAGATGATGCCACCCTCTTGCGGGTCGAAGGCCGCCACCCCGCCGATGGGGAAGCCATAGCCCCAGTGCGCATCCGGCATGGTCATCGCCGGCCCGACCAGACCCGGCAGACGGGCGACGTTGGTGATCTGGGTGAGCACCATCTCGTCCATGGACGCGAGCAGCGGCGCGCTGCCGTAGAGCCGGACCTCGGCACGGCTCTCCCCTTCACCCCTCGGCACGGTGTAGCACCATTGATCGATCTGCTCAAGCCGCGTCATGTCCACGGTCCACCTCCTGATTCCTGATCCATGATCCCTGCCCCCCGCCTACACATCCACCACGCAGCGCACCCGCCAACCCTTGCCACCCGGCTCGACCTTGAGCTGGGTCAGGGTCGCCCCCTTGACCTCGGTGCCGCGCTCCGCCTCCGGCCGCCAGGGCATGCCCCAGGCCTCGCCCTGCCAATGGTCACCCTCTCGCCGCAGCTCATAGGCGCAGAAGATGAGGCCATGCACCCGCGCCTGGGCGAGCAGCTGATTGAGCCAGGTGACCAGGGCGAGTTCCACGTCCGCCTCGTCGAAGGCCAGGCTCACGCGGCGCTCCGGGATGACGGTGGCCGGCTCGGCCATGATGGCGAACATGGCGAGCGCCGCATTGACGAAGGCCTCCTCCAGGGTCTTGCCCTCGGCTTCGATGCCGATGTCGGCCTCATGGTCGAAATAACGGTAGTCGGCGGTCATGGCGATGGGTCCCAAATGGCTATAATGTCGAGTTTAGCGTGACATTTTCAGGATAGACCGATGGAAGCCGAACGCCTCAACCAGATAGAACAGTCCCTCGCCGATCTGGCGCGCCGCGCCCAGGACTTAAGGGGGTATCTTTGACTACCCTGGCAAACGCGACCGGCTCGACGAGCTCATCCGCATCGCGGAAGACCCCGCCCTCTGGGACGACCCCAAACGTGCGCAAGAGATCGGCCGCGAGCGCAAGGCCCTGGAGGCCGTCGTCCTCAGCCTGGAGGCGATAGACCAGGACTTGGGCGCCGCGCGCGAGCTGTTCGAACTGGCCCGCGCGGAAGAAGACGATGCCACTCTGGAGGCCGTGGCGGCGGACGTCGCGGCGATCGAGCAACGGGTGGCCGAGCTGGAGTTCCGCCGCATGTTCTCCGGCCCCATGGACGCGCGCCCCTGTTTCATTGAGATCAACGCCGGCGCCGGCGGCACCGAGGCGCAGGACTGGGCCGGCATGCTCGAGCGCATGTACCTGCGCTACTGCGAGCGCAAGGGCTTCAAGACCGAGGTGCTGGAAGAATCCGAGGGCGAGGTCGCCGGCATCAAGAGCGCCACCATCCGGGTGGACGGCGACTACGCCTACGGCTATCTGCGCACCGAGACCGGCGTGCACCGGCTGGTGCGCAAATCCCCCTTCGACGCCAATGCCCGCCGGCACACCTCATTCGCCAGCGTCTTCGTCTATCCCGAGGTGGACGAGTCGATCGAGATCGACATCAACCCGGCCGACGTGCGGGTGGACACCTATCGGGCGAGCGGGGCCGGCGGCCAGCACGTCAACAAGACCGACAGCGCGGTGCGGCTCACCCACATCCCCACCGGCATCGTCGTGCAGTGTCAGAATGACCGTTCGCAGCACCGCAACCGCGAGGAGGCCTGGAACTTGCTGCGCGCCCGACTCTACGAGCTGGAGCTGAGGAAACGCCAGGCCGAACAGCAGAAACTCGAGGAGAGCAAGACCGACATCGGCTGGGGCCACCAGATCCGCTCCTACGTGCTGGATCAGTCGCGCATCAAGGACCTGCGCACCGGCTACGAGGTGGGCAACACCCAGGCGGTGCTCGATGGCGACCTCGACGGCTTCATCGAGGCGAGCCTCAAGCAGGGGGTATAGCCTCCTTTGCTCGTTGCATAGCATCAGGCAGGGGTACTTCGCAACGTTGGGCGATACGCCGGGCCAAGGTCTCGAAATCCCGATAACATCCCTGCACAGCGGCGATATGCCCACCCGTCACGCCGTCGGCCGGTTTGAGGAAGAACATCGGCTTGCGCGCCTCCTGGGCCAGCGGCATCAGGCTTCGGTAGTGTTTGAGGGTGGCCAGGCAATGCGGGTCGTTTTCCGGGTTGAGATCAGGAGGCGTAGAGTCCTCGTCCAGGATCGACCGCCTGTATTCCTCGGGTATGCGTTCCATCCATCGGCCGTAAGCCTTGACCGGACGGTCCAGCCGCACTGCGTGCTGCAAGACGACATAACCGATCGGCCGCATGGTTCCGTTCGGCATATCAAGCCCAAGCAGGGCTTTAGGGATTCGCGTCCGCCGTTCGTCCCATTGTTGGCGCCAATCGCGCAAGGCTGGCCCAAGGTTGCGCAGTCCCTGCAAGGAGTACAAGTCGGGCGCGAGCGGAATGACCACTGCGTCCGCACTCACCAAAGCGGCGCGATTCAATGCACCCAGGTTCGGGCCGACGTCGATCAGGGTCAGACTGGCCTCCACCTGTCGCGCCGCCATCGCCATAATGCGCCACAGGCCACTCAGAACCCGAAAGGCGCGGGGGTCACGATCCAGACACCTGGGCCACTGGCTGGATAGTTCATCCTCGGCAGTGGACAGCGCCAAGTCACCGACCAGCAGATGTAGCCCCGGGGTGACTTCCTCGACATGCGGCTGGGCCACATCCCCCGTACCCTCCCGCAAGGGACGAAAGGCGCCGTAAACGGTCTCGGCATGTGCCCCATTCAACCACAATGCCCCCAGCCGCTCCTCATCGAGGAACATGGCCGTCAGGTTGGCCTGGGGATCAAGATCGGCCGCCACCACGCTCAGGCCCAAATCCGCGTACATCCAGGCCAGGTGGTAGACCAATGAGGTCTTGCCGACCCCACCTTTGTTGTTGAAGAAGGCGATGGTCTTCATGGTGCCGGCCTGACGGTCACCGCCACATGCGTCGGGGTAAAGCTGAAATCGGGAGGAGGATTGCCATTGTCCGTAAGCGTCTGCCTTGCCAGCGGGATGCCCAACCCGAAGCGTTGCGCATACCCCAGATGGTGCATGATTTCGGCGATCAGGGGATTGCGGTAGTCAGTCGCACCGCTGCCAAAGTTCATCGCCGTAACCTTGCCATACAACCCGCCGGGGTTCTGGATCTCGACGCGGTCCGCATACCAATAGACTCGCACGGGGGCATGGGTGCCCTCGTAGCTGCGATGCATGATGGCGTTGCGCGTGAGTTGCTGTAGCGCCACGATGGGATAGTCGGGATGACGCTGTTCGCGCGGTCCACGCGTGATCTCAGATCGCGTCATGATATGGAGCTCCAGCAATTCATCGAGACGGCGCAGGACGTCTTCCAGTTTACCGGTGAGGCTTTTTTGGTCCTTGATGGGATCGGTCAGCCGTACTCCGTCGATGCGGAGAAATTGCACATAGGCACCCGGCACCCACCCTTGCGGATCACGGGCACAGGCGATCAATCCGCCCCAGCTCGGGTGCTCGCCCGCTGCAAGGCGCAGGGCATGCAATTGGTGGATGAGCGGTCTGTGATTGCGCTCCAGCACCTCGGGGGAGACGGCTGCTGGCAGATAGACGTTTTGGATGTAACCATAATCTAACTCATCCAGCGCCGCTGAGAGGGCGGGACGTAGGTCGAAAGGCATATCGGCGCTGCGGCGACGTTCGGCCAAACGCAGCTCCTCTTCAGGTGAGGCGAGCTGTACCGTCGGCCCGACCCTGACCCAGACCCGCCCCTGGTAGCGAACGGGAGGGCTGGTGCTGGGTTCGACCTGGATGACGACCACAGTGCAATCCTCGATGGATAGCTTTTCCACGCGCATGGATGGCAACGGCAGGATGTTGCCATCGGCTCGCATCTGCGCCAGTGTACGCAACAGCGCGTCGTCCACCTCGATACCGGCGCAACGTCCATCGTCTTCCAAGCCGATAACAATGACTCCCGGTCTAGCGTGACCAGGTAGGTCGTTGGCAAAAGCGCACACACTCCGGCGGATGGCGCTGCGGTCGGCGGCGGTGCGCTTGCGTTCGACCAGGTCCGATTCGTCGTCTGCGAGGAGTTCCCTCAGTTCCTCAGGTGTATAAAAGCCCACGCGTCCCTCCGCGAGGTCCAATGGCAGAGCTTCGCATTCTATAGTCTATGCCTACGCCGGAGGCGTCATGAGCCTACGGGTAGGTCGGCTGGAATTCGTCGAGCACCCTGAGGATGGCCGTGCCATACGCCTCTAGCTTGCGCGCCCCGATGCCTGGAATGGCGCTCAGCGCTTCCAGATTCGCGGGCCGGGCGGCGGCGATGGCCTTGAGGGTGCTGTCGTGCAGGATGACATAGGCCGGCACCCCCTTGTCGGCGGCCAGTTGACGGCGCCAGGCGCGCAGGCGCTCGAACAGGGCTTCGGCCCCTGAGACGGGCCCGGCCGGCGTGCGACGCGCCTGCTTCGGGCGCTGCGGACGCTCTGCCGCCACGCGCATCATGAAGGTCTCCTCGCCCCTGAGCAAAGGGCGCGCCGCGGCGGTGAGCCTCAGCCCCCCATGCGCCGCGTGGTCGGTGGCGAGATGGCCGCGCAGCAGGAGCTGCCGCAGCAGGCCCCGCCAGCGCCGCTCGTCGAGCTCGCCGCCGATGCCGAAAACGCTCAACCGTTGGTGGCCCAAGGCGCGCAC
>JBKBRS010000065.1:5779-11340 GCA_046292095.1 Thiobacillaceae bacterium
TTGTCGGTGTTGCGCCCCAGCAGCACGTCGATCACGTGGCCGGCGCCGAAGCGCTGACCGGTGCGATAGACGGCGGAGAGGGCCTTGCGTGCCGGCTCGGTGGCGTCCCACAGGCGCGGCGGGTTGAGGCAGTTGTCGCAGTTGCCGCAAGGGGGGCTTGCCTCGCCGAAATAGGCGAGCAGGGCCTGGCGTCGGCAGCCGGCGGTCTCCACCAAGGCGAGCAAGGCGTCGAGCTTGGCATGCGCCACGCGCTTGAAGGCCGCGTCCGCTTCCGAGGCGTCGATGAAACGCCGTTGCGCCGCCACGTCGCCCGCTCCCCATAGCATCCAGGCCTCGGCCGGCAGCCCGTCGCGGCCGGCGCGGCCGGTCTCCTGGTAGTAGCCCTCGATGGAGCCGGGCAGGTCGAGGTGAGCGACGAAGCGCACGTCCGGCTTGTCGATGCCCATGCCGAAGGCGATGGTGGCGACCATGACGAGGCCGTCCTCGCGCAGGAAACGGTCCTGGTGCCGGCGACGGGTGTCGGCATCGAGCCCGGCATGATAAGGCAGTGCCGGCAGCCCCGCGGCGGCGAGCGAGGCGGCTACGACATCCACCTTACGGCGGCTGCCGCAATAGACGATGCCAGCCTCGCCGGCGTGCTCGTCCAGAAAGGCGCGCAGCTGCCGGCCGCTGTCGTGCTTTTCTTCGATGCGGTAGCGGATGTTGGGTCGGTCGAAGCTGGCGACGAAGACGCGGGCGGTCGAGAGGTCAAGCCGCGTGACGATCTCCTGCCGGGTGAGGGCATCGGCGGTGGCGGTCAGCGCGATGCGCGGCACGCCGGGGAAACGCTCGTGCAGGACGTTCAGTCCCAGATACTCGGGCCGAAAGTCGTGTCCCCACTGCGAGACGCAATGCGCCTCGTCGATGGCGAAAAGCGCGAGGCAGGCGCGCGTCATCAGATCGATGAAACGCTCGGTGAGCAGGCGCTCGGGGGCGACATAGAGCAGCTTCAGCTCGCCGGCGAGAAAGGCGCGCTCCACCGCGCGCGCCTCGGCTGCGCCCAGGCTGGAGTTGAGATAGGCCGCCGGGATGCCCAGCTCCTTGAGGGCGGCCACCTGGTCGTGCATCAGCGCGATGAGGGGTGAGACCACCACGGCAGTGCCCGGCCGCAAGAGGGCGGGAATTTGGTAGCACAGCGATTTGCCGCCGCCGGTGGGCATCAGCACCAGGGCATCGCCGCCGGCGGCCACATGGCTGACGATGGCCGCCTGCTCGCCGCGGAATTCGGGATAGCCGAAGACCCGGTTGAGGAGCGATCTGGCCTGCTCGGTGAGGGTGTTCACGGTGGTTATGGTAGGGACATTTGCCTGTTGGCGTGGAAGTCGCGCCAGCGACGCTCGAAGCTCCCCTCGCCCGCGGGCGGGACCAGCCCGAAGGGCGCAGGACGCAACGAAGTTGCGGTCCCGAGCATAGCGAGGGATGGGCCGCAGGCCCACAGAGGGGATGGGGGTGAGGGAACCGTTCATGGCCGGCAGGGTGCATCCATTGGCAGGAGCGGCCCATCGGCCATGAACGGTTATCCCCAGTTGTGACACGGGACTATAATCGTGTCACATTATCGGCTAAGACACCGTCATGAAGGAACTCACCATCCGTGAGGCGCGCGAGGGGCTCTCCCATCCCGAGCGGATGTTCGCCGACGCCGACGAGATCCTGGTCGTGCGGCGCGGTCAGCCCGTCGCACGCATCCTGCCCGTGACACCGCGGCGCCGTCTGGGCGCGCTCAAGGATTTCCTGTTGCAACAGCCGCTTCAGCCCGTCACCAGCGAGACCCTGCTTAAGGAGGAGCGCGAGGATCGGGCGTGAACGCCTACATCGACACCAGCGCCCTGGCCAAGTGTTATGTGCGTGAGGCGCGTTCCTTCGACGTCCTCGCCCGGGCCGAGGCGGCCGCGCCGGTGGCCATCAGCGGACAGACCCTGGTCGAACTGCGCTGCCTGATGGCGCGCCGCCGCCGCGCCGGTCAGATCGACCGCAGCACCGAGCGCCGGGCACTCGCCGAGTTCGAGCTCGATCTGGCGTCGCGAAACTGGGTCCTCTATCCTGACTGGCCCGGCCTGTACGAGGCCGCGCGTCAGCTGATCGACCTCGTCCCCGAGGTGGCGCTGGGCACCTTAGACGCACTGCACCTGGCCTGCGCACGTCACTACGGCTGCCAACTGTTCGCCACCGCCGTCCGCACTCAGTCCGAGGCGGCCCGGGCACTCGGAATCCCTGTCCTGACCTTTCACACCACGGCCTGACAAGATGTCCCAACCCACACCCACCGATAACCGAGACGACAACGCCATCATCGCCGAGCGCCGCGCCAAGCTGGCCGAGCTTCGCAAACAAGGCCCCGCCTTCCCCAACGACTTCGAGCGCCGCGACCTGGCCGGAGACTTGCACGCCGCCTTCGGCCACAAGGACAAGGCCGAGCTGGAGGCCGCCGCCATCCCCGTACAGATCGCCGGGCGCATGATGCTCAAACGGGTGATGGGCAAGGCAAGCTTCGCCACCTTGCAGGACATGAGCGGTCGCATCCAGATCTTCGTCGCCGACGACAGCGTTGGCAGCGGCGTACACGAGGCCTTCAAGCACTGGGACCTGGGCGACATCCTGGGCGTGGCCGGCACCCTGTTCAAGACCAAGACGGGGGAACTCACCGTACACGCCACCAGCGTGCGCCTGCTCACGAAGTCGCTTAGGCCCCTGCCGGAGAAGTTCCACGGGCTGACCGACACCGAGCAGAAGTATCGCCAGCGCTACCTCGACCTCATCACCAACGAGGTCACGCGCCAGACCTTCATGCGCCGCTCGCGCATCGTGCAGGCCATGCGTGAGTTCATGACCGGCAAGGGCTTCCTGGAGGTGGAGACCCCTATGATGCAGCCCATCCCAGGGGGCGCCACGGCCAGGCCCTTCGTCACCTACCACAATGCGCTGGACATGCCGCTATACCTGCGCATCGCCCCGGAGCTCTACCTCAAGCGCCTGGTGGTGGGCGGCTTCGAGAAGGTGTTCGAGATCAACCGCAACTTTCGCAACGAGGGCATCTCCACCCGGCACAACCCCGAGTTCACCATGATGGAGTTCTATGAGGCCTATCGGGACTACACCTACCTCATGGACTTCGTCGAGGAGATGCTGCGCTTCGTCAGCCACGAGGTCCTGGGTCACACCGCCGTGCCCTATCAGGGCGAAGTGATCAATTTGGCGCAGCCCTTCGCCCGGCTGACCATCCTCGAGGCCACGCGGCTATATAACCCGGACCTTGCCGACGCCCCGCTCGACGACCCCGACTTCCTGCGCGCCGAGATGAAGCGGCGCGGTATTCCCTACCGCGCAAGCGACGGCCTGGGGGGGCTGCAGCTCACGCTGTTCGAGGCGACCACCGAGCACAAGCTCATCCAGCCCACCTTCATCATCGATTATCCGGCCGAGGTCTCGCCGCTGGCGCGGGCCAGCGACGACAACCCCGCGGTGACCGAGCGCTTCGAGCTGTACATCGCCGGGCGCGAGATCGCCAACGGCTTCTCGGAGCTCAACGACCCCGAGGACCAGGCCGAGCGCTTCATGGCCCAGGTGCGCGCCAAGGAGGCGGGCGACGAGGAGGCCATGTACTACGACGCCGATTACATCCGCGCCCTCGAGTATGGGTTGCCGCCCACCGGCGGCTGCGGCATCGGCATCGACCGCCTGGTGATGCTGCTGACCGACAGCGCGAGCATCCGCGACGTGATCCTATTCCCGTTGTTGCGGCCGGCTGACTGAACCGCACCGTGCCTTAGGCGGCGCCGATGAACTCAGGCCCCCGACTCGACGAATCGCCGCGTCCCCCGTTCGATCGCGCGCTGGCGCAGATCGAAGGCGTCGTCCTCGGCAAGCCGCGGCAGATCCGCCTGGCGCTCACCTGCCTGCTGGCGCGCGGCCACCTCCTCATCGAGGACCTGCCGGGCGTGGGCAAGACCACCCTGGCGCACGCCCTCGCCCACACCCTGGGCCTGGAGTTCACCCGCATCCAATTCACCAGCGACCTCTTGCCCGGCGACATCCTCGGCTTCTCGGTCTTCGAACAGGCAAGCGGCGCCTTTCGCTTTCACCCCGGCCCCATCTTCGCCCAGGTGGTACTGGCCGACGAGATCAACCGCGCCACCCCCAAGGCGCAGAGCGCGCTGCTCGAGGCCATGGAAGAGGGCCAAGTGAGTCTCGAGGGGGTCACGCGGCGGCTGCCGGAACCCTTCTTCGTGCTCGCTACGCAGAACCCTTTCACCCAAGCGGGGGTCTATCCCCTGCCCGAGTCGCAACTCGATCGCTTCCTCATGCGTCTGTCCCTGGGCTACCCCGACCCGGATGCCGAGCGGGCGCTTTTGGCCGGCGAGAACCGCCGCCCCCAGGCGCTTGCGCCGGTGCTCACCCCGGCCGAGCTCACCGCGGCGCAGGCGAGCGTCGATCAAGTGCGCCTGGCGCCGGCCCTGCTCGACTACCTGCAGGCCTTGATCGAACACACCCGCGGGCCGGGTCTTTTCCTGCACGGCCTGTCGCCGCGCGCCGGGCTTGCACTCGCCCGCTCGGCACGCGCCTGGGCTTGGCTGCACGACCGCGACTACGTCATCCCTGAGGACGTGCAGGTCGTCTTCCCCTTCGTGGCCGGCCACCGCCTGCAGGATGCGGAGGGGATGCGCAGTGGCGATGCCGCCGCCCAGGCCGTGCTGGCGGCCGTGGCGATCCCCTGAGGGCGGGGTGACCCGTGCCCAGTAAGGCCGCCTGTGAGTGACGCCCCGACTTCCATGTCACGTCTTGGCGCGGCAAGCCTCCCGTCCTCCGCCACCCGCGTCCGTCTGCCCGACCTGCCCGTGCGCAACCGTCTCATGCGCCGGCTGTTCGGCCTGCGCGGCGCCGATGCCCTGCCCTTCCGGCTGACCCCGCGGCGGGTCTATATCCTGCCCTCGCGCGCGGGGCTCGCCTTCCTCGGCCTGTTGGCCGGCATGCTGCTCGGTTCCGTCAACTACGGGCTGGCCATGGGTTACCTCTTCACCTTCCTCCTGCTGGGGCTGCTTTTCGCCACCCTCTTCGCCACCTGGCGCAACCTGACCGGGCTCAGCGTCCAGGCGGTCACCAGCGAGCCGGCCTTTGCCGGCGATGTCCTCACCTTCGCCTTGCACCTGGCCGACGCGGAGGGGCGGCCGCGCCGCTCCATCGGCTTGGCGGTGGCGGGTGCGGGTCCGGTCTTCTCCGAGGTCGAGTCTGCCGGCCAGGCCTGCGTGCGCCTCGAAATCCCGGTGCAGAGGCGAGGCCGCCAGCCTCTGGGCGTGGTGCGCATCTTCAGCGAGTATCCGCTGGGGCTGTTCCACGCCTGGGCCCTGTTCGAGCCTGACATCGCTGGCATCGTCTGGCCGCGCCCGGCCGGCCCCTATCCCCTGCCCCACGACACCGGGCAAAAGACCCTGGACGGCGGCGGGCGTCGGCGCGGTGCCGAGGATTTCGACGGGCTGCGCAATTACGCGCACGGCGAGCCACCCTCGCGCATCGCCTGGAAAACC
>JBKBRS010000066.1:0-11258 GCA_046292095.1 Thiobacillaceae bacterium
GTACGGTTGATCTCAGGTGAGGTCGTTCTGGTCTCTATCTCCGTGGGCCCGCCAGTGCAGTCTAGGGGGGTGGTTGCACCGGCGGATGGACGCATGCCCTGCGTTCAACGCCGCACGACAGCGCATGCGCCAGAGGCGATGGGCGTCCCGCGACCTCGGACCGCGTAACGCCCCATCCACCCACAAAAAACAAGGCAATTTCAGTATATCAAAGCCCTATGAAATGACAGGCTGCCGTGGACTGTGCGCGAGGCCGTGAGGCACGGTTGTTGTCGAAATGAGACGTCTTGATCCGGTTTACCGTGAAAATCGGCGCAGCCGACCACGACGCTCCCCTCCCCCGCAAGCGGGGAAGGGGTGGGGGAGGGGGAACCTCATGGCCTGCACAACCGTTTTCATGGACTGGGGCGGCCTATCGGCCATGAACGGTTAGAGGGATCCGGCCGGGGATCGGGTCGGGATGGGGCAGACAGCGTCCCTGGCACCGTCAGGTGGCTTGGGCATGCGGGCCACGCCTGCGGTCGAGGAACAGGGCGCTGGATGCGCTGCGCTTGGCCATGTGTTTGGCCTCGGCGGCGGCACGGGCGACCTCGTGATAGCTTTGATAACCCGCCGGGTCGATGGCCACCGCGCCGAGGGCAAGCGACACCAGGGGATGAAACTCCAGTTCGCCGCGGCGGTTTTCGCTGGTATAGCCCCCCGCCGCGCGGTGCGACTCGCTGTAGAACTGGGGCGCGGATTCGTCGAACCGCTGCAGGATCCGGTGGCAACGGGCCTCCCAGTCCGGGCTCTGGAACAAGACGACGAAGTCGTCGCCGCCGATGTGGCCGACGAAGTCCAATTCGGGCTGCGACGCCTCGACCAGGATGCATCCCAGCAGGGCGATCATGTCGTCGCCGCGACGGAAGCCGTAGACGTCGTTGTAGGGCTTGAAGGCATTGAGGTCGGCATAGACGGCAACGAAGGGCGCGCCGGCGGCGAGCAGCCGCTCGATGTGCTGTTGGATCGGGACGTTGCCGGGTAGCCCGGTCAGGGGGTTGGCGTAGCGCGCCGCGACGATCTGCAGCTCGGTCAGGGCACGCATGAGATCGAAGCCCGAACCCATGCCGGCGTAGCACCCGTCCGCCGTGATGATGAAGCCGGAGGTGAAGGCCTGCTTGCCCTTGCGCACCACCAGTTCGGACAGGTCGTGGATCAGCGTGCCCTGGTCGACCACCAGGGGTTCGGGATCCATGAAGCTGCGGCACTGCCGTCGACCGAAAAGTTCACGACTGTAGAGGCGGATGAAGCGGTCCATCATCACCGCCCTGTGGATGATGCCGACCGGTCTGCCGTCATCGACCACAGCGATGGCATCCAGGGCCGGGTTCGCCAGCATGAGGTCGAGCACCTCCTCCGCCGGGGTCTCCGGACTCACGCTGGGCGCCTCCATCAGCAGCGCGGCTGCACGCACCTGGCCGGTGGTGTTCGCCATTGTTCCCGGGAACACCCCCACCCGATTCGCCTGCAGGCAACTTTCCGCCTCGGGCGAGGGCAGTCGCGCCGGCAGCACGCCCGGACGACCAATGAAGTAACCCTGGGCAAAGCGTATACCCAGGTCACGGACGACGCTCAACTGTGAGGCGAGCTCCACCCCCTCGCCGACCAATTGTGCCCCCACCCCCTCTGCGATCTGCTGGATGGAGCGCACGAACTCGAGCTTGTGCGGGTCTTGGTGGATGCCATCGATGAAATGCTTGTCGATCTTGACATAGGTCGGCTTGAGTTCCGACCATAGGCGCAGGCTGGAGAAGCCCTCGCCGAGATCGTCCATGGCGATCCTCAGCCCCAAGGCCTGTAGCGACCCGGTGATGTGGCGCAGGGCGGCGAACTCGAAGCCGGGCGCGGCCTCGGTCAGTTCGAGCACGACCCGCCTCGGCTCGATGCCGGCGGCGCGGATCAGGCCGGTGAGGCGGTCGATGATCGCCTCCTCGGTCAGCAGCGTCGTCGGCGACAGGTTGATGAAGACCCGGCCGGGCAGGTCCCGGGCAACGAAATTGTTGAGCGCCGCCTCCACGCAGGCCAGATCGAGATCCGCCGTCAGCCCCAGATGCCCGGCGGCCCTGAACAAGGCCTCGGGCACGTGCAGGCTGCTGTCCGAGGGGCCGCGGCTCAAGGCCTCGTAGCCGTGGATGCGCCCATCGCGCAGATCCAGGATGGGCTGAAACAGGGTGGTGATCTGCTTGTGCTGCAGGATCTGCTGCAGCTGGGCGTGAAGATCGTCGAGCCCCATGGCCGGGCCGAATTGTGACATCGCGGCAAGTATAGACACGGGCGTTTACGGTTTTATGACGCCTTACGGGCAATCGAGGCCAGGCGGTGCGCCAGCCGCGTGGTCTCCGGCAGGCGGTAGCGGGTCGTGCAGGCGAGCGTGAGGCGCACCGCGGTCTGCAGTGAGACCCGGTGACCGATCGAGACGTAGACCGGCTTGACGCGGCTGCGCGTGCGCGCCACTGCGCCGATCACCTCACCGCCGTCCAGCAGCGGCACCCAGCCCCCCTTTTCCAGCGGTGGCTCGTCATGGCTGCCCGTGAGGCGGGTCTTGGCCACGCCGATGGCGGGTGTGTCGAGCAGCACGCCCAGGTGGCAGGCGAGTCCAAAGCGGCGCGGGTGGGCGCGGCCCTGGCCATCGCACAGATAGAGGTCGGGCATGACGTTCAGCTGTTCGATGGCGGCCAGCACGGCAGGCAGTTCACGGAATGAAAGCAGACCGGGCACGTAGGGAAAGGCCGTGGGTCGACACACCACCGCCTGGTCCACGACCGCCAGCGTCGGATAGCTCAACACCACGACGGCGGCACGGGTGGTACGGCCATCCGCCTCGAAGCCCACGTCCACCCCGGCGATATAGCGCAGTGGGGGCAGCCGGTCGGCCGCTAGCACGCGCTCGCGCAGCGTCTCCTGTATGGCCCTGGCCTCGGCCGGCGTGACCTGCCAGGGATGGGTGACGGCGAGGGTGAGCCGTGGCATGCATCGATCGTCTCAAGGCTAGCAGAGCACACAAGCGAGCGAGATGTCGTCGTGCGCACGGGCCCCGTCGAGGTGTCGTTTGACGGCATTGACCACGGCCAGATGTGGGTCGCCGCCGCGGCTCAGGGCGGACATGAGACGATCCTGGCCGAAGGCCTCACCATTGCGGTCACGCGCCTCGGCCAGACCGTCCGAATACAGGATCAGGTTCGCCTCACCGGACTCTAGCTGCCAACAGCGCGTGTGGGCGGCGAAACGTTCCGGGGGTTGTATGCCCAGCGGCAGGTGCTCGGAGGGAAAGCGTTGCAGCACCGCACCTTGGGCATCGATCAGCAAGGCGTCCGGGTTACCACCATTCCAGACCTCGACCGTGCGGTTGCGGCGGTCGATGACGGCAATCGTTGCAGCAACGAAGAATCCCTGTGGGATCTGCCGCTGGAGGGTGGCATTCATCTCGTGCACGATGACGGGCAGGGTCATGCCTTGCGCAGTCATGGCGTGGAAGATCTGGGCGATGGGCAGCAGGGGTAGGGCCGCCACGAGACCGTGACCCATGGCGTCGGCATGCAGCACATAGAGTTGCCCGCCGATGCGCGAGCGGCCGGCGAAGAGCAGATCGCCGCTGAAGCGGGCGGCCGGCTCCAGCCACAGCCTGAGACCGGGGTCCTCGACACTACCGGCCTGGATCATCTTTTCCATCAAGGCGTGGGCGGTGGCTTGCTCGAGCTCTGCTGCTTCCCGGTAGCGCGCGAGCTCGCGCGCGTTCTCGGCAAGTCGCGCCTGTATCTCGGCGATGCGCTGCATGGCGCGGATCTTGGCCTCGAGCAACGTCAAGTCGACAGGTTTGGTGATGTAGTCATCCCCGCCGGCATCGAGCCCGCGCAGGATATCCTCGCGCTGGGTCAGGGCGCTCACGTAGAGGATGGGCACCCAACGCTCGCCGGCCATGGCGCGGATGCGGCGTGTGGCCTCGAGGCCGTCGATGTCGGGCAGCATGACGTCCATCAGCACAAGGTCGGGTTGATGCGTCTGAAACGCCTGCAACGCCTCTGCCCCGGTCGCTGCCATCACTACCGTGTGGCCGAGTTGGGTGAGGAACTGGTCCATCACATGCAGGTTGGCGGCCACATCGTCCACCACCAGGACCTTGAGGCGCCGACTCATGGACTCACCTCGCCAAGGTCGGGCTCGGCATAGCGGGTGCGGATGGCGAGGAAGGCATCGAGGTTGCCGAGGAAGAGGTCGACCAGGCGTGGATCGAAGTGGCGCCCGCGCTGCTCGGAGAGGTAGTCGAGGGCGCGCTCCAGGGGCCAGGCCGGCTTGTAGGGCCTGGCGCTGGTCAGCGCGTCGAAGACGTCGGCCACGGCGACGATGCGGCCGACCAGGGGGATGGCCTCGCCCACGCGACCGTCGGGGTAGCCGCTGCCATCCCACTTTTCGTGGTGGGTCAGGGCGATGTCGCGCGCCATCTGGAGAAGGGGGGCTGGATGGCCGTCGAGCAGGTCGGCGCCGATGCGGGCATGGGTTTGCATGATGGCCCACTCCTCGGCGTCCAACCTACCGGGCTTGAGCAGGATGCGGTCGGGGATGCCGATCTTGCCGATGTCGTGCATGGGACTGGCATGCAGCAGGAGTTCCGTCTCCGCCTCGTCCATGCCGGCCAGCTGGCCCAGGAGCTGGGAGTAGCGGCTCATGCGGATGATGTGCAGCCCGGTCTCGTTGTCGCGGTATTCGGCCGCGCGCCCAAGCCGATGGATGATCTCCAAGCGGGTGTCGTGCAGCTCGCGGGTGCGTTCGCGTACCATCTCTTCGAGGATGGCGTTCTGCTGACGCAGGTACAGCTGATGGCGTTGGACCTCGATCAGGTTGCGCACCCGCGCCAGCAGCTCCGCCATGTCGATCGGCTTGGTGAGGAAGTCGCGGGCGCCCGAGCGCAGGGCCCGCAGTTTGACCGGGGAATCGCTCTGGGCGGTGAGCACCAGGACGGCCGGCGGCAGGGCCAGGGCGCGCAGCTGAGCAAGGACCTGGAAGCCGTCGAGATAAGGCATGTTCAGGTCCAGCAGCAGCAAAGTGGTCCCCTGTTCGACAACACTGGTCAGCGTCTCACGGGGATCGGTGATACCCCTGACGTTTTGATAACCGTCCACGGCCAGCATCTGCTCGAGCAGGCGCACATTGGTCGGCTCGTCGTCGACGATCAAGATGCCAGCGGTCTGGAGAGCCTCGGTGGGCGATGACAGGTCGGTCAGGTGTGACATGGCTCTCAACTATCCGAGGTAGCCTGCGAGCAGACGGTAGAGGCGGTTAAGATCAAGGGGCTTGGTGATGTAATCACGAAATCCGGCCGCATGCGCCCGTTCAATGTGTTCCGGCATCGCGTCGGCCGAGACAGCCACGACCGGGATGTCGCGACAATCCGGGGTCGCCTTGAGTCGCTCGAGCAGCTGGTAGCCATCCATACCCGGCAGGTGGATATCCAGCAGGATGAGATCGGGCTTGGCCGTCTGGGCCAACTGCAAACCCTTCTCAGGGGTTTCGGCCCACAGCAGACGCACCCCGGGCAAAGCGGCGCAGCACTGCTTCATCAGACGGGCGTTGGCGAGGTTGTCCTCAACGTAGAGGACGGTGCCGCTGAGCGGTCCTGCCGTCGGTGACTTGCCGCTCGGGGCAGGCTGGGGCGATACGCTGGCGGCCCCGCCGGCGCGTGGGAGCACAAACCAGAAGGTGCTTCCCTGTCCGAGCCGGCTGTCGAAGCCGATGCGCCCCCCCATCTCCTCCACCAACCTTTTGCTGATGGCCAGGCCGATGCCGGTGCCCTCCACCGGGTTGTCGGCGCCGACCAGACGTTGGAAGGGTTGGAACAGTTCGGATTGGCGGCCTTCAGGGATGCCGATGCCGGTGTCGCGCACCTCGAAGCGGATGGTCTCCGCATTCTCCTGGCGAATGACCAACTCCACCTGTCCGCCGGGTCGATTGTACTTGATCGCGTTGGACAGCAAGTTGACCAGCACTTGCTTGCAGCGGGTGCGATCGGCCCGCACCGCCAGCCCCTCTTCCACCGGACCTTCCAGTTCGAGCCGTATCCCGCGCGGCCGGGCCAGAGGGGCAGCCAGGGCCAGGCACTCTTGGGCCAGATCGGCACAATCGACCGCCTCCGGTTTGAGCGCCAGGCGGCCGGCCTCGATGCGGGCAAGGTCGAGGACCTCGTTGATCAGCTCCAGCAGATGTCGGCCGGCCTTGTGGATCTCCTGCACGTTCGAGCGGCTGCGCGCGTCGAGCTGGGGGTTGAGCTCCAGCAGCTGGGCAAAGCCGAGGATGGCGTTCATGGGGGTGCGCAGCTCGTGCGACATGCGCGCGAGGAACTCGCTCTTGGCCCGGTTGGCCGCCTCGGCCGCCTCCTTGGCGTGCTCGATCTCGGTCTGGCGCGTTTTTTCCTCCGTAATGTCCTGAACGGTGCCCGCCACATAGGCGATCCGTCCCGCCGTATCCAGGTGACGCAAGGCACGCACCCGCATCCAACGCATCTCTCCGTTGGGCAACCGCACGCGGTGGTCGACCACCTGCGTTTCATCCGTCTCCAGGCAGCGCGCTTGCGTCGCCCGCACCTGCGCGGCATCGTCTGGATGGACGAGCTGGTAATACCTCTCGACCGTGGGGCAGAAGGTGTTGCGGTCCTGGCCGTACAAGGCATAAGTCTCGTCCGACCAGTCTAGCCTGTCGTCCTCGACATGCCACAGCCAGTTGCCCATGCGGGCGATGCGCTGGGCCTCGCGCAATAGGGCCTCGCTTCGGATCAAGGCCTGTTCGGCCTCGACCCGCTCGGTGACATCGTTGGCCACACCGATGAAATGGGTCACCCTGCCCTGATCATCGTGCACCGGGGCGAGCGAGAGTTCGTTCCAGAAGGCGCTGCCGTCCTTACGGTAGTTGCGCAGCAGGGCCCGCGCCGCGCGCCCCTGCGCTAGCGCCTGGCGGATCTCGTCCAGGGCCGGCTGGCGTGTATCCTGACCTTGTAGAAAGCGACAGTTGCGCCCCAGCATTTCTTCACGACTGTAGCCGCTCATCGCCTCGAAAGCGGGATTGACGTAGATGAGCGGCAGGTCGGGCGCTTGGGCATCGGCGATGCTGACCCCATCGACGCTGGCATCGAGCGCGCGGGCGAATAGGCGGATCTGCTCCTGGCTGCGTTTGAGTTCGGTGATGTCGGTGCGGATGGAGACATACTCCACCGGCAGGCCATTGTCGTCGAGGAAGGGGACGATGGTGCAGGCCACCCAGTAGAGGCTGCCGTCCTTGCGCCGGTTGCAGATCTCGCCTTGCCAGGTGCGGCCCATGGCGATGGTGGACCACAGCTCATCGTAAAAGGCCTGGGGATGCGCCCCTGACTTGATGATGCGGTGGTTCTGCCCGAGCAGCTCTTGGCGCGTGTAGCCACTCACCGCGCAGAAGCGGTCGTTGACATAGGTGATGCGGCCCGTGTGGTCGGCGATGCTGACGATGGCGTGTTCGTCCAGGGTCGCGCGCAGACGCGCGAGATCGTCCCGACAGCGGGCGTAGGCCTTGGACAGATCGGAATGACTTTGCACCGGGCTAGCCGCCGCAACATCCAGCCTCATAGTGCCTCCCCAAGCACGCCCCGCAGTGCGGCCATCAACTGCCCGACGCGAACCGGTTTGGTCAGATAGGCGCGGAACCCCGCCTGCAGACCGCGCTCCACGTCGATGGGCAGCGCATCGGCCGACAGGGCAATGACCGGGATGTCCCGTGTCTGCGGGTCGGCCTGCAAAGCGGCGAGGACGGCATAACCATCTATATCGGGCAGGTGGATGTCCATTAGTATGGCATCGGGGCGGTGCCGTCGCACCAGTTCCAAGGCATGTTCACCGCTACTGGCACCGATCAGGGTGATGTGCGGGTGCTGCCTGAGCACGGCCGCAATGACACGGTAATTCGCGGCATTGTCCTCCACATAGAGCAGTCGGGCCTTATCCGGGGCGGTCTCGGGCAATGTCTCGGCGGCGGCAATGGCCGTCGATGGCGGCGGGGCGCTGGGCAGTTCCAGCCAAAAGCAAGCACCCCGGCCAGGCTCGGATTCCACCCCAAGCTCACCGCCCATGAGCCGTACAAGCTGCAGCGACACTGCCAGGCCGATGCCGGTGCCCTCCACCGCACCCTTCTCCGCACCGAGTCGTTCGAAGGGTTTGAACAACAAATTGTGCATGTCCGGGGCAATACCGTAGCCCGTATCGGCCACTCGCACCCGCCAGCTGTCACCCGCCACCGATTCACAGGTCACCATGATCCGGCCGCCCGGGCGGTTGTATTTGACGGCGTTGCTGAGTAAGTTGACCAGCACCTGTCGCAACCGGGTCGCATCCGCCAGCACCCAGCACCCTTGTTTAACGGTGCAGGTATAGGTCAGGGCCATGTCCACAATCTGTGGCTCGACCAGTTTGAAGGCCTGGTCAAGGATCGGTTTCAGCTCGACGGTCTCGATGGCCACGGCGAGTTTGCCGGCCTCGATACGCGACAGGTCCAGCAGCTCGTTGATGAGTTCCAACAGGTGTTCGCCCGCCTGAAGGATCTCGCGCACGAATTCCTGCTGCTCGCCGGACATGGGTTGGAGTTGCAGGACCTGGGCAAAGCCGAGGATGGCGTTCATGGGCGTGCGCAGCTCATGCGACATGCGTGCGAGGAATTCGCTTTTCGCCCGACTGGCCGCCTCGGCCGCCTCTTTGGCGCGTTCTAGGGCCTGTTCGGTGAGCTTGCGCTCGGTAATGTCTTGCACCGTGCCGGTCAGCCGCCACGGCCGCCCCTCGCCATCCTTTTCCGTCATGGCCTCCTCGTGCACCCAGCGCACCTCACCGTCCGGCCGCACGATGCGGTGATCGATGCGGTACTCCGTGTCGTTTTCGAAGGCCTGTTGCACTGCCTGACGCACCTTGTCGACATCATCGGGATGCACGGCCGCAAAGAAGGCCGCTTCGCTCGGCGTGAAGGATTGCGGCGTTTGGCCGAAGATGCGGTAGATCTCGTCGGACCAGACGAGCTCGCCGGTCTGCAGGTTGCTCGTCCAATGTCCCAGATGGGCCATGGCCTGTGCCTGACGCAGCAAGGCCTCGCTCTCGACGAGTGCTGCAGTGCGCTGCGCCACCAGTTCTTCTAGGTGTTGACGGTAGCGTTCGAGCTCCAGCTCGACCTTTTTGCGTTCGGTGATGTCATGGACGGTACCAATCATGCGCACAGGGCGCCCAGAACCGTCCCGATAGACCTGCCCCTGTTCGTGAACATGGCGGATCTGCCCATCGGGGCGTACCACCCGGTGCTCGATGCTGTAGGGGATATCGGCATCCGCCACGCTGGCATTCACTGCGTCGATCACCCGCTGGCGGTCTTGCGGGTGTATGGTGTCGAGGAAGGCCTGATAGGTGGCGCCGAAAGATTGCGGCGTGAGGCCGAAGATGCGGTAGATCTCGTCCGACCATGAGAGCTCGCCCGTCACGATGTCCCAATCCCATGAGCCGATATGGGCGATGGCCTCGGCCCGGGCATAGGTCTCGAGGCTGCGCCTGAGCGCCTCCTCGGCCCGGCGGCGGGCGGTGATGTCGATGCATGACCCGACCATGTGAAGGGGCTTGCCCGCCACATCGCGGATCAAGACACCGCGCAGTTCGACCCAGAAAGGCTCCCCTCGGGCGTTACGCGCCTCCAGCTCGCCCGTCCATTCCCCCTGCCGGTGCAGTACCTCGATCACGCGGGCGGCGGTCTCGGGGTCCATCCAGAAAGACGTGGCGTCCCGGCCCAGGACCTGGTCTTCCTCCGTATAGCCCCAAAGGCGCAGGAAGGCGGGGTTGACATAGACCAGACAGCCGTCCGGGGCGGCAATCGCCATGGCGTTTAGGGCGTAGTCGACGGCCTGCGCCTTGGTGCGGGTGAGCAATGCCGCATCCGCCGTGCGCATCTGCGGGCCGGGCGTCGTCTGTTGCACGGGCAGGCGTTGGGGAATGACGGTCATGAAGTGGGGAGGGCTCAGTCGCGCAGGGGGAAGAGCTTGCCGAAGTTGGCGATCTCCAGGACCTGGCGCACGGTACCCCGGGGACGCGACAGGATCACCTGCTTGCCACGCGCCTCGGCCTTGTCGCGCAGGATGAGCAGCATGCCCAAGGCCGAGCTGTCCACATAATCGACACGGGCGAAGTCGAGTTCCAGGGATCGCACGCCCTGCGCCTCCAGCAGTTCCTCGTAGGCTTGGCGAAAGTCGCGATGGGCGTTGAAATCGAAGGTTCCGGCCAGGCTCATGACGGCCTGGCCATCCCGGATGGCGGACTGGATCTGCATGTGCCAATACCTTGAGCGCTTTCAAACAATCGACCGCTATAACGGCAACCACAGGCCGCTTCTGAACCCCAGACTGGGTGAGGTCAAACGAACTCGATGCTGCACAAGAGGTCGGGCGTGTTCTCGCGCCCAGTTTGCGCCTTGAGGTTCCAACGCCGGCTCAGGCGGTAAGTCCGGCGTACCTGCTGCTGCAGGTCGGTGAAACAGCGCTCGTCGCTGAGATAGACTGGCTCCAACAGCCGCTTACCTAGGTTGAGAATGCCAACCCCCGCACAGACTAAGGCCAGGTCTGACCAGTCGAGACGCAGGTCCTGCGCGCGCGGCTCGACGGTCATCATGGGTGCGCGCAGGCGGCCGCTGGCAGCAAGTCGCCGACGCGCCTTACCCTGCAATACCAGACTGCCCGCGGGGAGCAGCACGGGGCCAAACCTGGTGAGATCAGGCAATTCCAGCGGGGGTCTCGGCGGCGATGGGACTGTTTGGGCCTCACGCCCAGTGCACGACACCATCGTCCGGCCGCAGCAGGGTGTCGGCCCGTCCACGGGGGTCTTTCGCCCTACACAGCGACACGGGCGCGCAGACCGTCGCCGGCCGCTTCCAGGCGTGTCGAGCCGATCGAGCGCGAGCAGGTAGATGAACAGGACGGGCGGCGTGCAGGCGGTCGATGTGCAGACTCTACCGCAACAACGTCCGTGGCCACCAGTCGAGCGCAATCCGCTATAGTCTATCCACCGCCGTGCCTCTGCGAAGGTCGGGCATTCGATCCACAGCGGGTCATGGCGCGAACCGGACACGGCATCGACATAACGGCCATGGCCGTTCCCTCACCGTGAGCCCCTCTGTGGGCCTGCGGCCCATCCCTCGCTATGCTCGGGACCGCAACTTCGTTGCGTCCTGCGCCCTTCGGGCTG
>JBKBRS010000067.1:0-11155 GCA_046292095.1 Thiobacillaceae bacterium
ATGATTGGTTAAAGTCGATGTAACAAACCTCTGTTAGCCTGGGGCGACACTCGTTCTGGCCCCCTTCTATGTCCCTCTCTGTGCGTCGCCGTGCCGAGCGACTGATCCCTGCGCTGGAGGCTTTGCGCCGTCATGCCCTGGCGGTGGAGCAGGCACACGCGCGGGAGATCCAGGCCGTGCACCCCGCCCACCGCGCCAGCGCCCGCAATCTCCTGCACTACCTCGCGGTGCGCCAGAGCGACATCCGCGACCTGCAGAACGAGCTGGCGCTGCTGGGCCTGTCGCGCCTGGGTCGCGCCGAGGCGCACACCCTGGCTAGCCTCAACGCCGTAGCGAGGGCGCTCTACGCCTTGGCCGGGCACGAGCCGCCGCTGCTGCATGCGCGCCGCGGTCAGGTCGGCATCGCCGATGGGGCGCAGCAGCTCGATGCCCACGCTCGGACGCTGCTGGGTCAGCCGGCCGGCCGACGCGCTACCCGCATCATGGTCACCATGCCCAGCGAGGCGGCGCATGCGCCCGATCTCATCCGTCGGCTGCTCGAGGCCGGCATGGACGTCATGCGCATCAACTGCGCGCATGACGACGCCGATGCCTGGCTCGCCATGATCCAAAGCCTGCGTGCCGCCGAGGCGAAAAGCGGTCGTCGCTGCCGCATCTACGCCGATCTCGCCGGCCCCAAGCTGCGCACCGGGGACATCCGTCCGGTTGGGCGGTTGATCGACTTCAAACCCAAGCGCGACGCCTGGGGGCGCGTCGTGCAACCTGCCCGCGTCTGGCTCACGCCGCGCCACGCGGCGCTGCCGCCGGACGGCGACGGCGTCCGGCTGCCGCTCGACCCCGAACTACTCGCCCTCATGCGCCCGGGCGACCAACTGGAGCTGGAGGACAACCGCGGCAGCCGCCGGCGCCTGCAGGTCGTCGAACGCCGGGGCGAGGACTGGTTGGCGCACGCCGAACGCCATGTCTATCTGCGCGACGGCGCCGCCTGCAGCCTCTGGCGGGGCGACGCCCAGCTCGCCGCCGGTCGGGTGGGCCCACTGCCCGAGCGGGTCCTACCGCTCACCCTTAGGGTGGGCGACCGGCTCTTGCTCACCGGCGATGACCGGCCCGGCGAACACCCGCTCACCGACGCCAGTGGCCGGCTCACCCGGCCGGCCAGCATCCCCTGTACGCTGCCGGCGGTGTTCGACGCCGCCGCGCCGGGCCAGCGCGTGTGGTTCGACGACGGACGCATCGGCGGGCGCATCCTGGCCAACGACGGCCGCGAGATCGTGGTGGAGATCACCCATGCAGCCCCCGAGGGCAGCCGCTTGCGGCCCGGGAAGGGCATCAATCTGCCGGATACCCGCCTGGACGTGCCGGCCCTGACGGCCAAGGACCTGGACGACCTGCGCGCCCTGGCCGGGCACGTCGACATCGTAGGGCTGTCCTTCGTGCGCGGGCCGGAAGACGTGCATGAACTGCATGCCGCTTTACGCGCGCTCGCGGTCGGCCCTGTCGGCACCGTGCTCAAGATCGAGACGCCGCAGGCCTTCGACAACCTGGCCGGGATCCTGCTCGCCGCCCTGGCCAACCCGCCGGTGGGCCTGATGGTGGCGCGCGGCGACCTGGCGGTGGAGGTGGGCTTCGAGCGCCTGGCCGAGGTGCAGGAGGAGATCCTCTGGCTCGCCGAGGCGGCGCACGTGCCGGTCATCTGGGCCACCCAGGTGCTGGAGGGCATGGCCAAGCGCGGGCTACCCTCGCGCGCCGAGGTCTCGGACGCCGCCTTCGGCGTGCGCGCCGAGTGCGTCATGTTGAACAAAGGCCCCTACATCGTCGAGACCGTGGCCTTCCTCGCCGAGCTGCTCGAGCGTATGGGCGAACATCGCCGGAAGCAGCGGCCGATGCTTTGTCAGATGGTCAGAGGACTGAAGACAGAGGACTGAGGGCTTGCGGCGGCGCGAGGCGCCGCCGTCATGCCACACGGCTGAGGACAGAGGACGGAAGACAGAGGACTGTGTCGGATGGGTGCTGCGCACCCACCCTGCAGCTTTCGTAGCTCAGTTCCCGGTACTGCAGGCGCCCGTCGGTGCGCTGGCGCTCGTGCTCTGGCCACTGGGCGCTGTCTGCTGTCCGCCGAACAGCGCCTCGATCTGCGGGCCGACGGCCTCGCCGTAGTCGCGGTAGAGGGCCAGGAGCGTGTGCGCCATCCCAGACCAGCGCTCGAGTCCCGCCTCGGCGGCGGTACGTAGCCCTGCGAGATCACCGCCTGCGGCCCAGCCTTGGTAAGCGTCGGCCAGCTCCGGTGCGAGCTTGCGCCGCATGCCGGTGAAGTTGGCGAAGAAGAAGTGGAGACTGGCCGGCTCGCCGTGCTCGATCAGCCCCGGCAGGGTAGACAGGCAGTCGGCATACAGGTCGCGCACGGCGCGGGCCATGATCTCTGCCCGGCTGCGCATCACGCTCATGAGCAGTCCGCCCCAGTCCTCGCCCAGCTCGGCCTCGACCCGCGCCTCGCCCAGCTCGTGCAGGATCACGGCCTCGATCTCGTTGGCCGTCATGGCGCTCAATGCCGCCTCGGGCGCGTGTTCGAACGGGTAGTACGCCAGCGCGCGCGCCATCGCCGCGTTGCGCTTGGGATTGAAACGCCACTCCTCATAGCGCTCCCACAACCAGCGCTTGAGCGCCTCGCTGCGCACGAACACCGTGCCGTCCAGCATCATCCCCGGCGGGGCGTCGAGGTCGCGCGCGTATTCGCAGCCGGACACCAGCACCCGATGGCCCTGCCGCGTCTCGCTGCGCAGGAGCTGGCCGAGGAAGAAGTGCGGCTTGCACTGCCGCCCATAGCCGCCCGAGTACACCAGGCCATGCGGCAGCAACTCGGCGTTCACACGGCCGACCTCGAAGGGGTCGACCTCGCCCGAGGGCAGGGGCAGCGGCACATAGGGGTCGGTCTCTATGCCCTCCCACAGGGCGCTGCGGGCGTTCATCCAGTCGCCCACCTCCCCCTTGGGCATGTTGGCGCTCAAGGGGATGTCGTGCTCCCAGCGGTAGAGCTCGCGCATCTTGAGCAGGAAGGTGCACAGGGTCAGGTCCCCGGCATACTGGGCGTCGGAGATGTCGCAGTTGCGCTGGACCGCGTTGATCAGGGCGGCCAGGTCCAGTCGCCGGGACTGGCTCGCGCGTGGCAGGGGCGGTGCGGCTGCGATCTCGGTCATGTCGGCCTCCGCTACAATATCCGATGAAATTACTCGGATTATAGGCCGATCGAGAAAGACGGGGAAACCATGCGCTATTGGCTGATGAAGTCGGAACCTTCGGAATACAGCATCGACGATTTGGTACGCGACGGGGTGGTGCCCTGGTTCGGGGTGCGCAACTACCAGGCGCGCAACTTCATGCGCGACCAGATGCAGGTGGGCGACGGGGTGTTGTTCTACCACTCCTCCTGTCCCGAGCCAGGCATCGCGGGGGTCGCGGAGGTGGCCACCGCCGCCTACCCGGACGCCACCCAGTTCGATCCCGCCTCGCAGTATTACGACCCCAAGGCCACGCCGGAGCGGCCACGCTGGTATCACGTGGACGTGCGTATCCGGCAGAAGACGCGGCTGATGCCGCTCGCCGAGATGCGCGGCTATCCCGAGCTGGCCAACATGCGGGTGCTCGCCCGCGGCAATCGGCTATCCATCACCCCGGTGGACCCGGACGAGTGGCGCTTCATCCTCGCCAGACTGGGGGTGACGGGCTAAGAGGCAGCGGCTGCCTTAGTCGTTGCGTGCCGCGCAACCGCAGTGCCCGGCCTGTCGCTGGGCCGGCACCGGCGGGCAGGGTACCGTGCCAAAGGAGCAGAACACACAGCAGTCGCCCGGCTTTGGCCGCAGCACGGTGTGGCAGGCCTCGCACTCGTAGAACCACTGACAGGCATCCTGCGGCATGCGCTCGGTCTTTACATGGCCGCAGACCGGGCAGGTCAGGGTGGAGTCCAGGACGATGGCGCTCATTTGGCCACCACCTGCGCCGGATAGCCGGCCTCGCTCACGGCCCGCGCCAGGTCGGCGGGGGTGGTGCGGGCATCGTCGTAGGTGACGACGGCACGGCGCTGGTCAAGATCGACCTCTGCCTTGGTCACGCCGGGCACACGGGTGAGGGCCTTCTTCACCGTGATGGGGCAGGCCGCGCAGGTCATGCCCGAGACCGACAGGGTGGCGGTGCGGGGCGCGGCCAGGGCGGGCAGGATGGCAAGGCTGAGCATCAGGGCGCTGAAGGTCTTCATGGCGATCCTTTCAATAGAACAGGGGCAGGATGAGGGGGAACAGGAAGGCGAGGGCGGTCAGGCCGGCGGCGAGCCAGAACAGGGCCCGGTAGGTCCTGTGCACCCGCGGCATGGCACACACCTGCCCCGGCTGGCAGACCGCGGCCGGGCGCGTGAGCCGCCGCCAGGCCAGGGTGAGGGCCGCCAGGGCGAGGGCGAGGAACAGCGGTCTGAACGGTTCCAGCGCAGTCAGGTTGGCGATCCACGCCCCGGAGAAGCCGAGGGTGATCAAGACCAGCGGCCCCAGACAGCAGGTCGAGGCCAGCAGCGCGGCCAGACCACTCGTGAGTACCGCGCCCAATCCCGATTTGCGTGCAGCCATGGTGATCGTCTCCCATACGATGTACGCTAAGCGTGCCGCCGTACCTGAGTACGGAGTCAAGCCATGCCGCAGACGTCATCCCCCCAAGGGCTCTACACCATCGGCCGCCTGGCACGGGCGGCCGGCGTGCACGTCGAGACCGTGCGCTTCTACCAGCGCAAGGGGCTCATGCGGCTGCCCCGACGGGACCCCGGCGGTATCCGCCGCTACACGGATGCCGATCTGGGCCGGCTGCGCTTCATCAAGTCCGCTCAGCGCCTGGGTTTCAGCCTGAAGGAGGTCGGCGAGCTGCTGCGGCTCGAGGACGGGGTCTCCTGCGCCAAGGCGCGCGCGCTGGGTGAAGCCAAGCTCGCCGAGGTGCAGCGCAAACTGGCCGATCTGCGCGGCATCGAGGCGGCCCTGCGCAATCTGGTCACGCAATGCGGGCAGATGCAAGGACGGGTGCGCTGCCCGCTGATCGACGCCCTGCGCACCCCGGACACCCCCGCCTGAGTCCACGCGGCCCTCGGACTCCCCGCGTGGACCCCACCCTGCTCACCTTCCTGCCGATCTACCTGGCCATCGGGCTCATCGCCGGCTTCGTGGCCGGACTGCTCGGCGTCGGTGGGGGGCTCGTCCTGGTGCCCGTCCTCACCTGGGTCTATGCGCATGCGGGCTTTCCCGCCGCCTACAACATCCACCTCGCCCTGGGTACCTCACTCGCCACCATCGTCTTCACCTCGGTCTCCAGCCTGCGCGCGCATCACCACCACGGCGCGGTGCGCTGGGCGGTGGTGCGCCGTATCACGCCGGGCATCGTGCTCGGCACGCTGGCCGGCAGCCTCGCCGCCGCCTGGCTGCCCGATCGGGGCCTGCGGCTCTTCTTCACCGTCTTCCTCTTCTATGCCGCCACGCAGATCTTCTTCGGTTTCCGGCCCGCCGCCCACCGGCAGCCCCCGGGCTGGCCGGGGATGACCCTAGCCGGCGGGGTGATCGGGCTCGCCTCCAGCTGGGTGGGCATCGGCGGCGGCACCCTCTCGGTGCCCTTCCTCACCTGGTGCAATCTGCGCCTAAAGGAGGCGATCGGAACTTCCGCCGCCATTGGGCTACCCATCGCGGTGAGCGGCACGGTGGGCTACGGCCTCTCGGGTCTCACCGTCGGCGGCCTGCCGGTAGGCAGTCTGGGCTTCGTGCACCTGCCGGCCCTGTTCGCCATCGCCGCCATGAGTGTGCTCGCAGCCCCCTGGGGGGCACGCCTCACGCATAGTCTGCCGGTGGCGCGCCTGCGGCGCATCTTTGCCGGGGTGCTCTACCTGCTGGGGCTGCGCATGGCCTGGAGCCTGATCGCTTGAACGTTGCGCCTGACCCAGCCACTCAACCAAGACCCAACCGCCGAAAGGAGACGAAATGCGCCATCTCTGCCTGGTGCTGGCCCTGCTGTTCTCTCTGAACACCTTCGCCGCCGACTACGCCCGCGAGAAACGCTGGGCCGATGAGATCCTACCCGCCGTGCTGGTCGGCGACCCGGTCTGGCTGGACGGTCCGAAGGGACACCGCTTCCTGGCCCTCTACACCCCCGCCGCCAACGCCCGCGCGGCGGTGGTCGTGGTCCACGGTCTGGGCGTGCACCCGGATTGGGGGCTCATCAGCGTCCTGCGCCAACAACTACCCGAACACGGCTACAGCACGCTCTCCGTACAGATGCCGGTGCTCGCCGCCGAGGCGCGCGGCGACGCCTATCCGCCCACCTTCCCCGAGGCCGCCGAGCGGCTCAAGCGGGCGGTGGCTTGGCTCAAGGCCAAGGGTTATCCGAAGGTGGCCATCGTCTCGCACAGCCTGGGCAGCCGCATGAGCTACGTCTATCTGAGCGGTGCGGGCGGCCGCGAGGTGGCCGCCTGGGTCTCCATCGGCTCGCCCGGTTCCGAGGACTGGTCGCGCCTGCGCCTGCACGTCTTAGACCTTTACGGCGAGAACGACCTGCCGGCGGTGTTGCAGAACGCCGGCAAACGCAGCAAGGCCCTCAGGCGCCCCAAATCGGCCCAGACCAAGGCGGCGGGCGCCGACCATTTCTTCGAGGGGCAGGATGCCGCCTTGATCGGTTACGTCAAGCATTATCTGGACAAAACGTTGTGAGAGCGGCTGGGGCCTCGGCCCCGCCAGGCGGCGGGGTGCCGGCCGCCGCTCAGATGATGTCCAGGTGGCTGATGGCCGCGGCCGAGGGCTGGCCGTCCTCGCGGCCCTCGCGGTAGAGCTTGATCTTGAGCCGCAGGTCGTTGAAGGAGTCGGCGTTGCGCAGGGCATCCTCGGCGCTGATCACCCCCGCCTTGTAGAGATCGAACAGGGACTGGTCGAAGGTCTGCATGCCCAGGTCGCGCGACTTGGCCATGATGTCCTTGATCTCGAACATGCGCCCCTCCTTGATCAGGTCGGCGATGAGCGGCGAGTTGAGCAGGACCTCCACCGCCGGGATGCGCCCCTTGCCATCCAGACGCGGGATCAGGCGCTGCGAGACGATGGCCTTCAGATGCATGGCCAGATCCAGCAGGACCTGATCCCGCCGCTCGCGCGGGAAGAAGGAGAGGATCCGGTCCATGGTCTGGTTGGCGTTGTTGGCGTGCACCGTGGACAGGCACAGGTGGCCGGTCTCGGCGTAGGACAGGGCGTATTCCATCGCCGCGACGTCGCGGATCTCGCCCATCATGATGACGTCGGGTGCCTGGCGCAGGGTGTTCTTCAGCGCCACCTCCCAGCTCTCGGTGTCGGTGCCCACCTCGCGCTGGGTGATGATCGAGTTGCCGTGCTGATGCACGAACTCGATCGGGTCCTCCACCGTGATGATGTGCTCCTGCATGTTCTGGTTGCGGTGGCCGATCATGGCGGCCAGTGTGGTGCTCTTGCCGCTGCCGGTCGCCCCCACCAGTAGCACCAACCCCCTGGGCATCAGGGCGATGTCCTTGAGGATGGGCGGCAAGTGCAGCTCCTCGAGCTTGGGGATGCGCGTGTTGATGCGGCGGAAGACCACGCCGACGCGACCCTGCTGCACGAAAGCGCTCACCCGGAAGCGGCCGATGTCGAGGTCGTGGATGGCGAAGTTGGCCTCGTGGTGGGCGTCGAACTCGGCGCGCACGCGCTCGGGCATGACCGCGCGGGCCAGGTTCTCGGTGTCAGTGGGAGTGAGCGTCTGCTTGGTGATCGGCGTCACCTTGCCGTCCAGCTTGATGGCCGGCGGAAAGCCCGCGGTCAGGAACAGGTCGGAGGCGTTGCGCGCCACCATCAGGCGCAGCCAGTCGTGGATCGGCTTGGGCAGTGCGCTGTTCATGATCTATCCGAGGAACATGTCCTTGTTGACCGCCACCGTGCGCGCCTCGCTGGCGGCGATGACGTTGCGCTTGACCAGTTCCATCAGGGCCTGGTCCAGGGTCTGCATACCCAGCGACTGGCCGGTCTGGATGGCGGAGTACATCTGCGCCACCTTGTTCTCGCGGATCAGGTTGCGAATGGCCGGTGTGCCGATCATGATCTCGTGCACCGCCACCCGGCCGCTGCCGTCCTTGCGTTTGAGCAGGGTCTGTGAGATCACCGCACGCAGAGATTCCGACAACATGGCGCGCACCATCTCCTTCTCCGCCGCTGGGAAGACGTCGACGATGCGGTCTATGGTCTTGGCCGCCGAGCTGGTGTGCAGCGTGCCGAACACCAGGTGGCCGGTCTCGGCGCCGGTGAGCGCCAACCGGATGGTCTCCAGGTCGCGCATCTCGCCCACCAGGATCACGTCCGGATCCTCGCGCAGCGCGCTGCGCAGCGCATTGGCGAAGCCGTGGGTGTGCGGCCCAACCTCGCGCTGGTTGATCAGGCACTTCTTGCTCTGGTGCAGGAACTCGATCGGGTCCTCGATGGTGAGGATGTGACCGTGCTGGGTCTCGTTGATGTAGTCGATCATCGCCGCCAGCGTGGTGGACTTGCCCGAGCCGGTCGGCCCGGTCACCAGCACGATGCCGCGCGGCTGCTCGGCGATGTCCTTGAAGATCTTGGGCGCCTGCAGCTCCTCCAGCGTGAGCACCTTGCTCGGGATCACCCGGAACACCGCACCGCAGCCGCGCGCCTGGTTGAAGGCGTTGACCCGGAAACGCGCCACCTCGGGCAGCTCGAAGGAGAAGTCGGTCTCCAGGTGTTCCTCGTAGGCCTTGCGCTGCGCGTCGGTCATGATGTCATAGATCATGCCCTTGACCTCTTCGTGGGTCAGCGGCGGCACGTTGATGCGGCGGATGTCGCCGAGCACCCGAATCATGGGCGGCAGGCCCGCCGAGAGGTGGAGGTCGGAGGCCTTGTTTTTGACCGTGAAGGCGAGAAGATCAGCGATTTCCATTATAATTCTTACGGTTACGTAAACCTCCGGGGGATTCCTGGCCATTATGGGCGCAATCGCCGAGGCATTGCAAGCCGTGCAGGCGCGGATCAATGCGGCCTGCGCCGCGGCCGGGCGAGACCCTACGAGCGTGCAGCTCTTGGCGGTGAGCAAGACGCACCCTGCCGACGCCATCCGGGCGGCCTATGCGGCCGGCCAGCGCGCCTTCGGCGAGAGTTATGTGCAGGAGGCCCTGGCCAAGCAGGCCGAGCTCGCCGACCTCGAGATCGAGTGGCATTACATCGGGCCGCTGCAGCGCAACAAGACCCGTGTCGTGGCCGAACACTTCGCCTGGGTTCATGGCATCGACCGTGTCGAACTCGCCGAGCGGCTGTCGCGGCAGCGCCACGAACATCTGCCGCCTTTGCAGGTGTGCGTGCAGGTCAATGTCGGCCGCGAGGCGAGCAAGCGGGGGGTGCCGCCCGAGGCGGCGCTGCCGCTGGCGCGACAGGTGGCGGGGCTGCCGCGGCTCAAGCTGCGTGGCTTCATGACCATCCCACCGCCGAGCGACGAGCCCGCCACCCAGCGCGGGTATTTCCGCATCCTGGCCGCGCTGCTGCGCCAGGCGCGCGCCGAGGGGCTGGATGTGGACACATTGTCCATGGGCATGTCGCAGGATCTGGAGTCAGCCATCGCCGAAGGCGCTACCATAATCAGGGTCGGCACGGCCATCTTCGGCGCGCGCCGGGGGTGACTGCCCCTATATCGGATCGCCGGGCCTGACACTTGAATGCGCGGACGCACGGACGAACCGGGGCCGGAGGGGCCCCGGCGGCCCACGTAACTTGAGGGGAATCGAAGGGGATGAAACTGGGTTTCCTCGGCGGCGGCAACATGGCCGCCGCGCTCATGGGCGGTCTGCTCAGCAAAGGCTTTCGCGGCGGGGACATGGTCGTGGTCGAGCTCGACCCTGCCCGGCGTGCCTGGCTCAAAGAAAACTTTCCGGTCCACGTCCTGGAGCACGACGGTCCTCTGATCGAGCAGGCCGATGTCCTGGTGCTGGCGGTCAAGCCGCAGCAGCTGCGGGCGGCCCTTGCCACCCTGCCCACGCCCTATCCCGGCCAGTTGATCCTGTCCATCGCCGCGGGCGTGCGCGCGGGCGACATCTCGCGCTGGCTTGGCGGGCACCCGGCGGTGGTGCGGGCCATGCCCAACACCCCGGCCCTGGTCGGCGCCGGCATCACCGGGCTCTATGCCTTGCCCGGCGTGATCCCCGCCCAGCGCGAGCAGGCCAGCCGCGTCATGGAGGCGGTGGGCAGCGTTGTCTGGGTGCAGGACGAGGGACAGCTCGACGCCATCACCGCCGTCTCCGGCAGCGGCCCGGCCTATGTGTTCTATTTCATCGAGGCCCTGGAGGAAGCCGCCATCGACCTGGGGCTCGCTGCCGACACGGCGCGGCAGCTAGCCCTTTCGACCTTCTTCGGCGCCTCGGCCCTGGCTGTGAAGGACGGCGCGCCGCCGGCCGAGCTACGCAGCCGGGTGACCTCCAAGGGAGGGACCACCGAGCGCGGGATCCAGGTCCTGGAGACCCACCATGTCAAACAGATCGTGCGCGAGGCTGTGCGCGCGGCGGCGCAGCGCAGCCGCGAGCTGGGTGAGATTCTCGGCAGGGATGCGTGATGCTGACCGACGCCCTGCAGTTCCTCCTGCGTACCGTCTTCGACCTCATCGCCATCGCCTTCGGGCTGCGTTTCTATATGCAGTGGACGCGGGTACCCTTCCACAACCCCTTCGCCCAGTTCATCGTCCGGGTCACCGACTTCGCCGTGCGCCCCGCCCGCCGGGCGATCCCGGGCCTGTTCGGGCTCGACATGGCCAGCCTCGTCTTGTTCTATCTGGCCGAGCTGCTGTCGGTACTGAGCGTGTACTGGCTCGACGGCTACCCCTTCCTGATCGCCGGCGCCCAGGTCTGGCCGGGCTTCCTGCTGATCGCCTTCGTTGCCGCCCTGCGCCTCGCCCTCTACGTCCTCATGGGCCTGATCCTGATCCAAGCCGTGCTGTCCTGGATCAACCCCTTCTCGCCGCATGCCCCGGTCTTCTATGCCCTGGCCCGGCCCTGTCTCGCCCCCCTGCAGCGTTTCATTCCCAGCGTCGGCGGCATAGACCTCTCGCCGCTGGTCGCATTGATCCTCATCCAGCTCCTCTTGATCGCGCCGGTGGC
>JBKBRS010000006.1:0-3969 GCA_046292095.1 Thiobacillaceae bacterium
CGCCCGCCGGTGGCAGACACCAAGACGCCGGCCAACAAGGCGTTCAAGCCCTACGCGCAGGGCTTCCTGCACGTGGAGGTCAAATATTTGCCGCAGATGGCCGACGAGACCAACCGGCGCAAGAGGATCAAGGGGTGCCGCAGCCGGGCGCCACTCAGGCAGTCATCGCTGGGTGGGTTTGAGATTGGCTTTGCCCAAGTCGGCCGGCGCGATATGGAGCGCATAGGCCACGGAGCCCGAGAAGTTTGCTGGTACCTCAGTGCCGGTCACAAACAGGCCTCCTGCGGCAGTCTCCACCAGGTCTTTAGGGATCCAGCGCCCGGAGATCGTCTGCCGCCACAGTGTCTTGCCATCGTGTCCCCACTTGATCAGCCGCAACGCCGCTGTCCCAGATTCCATGCCAGCGGCCAGCAGACAGCCCCCGTCTCGGGTCGCAAGGATGCGGGTTCCAGGCTCCTGCTCCAGGGGATGGCGCCAGCGCAAGCTTGCGTCCCGTTCGTAGCGGGCGACGAACAGAGCGTCACTTTCCAAGGTGAGGGTGCAAAACCCCCCGTCGGGTGCGGGGGAAATCCCACGTAATTCATTGAAGCCCATCGTTGCGGGGAGGCGTACCTCGTCCTTGTAGTTCAGTTCGGGGTCCAGACGGCCAATGCGGATCGCGTGGGTAAGACCACCGGAGGAGAAACCGATACGCATCTCTTCCTCGTCGTGTCCGGCGCTGGCGACACCCCACCAGTACTCGTCTCGATTGACACGGGCATCACTGACACGGAATCTATACACCGATCCGTTGGCATCGATGTCCAGCATCCACAGGTGGAGATCATCCGGACCGAGGCCAATGGCCAAACCCAACAGGCGGCCATCGGGTCTCTCCACGAGGTCCCAGCCATAGGCCCTGACGTATGGCTGTCCTTCCTTCACCGCAATCGGTGGCCTGTCCCTGGATACTTCCCAAAGCAGCGCACCGGTCGGATCCAGACGCGCGAACCACACATGATGGTCTATCCGGATGGCGGAGGAGGTTTGCAGGCAACGGGTCGCCGCAACCAACAGGCTGCCATCCCTTGCCTCGCGCAGGCGCATTGGCAGCTCACAGACCTGGTTGCCGTGCGGCACAGGGTTTGACAGCCGTCTCTGCCAGAGCACTCTGCCCGTGGGGGTCAGCTTGACGAACACGAGGGCATTCGATTCGGCCGTGCGATTCAGGGATTGCATGGCGATCACGAAATGGCCATCGCGGGTCTGCGTGGCACTCCAGCCGGTATCCAGGTATCCGGGCTGGAAACGTTTGACCCATGTCGGAGCTCCGACCGAGCGTGACTTCGGCTCCTGTGGCGCAGCAGCGTGCAGGCTTACCGGTGTGATCAGTGCACACAGCAAAGCGATAAGGGCTGTGATGGGTGACGGCGTTCTGGCCACGACTGCACTTGGGATTTTTTGCAACCTCTCCCAATCATGGCACAAAGACAGCCACTGTACGTCATGATCACCGTCAGGGGCCCTGTCCTTGTCAATCGCGAGCCGAATCGGCTCGATTCGAACTGGGCCAAGCCATCTTGCCTGAGAAGGACCGGGGGTGGGTCCCTTAAGGATGACACCCACAAACTATGAGCAGAGGTCAGAAGCCGTTTTCGAAAACGACCTCCTCCAGCGCCAACTGACCCGGCTTGGGCCAGGCCGGCTGCAGCGCGCGGCCGATGGCGATGATGGGTCCCATGACGTGGTCGGCGGGCAGCCGGATGAGCGCGGCGACCTTGTCGATCTCGTAGCCGATCATGGGGCAGGAGTCGAGGCCCATGGCCTTGGCCGCCAGCATCAGCGTTTGCGCCGCCATGCCGATCGAGCGCTGGGCCTCGTCGCGTTGCAGCCATTCGCGGCCCTCGTGGAAGGGGGCGATCCAGTCGACCAGCATCTTCGCCACTTCGGGCGGGGCATTGCGCCAGTAGCGTTCGGGCTGCTTCTTCCAGGCCATGACGTCGGCGGTGATCAGCACCAGCAGCGAGGCGTCGGTGATCTGGCTCTGGTCGAATGCGAGCGCGCGGATCTGCTGGCGCAGTTGTGGGTCGCGCAGGATGACGAAGCGCCAGTGCTGGATGTTGAAGCTGGTGGGGGACTGGATGGCGGCCTCCAGCAGCCGGCGCTCGTCCTCCGGGCGGATGCGGTACTCGGGGTCGAAGCGCTTGACGGCACGGCGTTGGTAGATGGCGTCGAAGGTGTCCATGGTCACTCCTGAGGGTGGGTTAAGAATGGGCTATGGGTTGGTGACGTTGCCGGCGGCAGGCCGACGAGCAGTATTTGACGTCCAGCCAGACGCGCGCCCAACGCCGCCGCCAGGCAAAGGGGCGGCCACAGGCCGGGCAGGTCTTGCTGGGCAGATAGGGTTTGCGGTGGGCCATCGCGGCTCAATCGAACAAGGTGGCCTGCAATTCGTGGCTGCGCGTGCCCATCGTCCGACGTTTGCGGCTGCCCAGGGCCTGCTGGATGCGTTGGCTCTCGGCGCGCGCCGCGCTGCCACGGTAGGCGGCGGCGAGTCGTGCCCGTGCGCTGCGCGCGGCGGCCTCGTGGTCGATGATGGGCAGGGGATAGTCGTGCCCCAGGCGGCAGCCGCAGCGTGACTGCAGGCTGGTCGTCATGCGCCAGGGGGTGTGGATCCACTGCGCCGGCACCGCCTTGAGCTCCGGCAGCCAGTGGCGGATGAAGGCGCCGTCGGGGTCCTGGTCGAGCGACTGCTTGACCGGGTTGTAGATGCGCCAGGCGTTGATGCCCGTGCTGCCCGACTGCATCTGCATCTGGCTCCAGTGGATGCCGGGCTCGTAATCGGTGAACAGCCGCGCGAGATGCAGGCCGGCCGCCCGCCAGGGCTGCCAGAGGTGGTAGCAGGCGAAGGCGGCGAGCATGGCGCGCATGCGGAAGTTGAGCCAACCGCTGGCGGCGAGCGCACGCATGCAGGCGTCCACCAGCGGATAGCCGGTATGGCCCTCGGCCCAGGCCGCGAGCAGTTCGGTATTCACGTCGCAGCGTGCCTCGGCCAGGGCGGGGTGGAGGTTTTCGAACTCGATGCGCGGGGCGCTCTCCAGCTTCTGCATGAAATGGCTGCGCCAGGCCAGGCGCGCCTCGAAGGCGGCCAGTGGCCGGCGCCAGGCGGCCAGGCGGGGATCCTCGTGCACCTGCCGCTGGCGCGCGCGCAGGGCGTGCACCGCCTCGCGCAGCGACAGCGTGCCCCAGGCGAGGTGCGGCGACAGACGCGAGCAGGCCTGCCAGGCGGTGAGCGGCGAGGACATGCCGCGGGTATAGTCGAGCCCGCGGTCGGTGAGGAAGGACTCGAGCAGGTCCAGGCCCGCCGCGCGCCCCCCGGGCTGGGCGTAGGGACAGGGATCCGGGTCGGTGAGCCCGGCGGGCAGCGTCGGCAGGGGTTCGCTGGCTATACCCGGGTCGGGCAGTCGCCGGGGGGGTGGGGTGAGGGGCTCGGCCAGCGCCTGGTCACGCCGGCGCGCCCAGCCATCGCGGGTTGCGAGCCGACGGAAGACGCCGTCCTGCGGGAATTCGCGCCAGGGGATGTCGTGCTGCCGTGCCTATGCCGCAACCGCTCGGTCGCGCCGGTAGGTCCAGTCGTTGCCGGTCTCCTGGTGCGACCACAGGGCGCCGACACCCTGTTCGCGGTGCAGGGCCGCGAGTATGGCGACGGCCTCGCCGCTGCGCACGATCAGGCGGCTGCCGAGGTTACGCAGGTCGGCATCGAGCTCTGCAAGAGATGCACGGACGAAGTGCCACTGCCGGGCGCTGGCGTCGGGCTGCGCCCAAAGCCCCGGTTCGACGATGTAGAGCGGCAACACGGGGCCCTCACGGCTGGCCGCGGCGAGCGGGCGATGGTCCCAGACCCGCAGGTCGCGTTTGAACCAGACCACCTGCAGCGTGGGCATGGGCATCAGGTGGGACGGTCGTTGAGCTCCGCCACCAGCCCCTCGT
>JBKBRS010000006.1:4067-6530 GCA_046292095.1 Thiobacillaceae bacterium
CACGAGGCCGAGCAGACACACCAGGGTGTCGGCGGCCTTGAGCACGCGCGGGTGGCGGTGGGTGAGGGCGACGTGCACCGCGACGATCGCGCGCAGGTCGGCTGGCGGCATGTCGGGCAGTGCGGCGAACAGGGCCGGCACGGCCGCCAGACCGCCGATGTGGATGTCCTCAATACCGCATAGGCGCGGCGGGATGCCCTCCGCCAGGCGGGTGAAGAAGCCGCGGTGGCACTCCTCGACATAGGTGTCGCGGTGCCGGCCCGGCGTGCGCATGAAATCGATATAAGCCGTGAGCCAGGCATCGGCGTCGTAGCGTCCGGCCGCGGTGACCTGGCGGTTGAGCAGCCGGGCGAGCTGGAAGTTGAGGGTGTTCTCGCCCGCCGCCAGGAACTGGTGATAGTGCACCCCCGGCTGCCCCCAGTAAGCCGCCTGTTCGTGCAGGATCTCACCGCGGGGGTTGGGTGGGGTGTAGCGCGAGCGCCAGAGGAGGCTGTCCGGGTGCGGATTCTTCGGGGCGAGGTAGCGGTCCAGGCGGCCGTAGTCGCGATCGAGGGCGGCGCGATCGTAGTACCAGTGCACTGGCATGGCCAGGGCGTCGGCCACGAGGGCGCCGGCATAGGCCTGGAAGCGGTCGCGTTGCACGCTCAGAGCTCCAGCGGTCCGACGTGGGCGACGGCGGCGGGGTCTGCCCGCCAGATCGCAGGATCCGCATCGACATAGAGCTCGATCAGGAAGCCGTCCGGGTCACACAGGTAGAGCGATTGGCTGACCCTGTGGTCGGACGCGCCGAGGATGGGTATGCCCATGCCCTGCAACCGGTTGCGCAGGGCCCTAAGCGCGTCCAGGTCGTTGCCGATGCGGAAGGCGAGATGGTGCAGCCCGGGCAGGCGCTCTGCCGCGTCGCGCTCGAGCGCACGGGTCTCGATCAGGGCCAGGTCGTGGTGGCGTTCGCCCCCGCTCAGGAAGACCATGCCGCGGCGCCGCGCGACCTCCACGAGCCCCAATGCGCCACGATAAAAGGCGAGCGCCCGCTCGAGATCGCTGACCCTTAGCACGGCATGTCCCAGGCTGAGGCCTGGGCGCACGGACAGCGGTTCAGGCACGGCCGGCCTCGTAGGGCATGGCGGCGCACGCCGCCCGGTGTGCCGCGTCGAAGATCTCGACCACCAGTTCGCGCGCCGACTCGGGCGTGGCACCGACAATGTGCGCGCGCACCGTCAGGGTCAGGCAGAGCGCCTGCAGGATGTCGCCGTCGCTCAGGTCGCGGCGGTCCTCGACATGGCGGCTGATGGTCTCCAGCAAGGCGGTGAGGAGGTCAGACACGCCTTGTGTGGAACGGGTGAGTGGGTGCAGGGGAAACTCGACGTCATAAGCCAGGCCGCCCGAGGTGACGGCCGTGAAGTTCAAGGTGGGGGTCATGTCGTTCTCCGCTCGAGTTGCCGCCGCAGGTGTCGCGCCACGTCTACCCGTGCGCCCAGGCGTGCGCATAGGAGAAAGCAGCCCGCCAGCTTGCGGTGCAGAAAGATGAGATCCGGGGGTGGCGGTCGCCAGTGACCCTGGTCGAAGCCCAGGGCATAGCTCGAGTCGCGCAGCCGTTGGGGGAGGTCGCTGCGGCCGAAGTCGTAAGCCCCAGCGTGTCGGCCTGGCTCGGCCACTAGCAGGAAGAGCTCGACGACGGCACGTCGGCGTGGCGGCGGGTCGGCCTCGCCGAGATAGCCGGCGGCGATGGCGGCGCGTTCGACCGCCGCCACATCCCCCGCCGAGGCGGCCGCCATCAGGTCGCGAACCTGCTGCATGCGTTGCGGCGGGTAGACGCGGGTCGCCCCGAAGTCGAGCAGGCCGATACGCTGCGTGGCGGGGTCGAAACGGTAGTTGGCGAAGTTGGGGTCGGTCTGGACGACGCCGAATTCGAGGAATTCGCGCAACAGCAGGTCGATCAGCCGAGCCGCGACGCGGTCGCGCAGGGTTTGCTCTGCCTCCGTCAGGCGCTCGATCGGCACCCCCGGCACGAAGGTCATGGCGAGGATCTCGCGCGTGCTGAGTTCCGCCACCACCTCGGGCAGGACAAGGTCCGGTTCCCGAGCCAGCAAGCCATGGAAGCGACGGATCGACTGGGCCTCATGACCATAATCGGCCTCTAGGTGGAGCTGGCGTTTGGCCTCGGCCAGCAGCTCGTCGAGCCTGACCCCGGACGGCAGCAGCGGCAGCAGGCGCAGCAGAGCGGCGACGTTGTCCACGTCGCTGTCGATGCTGCGGCGCACGCCCGGGTATTGCACCTTGATGGCCAGATGTCGGCCGTCGTTGAGCCAGGCCTCGTGCACCTGTCCGATCGAGGCCGCCGCCATGGGCGTGAAGCTGAAGCGCGAGAAGCGGGCCTCCCAGCCAACACCCCATTGGAACTCCAACACCTCGGCTAACTGGCCCAGGGGCATGAAATGTGCGTCCTCACGCAGGCGTGCCAGG
>JBKBRS010000006.1:6628-30167 GCA_046292095.1 Thiobacillaceae bacterium
TACACCCCATTGGAACTCCAACACCTCGGCTAACTGGCCCAGGGGCATGAAATGTGCGTCCTCACGCAGGCGTGCCAGGATTTCGGTGAATTCGGTCGGCAACAGTTCGCCGGCCTCCATGGACAGCAACTGCCCGACCTTCATCGCCGCGCCGCGCAGTCGGGCGAGCTTCTCCGCCAGGCGCGCGGCGTTGTCGGGCGTGAGGAGCAGGTCGCGCGCGGCCGGCAGCTCGCCGCGGGCCGCCCGTCGCGCGCCCTCGGCCAGCATGCCGCCGGCGATGCCTACGGCCAGGCCGGTGAGGTGCATCAGGCGGCTCGCGCGGTTCGATGGGATGGTGGCGGGGCGGGCAGGCATGGTGCTATCTGCGTAGCGTCTAGGACAAGAGCGGGGTGAGCTGGCTTTGGTTCCGGTGTCGTCGATTGCGAAAAAAAGCCCGCGCGGAGGCGGGCCAAGTGGAGGCAAGGGGGGTCAGTATTGATTCGCTGCCCACTCGTCGATCGGCACGCAGGCCTTGTCGATCGGCGCGCAGCCCTCGCCGAGCAGCGGCGCGAAGCAGATGTATTCGTTGCCGTCGTCGTCGGTCAGGTTGCGCACCGGCAGCGCGTCGACGGACTCGAAGCCGCGGCTGTCCATCAGCACGAAGTCGTATTGGTCGCCGACGCTCACCTCCAGGCGGCCGCCGTTGCCCTCGCCGTATTTTGCCCACCAGGAGTCCGGGTCGGCACCGTCATAGCTGGGCGACATGCGATCGCTGCCGCGCTGGTGCCAGGAGACGATGGCGGGCTCCAGCAGGCGGTTCTCTCTCGCAGCGGCCTTGGCGAGCCGGCTCGCCTCGGCGAAGTCCAGTTGGCTGTTGGTGACGTCGATGTGGATGTGTTGCATGGTCTCACTCCTCTCTTCGGGTCTGACGATGCATACGTCAGCGCTTGCTGGCGTACGATCATTGTCTAGGACAAAGCATCGAACATGCAAGTCTTTTCGCAGCCCATAGAAAAATTTCATCGTTGCCTGGATACGCCGTCGGGCGTGGTTTTGATCAGGGTCCGAGCCATAGTCAGCCGATGGCGGAGAGACCTTGCCGGAACCGGATACATGGGGTGCGGTCATTGCTTGGCGAACGATCCGCGACAACAGGAGGTGCCATGACGCCGCATAACCTTGCCGTGATGTCCGATCCGCGCTGGCTGGGGGCCGCGGGTCTTTTGCCTTTCTACGGCCTGGCTGTGATGAGCTGGCTCCCGGGCGTGCCCCAAGCCCTGGTCACGCAGGCCCTGCTGGGCTATGGGCCGTGATCCTGTCCTTCGTCGGCGCCTTGCACTGGGGGCTGGCCATGGCGATGTCTTCACCCGGCACTGCCTTCACGGCGCGGCTCTATGTCTGGAGCGTGGTCCCGGCCCTGGTCGCCTGGCTCGCCCTGCTGCTGCCGGTGGTCCCGGTGGTCGCGATCCTGATCGCCGGGCTGTGGCTGCACTACATACAAGACCGGCGCCTCGCCCACCTCATCACCCTGCCGGAGTGGTATCTGCCCCTGCGCCTGAAGCTGACCAGCGCGGCCAACCTGGCGCTGGTCCTGGTCTGGCCGCGACTGGTCTGAGGTTGGGCCGTGGGCTGGTTAAAACGCGCGCCGCCGGCAGACCACCGACAGCGCCAGGCGGCGTTCCCGCCCAGCCGTTTCACCGCCCTGCGCCGGGCCCTGCGCGTTGACCCCAATGCCTACGCCCGCAGCCGCAACCACCTGGACGGTGCGGTCACCTCGCTCTCACCCTACGTCACCCACGGCCTGCTGCCGGCAGACGAGTTGTTCGATCTCTGGCGCCGACGCCTGGGCCTGAGCCTCAGGGATAAGCTGCTCGGCGAGCTCGCCGGCGGGAGTTTTTCCACCATGTCTGGTATCATCGCGGCGAGGCCGTTTTGCAGGACCTTGGGCCGGGGCTAACGGGGGTGCGCTACCAGCAACGCCTGCCCGAGGATGTCCGCCGGGCCGCCACCGGGGTCCCAGTGATCGACGCGACGGTGCGCCGTCTCTACCAGACGGGCTGGCTGCACAATCACCAGCGGATGTGGCTGGCCAGCGGCGTGGTGCATCTGCGCAAGGTGCACTGGCGGGTGGGCGCGGACTGGATGTACGGTCACCTGCTCGACGGCGACCTAGCCAGCAACCATCTTTCCTGGCAATGGGTGGCCGCCACCTTCAGCCACAAGCCCTATCTGTTCAACGCCGACCACGTGGCACGCTACGCCCCTGACCTGGACAGCCGCGGTACGGCCATCGATCGCAGTTACGCCGAGCTGGAGGCGATCGCTCGGACAGGCGGTGACGTTGGCCCCGAGAAGGTTACGCCGCCGCCCACGGCAGAACCCGCCTTGTACGAGCGGCCTCCGGGGGCCTCTGAGTTGGAGGGCGACCCCGAGACCCTGGACGCCTGGACCGCGGTGATCCACCCCTGGTCTCTGGAGGGACGTGTGCCCGGGCTCCGGCAGATTGGTCTCCTGCATGCCGACTTCCACCGTCGCTTTCCCTGGTCCGCTCGGCGCTGGGATTTCGTCCTGCGGCGCATGCGCCGCATATGGGATGCGGTTTACTGCGGCGACCTGGCCACCCTGGCCAGCAGCCTCGCCCCGCCGGAGCGTCTGCTCGCCGTGGCGACGCTGAACCCCGGCTACCGCGAGGGGCTGGCGCTCAGCGTGCGCGGTTGTCTTGCGCCACCGCCGACCGCGCTGCCCGAGTTGGCTGCCCCACAACCCTCCTACAGCCGCTGGCTGAAGCGGCAACGTCGGCACAACCCCGGCTTGTGGTGAACCTAATCGTTGCCGCACGGACAATACATCAGAGGCTACCCTCACCCCGTTGTCAAATAGGAGACGACCATGCCGAACCAACGACACCCACTTTTTCGTTCCGCCCCCGCCCTGGTACTGTCCCTCGCCCTTGCCGCACCCGTGTTCGCGGGCACCGGTAGCGGTTTCATCCATCCCATCTATGGGTACATGGGGCATCCGCACGGCATACAGGGCATGACCTGCCCTTATATGCAGCAGCAGGGCATGGCCCTGGCGCCCGGCAAGACCTTGGGCGTGATGATCAGCCGCCTGCCCAACACCGCGTTGGACGAGCGCGGGTTGGGTTACGGCGTGCTGGTGGCCAAGGTGCAGATCGATGGTCCGGCCGCCAGTGCCGGCATCCGTCCCGGCGACGTGATCCTCGAGTTCAACGGCAAGCCGGTGTTCTCGGGCGATCGCCTACGTTGGCTGGTGCACAAGGCCGAGGCGGGCAAGCCGGCGGAGGTGAAGCTGCTGCGCGACAAGGAGACCCTGACCGTGCAGGTGAGCCCGGCCGAGCTCGCCGCACCCGTGCGCCACGAGACGCCCAAGCCGCAGGGCATGGGCTGGCGCCGCGCCTGATCCTTGAGCCCGGAGCAGCCGGCCAAAGTCATATGACGCGACAAACCCTCCTGGCAGTGGCGCTGGCCCTGGCCTCGGCGGCACAGGCCGCCGACCTGGCGGCGCATCGCTGGCGCGAACGCGTCCTGCTGGTGCATGTGACCCATGCCAAACAGGCCGTCTGGCAGCGCTTCGAACAGTCCCTGCGCGAGCAGTCGCAGGCTCTGCGCGAGCGCGACCTGGTGGTCTATGTGCTGCGCGACGCGCACGGGATCTGGCGGAATGGTGCCCCCATGTCCCAGGCGGACGCCGAGGCGCTGCGCCGACACATCGACCTCGCCCCCGGCATGCTCCAGCTGATCGGCACAGACGGCGGGGTGAAGCTCACCCAGCCGCTGGCACAGGCGGATCTCGAACGCATCCACCGCACCATCGACGCGATGCCCATGCGCCAGTGGGAGATGCAAAACCGGCGCTAGCCGGCGCGGATGGCCTCCGCCCGCTGGCGGATCTCCGCCCGCTGCGCCTCTGGCATGCGTTCGAGATTGCGCACCTGCTGGCCGAGTCGGGGGTGCCAGCGAAACCGCCCGGCATGGCGTGCCAGGAAATCCCAGTAAAGGGTCGTGTAGGGACACGCATCGGGGCCGACCGCCCGCTCCGGTCGGTAGCGGCAGGTGGCGCAGTAGTTGCTCATGCGCTGGATGTATTTGCCGCTGGCGATGTAGGGCTTGCTCGCTATGCGGCCGCCGTCGGCGTGTTGGCTCATGCCCAGCACGTTGGGTAACTCCACCCACTCCACGGCATCGACATAGACCGCCAGATACCACGCATGGACCTGTTGCGGTTCCACGCCCGCAAGCAGGGCATAGAGGCCGGTGACCATCAGGCGCTGGATGTGGTGGGCATAGCCATGCTTCAGGGTCTGGCCGATCGCGGCGCGCAGACAGGCCATGTCGGTGTCGCCCGACCAGTAGAAGGCGGGCAGGTCGGCCTGGGCGTCGAGGGCGTTCCAATTCAGCCACTTCGGCATCCACAGCCAGTAGAGCCCGTGGACATACTCGCGCCAACCGAGGATCTGGCGGATGAAGCCCTCCACCGCCGCCAGGGACGCGTGCCCTGAGCGCCAGGCGGCCTCCGCCGACCGGCAGACGGTCATCGGGTCGATGAGCTTGAGGTTCAGCGCGGCCGACTGGCGGCTGTGGTAGAGCCAGGGCTCGCCGGTCCACATGGCGTCCTGGTAGTCGCCAAAACGCGGCAGACGGTGCTCGATGAAGTCGTCCAGGGCCTGCCGCGCCTGGGCCGGGGTCAGCGGCCAGTCGAAACGGTCGAGGCGGCCTGGGTGATTCGGGAAGTGGCGCTCGACCAGACGCAGCACCTCGGCCGTCACGGCGTCGGGTGGGAAGCCGCGCGGTCTGGGCACGTCACCCGGCCCGGTAGGCCCAAAGGCCTTGCGGTTGTCGGCGTCGAAGTTCCAGCGCCCGCCCGCGGGCTGGTCTCCCACCATGAGCAGCCCGGTCTGCCGGCGCAGTTCCCGGTACCAGTACTCCAGCCTCAGCTCGCGCCGGCTACGGGCCCAAGCGGCGAAGGCCCCGGGTGGGGCGATGAAGTGTCGGTCCGGGCGTACCTCCAGCGCCACACCGGCAGCCCGCACCGCGGCCTCGATGGCCTGCTGCACACGCCAGTCGCCCGCCCGGACCATTACGACCCGCTCGGGTCGGGCCTGCGCCAGGCTGTGGCCGAGCGCCTCGGCGAGGCTCATGTGCGGGTGTTCACCCAGGCGCAGGTAGTCGAGCGGTGAGCCGCGTGCCCGCATGGCCTCGGCGAAGTGGCGCATGGCGGCGAGGAAGAGCGCGATGCGTGCCTTGTGCGACCAGACGTGGGTGGCCTCCTCCGCTACTTCCGCCATCCACAGCCGGTCGCGCGCCGGATCGAAGCCGTCGAGGGCGGCGCTGGCGGGGTCGAGCTGGTCGCCGAGGATGACGACCAGATGGCGGGGTCGGGTTTGAGACATGGCCGTCTGTCTGATCGAACCGCATTGTCCCAGTTCCCCGCCAACCCTACAGTGATAGGGGTTGAAATGAGACAGGTATTGAACTAAATAGGACTCGTACGATCCTATATCGTATTCTGGAGCGGAACATGTTGCGCATCGCTAAGCTCACCGACTACGCCACCGGCCTCATGACCCAGATGGCGCACCAGCCCGGGCGCTGGGTGAGCGCCCAGCAGCTGGCGGTGGAATTGAGCCTGCCGGCGCCCACGGTGGCGAGGCTGCTCAAGTTGCTCGGCCGCGCCGGCCTGGTGGTGAGCCAGCGCGGCAAGGGCGGTGGCTATGGCCTGGCGCGGCCGGCACGCGAGATCTCGGTAGCGGAGGTGATCGCCGCCATCGAGGGGCCGGTGGCCCTGACCGAATGCGCCTTGGGTGATGGCCGCTGCAGCCTGGAGCGCGACTGCGCCACCCGCGCCAACTGGCGGGTGATCAGCCAGGCGGTGCAGGTGGCGCTGGAGGCGGTGAGCCTCGCCGACATGGCCGCGCCCCACCTGAGCCCCGTCCAGTTTTCCTCTTTGCATCACCAACCGAGAAAGGCCTGAACCATGGGAAGCAATGATCTGCCCTTGCAACAGCTGAGCGGCGAGTACCGCTGGGGCTTTACCACCGACATCGAACAGGAGGTGGTGCCGGCGGGACTCAACGAGGACGTCATCCGCCTGATCTCCGCCAAGAAGCAGGAGCCCGAGTTCATGCTGGAGTGGCGCTTGAACGCCTACCGGCACTGGCTCACGCTGGAGGAACCGAAGTGGGCCAGCGTGCACTACCCGCCCATCGACTACCAGGCCATCCACTACTACGCCGCGCCGAAACAGGCCAAGCGGCCCAAGAGCCTGGACGAGGTCGATCCCAAACTGCTGGAGACCTACGAGAAGCTGGGCATCCCCCTGCACGAGCGCGCGGCGCTCGCCGGCGTGGCGGTGGATGCGGTGTTCGACTCGGTCTCGGTGGCCACCACCTTCAAGGACCGCCTGGAGAAGCTGGGCATCATCTTCTGTTCCTTCTCCGAGGCCGTGCAGAAGCACCCCGACCTGGTGCGCCAGTACCTGGGCAGCGTGGTGCCCTACACCGACAACTATTTCGCAGCGCTGAACTCCGCCGTGTTCTCGGACGGCTCCTTCGTCTATGTCCCGAAGGGGGTGCGCTGCCCGATGGAGCTCTCCACCTACTTCCGCATCAACGCCCGCAACACCGGCCAGTTCGAGCGCACCCTGATCATCGCCGACGAGGGGGCCTATGTCAGCTACCTGGAGGGCTGCACCGCCCCCAGCCGTGATGAAAACCAACTGCACGCGGCGGTGGTGGAGCTGGTGGCGCTAAAAGACGCCCACATCAAGTACTCCACCGTGCAGAACTGGTATCCGGGCGACGCGGAGGGGCGTGGCGGCATCTACAACTTCGTCACCAAACGCGGCGAATGCCGCGGCAGCCGATCCCGCATCTCCTGGACCCAGGTGGAGACCGGCTCGGCCATCACCTGGAAGTACCCGAGTTGCATCCTGCGCGGTGACGACTCGGTGGGCGAGTTCTACTCGGTGGCGCTGACCAACAACCGGCAGCAGGCCGACACGGGCACCAAGATGATCCACATCGGCCGCCGCACGCGTTCCACCATCGTCTCCAAGGGCATCTCCGCCGGCCGCGGCCGCAACGCCTACCGGGGTCTGGTGCGTATCCTGGACAAGGCGGAGGGGGCGCGCAACCACACCCAGTGCGACTCGCTGCTGATGGGACCGAACTGTGCGGCGCACACCTTCCCCTACATCGAGGTGAAAAACCCCACGGCCCAGGTCGAGCACGAGGCGACCACCAGCCGGGTGAGTGAGGACCAGCTCTTCTACCTGCGCGCGCGCGGGCTCACCGAGGAGGACGCCGTCAACATGATCGTCAACGGCTTCTGCAAGGCGGTGTTCAAGGAGCTGCCCATGGAGTTCGCGGTCGAGGCACAGAAGCTCTTGAGCGTAAGCCTCGAAGGGGCAGTTGGGTAAAAGGGTTCAGGAATCAGAGGAGCGCATCATGCTGGAGATCAAGGATTTGCATGTTTCCATCGGCGACAAGCCGATATTGAAAGGCATCAGCCTCACCATCCGGCCGGGCGAGGTACACGCCATCATGGGCCCCAACGGGTCGGGCAAAAGCACGCTTGCCCTTGTGTTGGCCGGGCGCGGGGGCTATACGGTCACGGCCGGCAGCGTGACCTGGCAGGGGCATGACTTGTTGGTCCTGGCGCCCGAGGAACGCGCCTGGGCCGGGCTGTTCCTGGGCTTCCAGTACCCGCTGGAGATCCCGGGGGTGGCCAACGTGCAGCTCCTGAAGGAGGCGGTCAACAGCCAGCGCCGCCGCAAGGGTTTGCCGGAGCTGGACGCCTTCGACTTTCTGGAGCGGGTCAAGGCCAGCATGAAGCTGCTGGAGATGGATGAGGCCATGCTATACCGTGGCGTCAACGAGGGCTTCTCCGGCGGTGAGAAAAAGCGCAATGAGATCCTGCAGATGCTCATGCTCGAGCCGCAGCTCGCCATCCTCGACGAGACCGACTCTGGGCTGGACATCGACGCGCTCAAGATTGTCGCGCGCGGGGTCAACGCCCTGCGCGGCCCGGAGCGGTCCATCCTGCTGGTGACCCACTACCAGCGGCTGCTCGACCACATCACCCCGGATCACGTGCATGTGCTGGCCGACGGCCGCATCGTCGCCAGCGGCGGGCGCGAGCTCGCCCTGGAGTTGGAGGCCAAGGGCTACGGTTGGTTGACTGAACCCTCTCCCCCGGCCCCTCTCCCGCAGGCGGGCGAGGGGAGGGGTGAGGCCGGACGGGAGGCGCGGCCATGATCCCCGCCGCCTGGACCGACATCCCCGCGCCCGCCACACTAACCGAGTCGCGGCGCGTGGCGTTGGAGCACTATCTCGCCCAGGGTCTGCCGCACACACGGCAGGAGGACTGGCGCTACACGGCCCTCGACCACCTCGCCCGGCTGCCCTTGCATCCGGCGGCACAAGACACACAGCCGGTGATCGACGAGGCGCCGGGGCATGATCTGATCTTCGCCGGCGAGCGCCTGGTCGAGACCCGGAGTACTTTGCCCACCACCCTGTTGCGCGCCCTGGCGGAGGGCGACCTGGCCGCGGCCCAGACCCTGGCACCGGGCACGGCGCTCAGCGCCCTCAACGCAGCGCTCTGGAAGGGCGGCGGCTACCTCACGGTGCCGCGCGGTCAGCGTCTGGAGCGGCCCGTGTTCCTGCGTTTCCTCGCCGGCGAGCCGGAGGCCATGCTGCACCCGCGCTCGCTGATCCGCCTCGAGGCCGGGGCCGAGGCCGTGGTCGTGGAGCGCTACACCGGCGCCACAGCGGCGAACTACTGGTGCAACCCGGTGACCGAGATCGAACTCGAACCGGGGGCGCGGCTCACCCATGTCCGGCTCATCGAGGAGGGCGCCGCCGCCACCCACACCGGGCTCACCGCTGCGCGCCTGGCGGCGGAGAGTCGCTATGCCCTACTCGACCTGAGCCTTGCGGGGCGGGTGTGCCGGCACGAGCTGCATCTGACGCTCATTGGCGCCGGCGCGGCCTGCCGCCTGGATGGCCTGTTCCTCGCCGATGGCCGCCGCCACAGCGACCAACATCTGCGGGTCGAGCACGCCGTGTCGGGCACTGCGAGCCGCACTACCTATCGCGGCGTGGCGGCCGGCCGCGGCCGCGGCATCTTCGACGCGCGCGTGTTGATCCGGCCCGGCGCCGACGGGACCGACGCCCGCCAGGACAGTCGCAACCTGCTGCTCTCCCCGCATGCCGAGATCGACGCCAAGCCGCAGCTGGAGATCTACGCCGACCAGGTGCAGGCGAGCCACGGGGCGACGGTCGGGCGGTTGTCGGAGGACGCCTTGTTCTACCTACGCGCGCGCGGCATCGGCCGCGTCGAGGCACGGCGTCTGTTGCTTGCCGCCTTCGCCGGCGAGGCCTTGGGCCTCGTCGCCGAGGCCGGCCTTAACGATTGGTTGATGCCACGCATCACAGCCCGTTTGAATGAGATAGGGGAGTCGATCAAATGAGCATGATCAGCGACGAACAGCTGCGTGAACTCTACGAGGCGATGATCCTGGAGCACAACCGGCATCCACGCCACTATCCGGAGAACCCGCCTGGGGCCGACCACCATGCACACGGGTTCAACCCCCTGTGCAACGACGAGATCGAGGTCCACCTCAAGGTCAAAGACGGTGTCATCGAGGCGGCCGGCTTCGAAGGAGCCGGCTGCGCGGTGTCCATTGCCTCTGCCTCGATGATGATGGAGGCGATCCAGGGCAAGCGGGTGGACGAGGTGCTCGCCCTGTTCGACCGCGTGCACGCCATGCTGGCCGACGACGGCCCCACCGAGGGCGTGGGCAAGCTGATGGTGCTCGCCGGGGTCAAGGAATTCCCCATGCGCGTGAAGTGCGCGACGCTGGCCTGGCACACCCTTCTCGCGGCCCTGGAGAACCGGCAGGAGACGGTCACCACCGAGGACCCGGTGCCCTACTGCCCGCAACCCGTGGAGCGGACGGCGGCATGAAACGCTTCGATCTGCTGCGCCCCAAGGCCGTGGACGACGCGTTGAAAGAGCGGGTGATCGAGGCCCTGCGCCGGATCAACGATCCCGAGATCCCGGTCAACATCTATGACCTGGGCCTGATCTACGACCTCGACATCGACGCGCAGGGTCAGGTGGCGGTCCGCATGACGCTCACCGCGCCCGGCTGTCCCGTCGCGCAGACCTTTCCGGGCCAGGTGGCGCGGGCGGTGGAGGCGGTCGAAGGGGTGTCCCAGTGTCGTGTCGAACTCGCTTGGGACCCGCCCTGGACCCCGGCGCGCGCCAGCGAGGCGGCGCGGCTGCAACTGGGGATCTTCCCATGAGCGATTGGCAGCAGGTGGCGCCACTGGCCGATTTCCCGGTCGGCAGCCGCCGGGTGGTGGATGTGGATGGGGTGCGGGTCGCGGTCTTCCACCTGCCCGAAGGCCTGTACGCCATCGAGGATGTCTGCACTCATGACGGCGGCGAGCTGGCCAGCGGCGCGCTGGATGGCTGCGAGATCGTCTGCCCGCGCCACGGCGCCCGCTTCGACCTGCGCACCGGCGCGGTCACCGCCCCGCCCGCCTACGAGGCCGTCGCCGTTCTGCCGGTGCGGGTGGAGGATGGCTGGGTGGAGGTGCGCGATCCCCGCTGGGACGAATAAACGGCTGTGCGACGGTTGCGACGCATGCTAGTTTTAGGGCATGCGTCTGACGCCGCAGCAAATCGAGATCATCCTTTCCCGCACCCGCCATTGGCTGGGTGAAAGCGCGCATGTGCAGCTGTTTGGTTCGCGCAGCGATGACAGCGCCAATGGCGGCGATGTCGACCTGCTCATCGAGACGCCGCGGCTACCTGACCCTTGGCGCCAGGCTCAGCTGCAAGCCGATCTCGAATATCGCCTGGGGCTCTCCGTGGACCTCGTGTTCGCCGCACCAGACTCACCGGAGCGACCGATCACCCATATCGCCCGCGCCACTGGTATACCTCTGACGTGAATACCCTGTTGCTAGAGCGGCGTCGGCTGCTTGCCCTCAAGCTCGCTGCCATCGCCCAGTTGGCCGGGTACCTGCGCTACAGCAGGCAGCGCTTGCCCTACCCATTGGCGAGCGTCGATGCCTTGGCGCCCGAAGCGTTGGAATCGGTCTCCGCCTTGATCAAGCGCTTTGGCAAACTGCAGGACCTCCTTGGCAATGCGATGCACGAGGTCATCGTCCTGTCGGGTGAGGATGCCACCGACATGAATGCGGTCTTGAGTCGTATGGAGAAGCTGGGGCTGCTCGACAGCGCCGACGACTGGCGCGCGCTGCGTGCCCTGCGCAATCAGGCTGCGCATGACGATGATCTCGCCGATGATCGTAAGACGGCCTTTATCAATGCCCTCGCGGCGCGCACGGACATGCTATTGACCACGGCCACCCGACTGGAACTCTATGCCAGGAAGACTTTTGGAATCACGGATGACCAGACCCAGGCTTGAACGTCTCACCTGGCCTGGGCTTGTCACACGATATGTTAAGCTCGCCAATCGGATGGGGCGCTTATTGCGCAGCCGATTCAGGACGCTGCCGCTTGCGGCCCTGGCACTCGCCCTGAGCGGCGCCGCCAGCGCCCAGACCTTCTGGCAGGCCCCGCAGGGCGGGGAATTCCTCGTGCCGGAGCCGCCCCCTGTCCCGGCCTATGCCCAGGGCCTGCTCGACGCGGTCAACCAACGCATCGTCAACCTCGATTCCGAGCAGCTCGCAGCCCTGTTGCAAAACCGACCCGAGACGGTGGTCGTGGACGTGCGCACGCCGGCAGAACTCAATCTGCTGGGCGGCCACATCGAGGCCACCCATTTCCTCAACATCACACGCGGCTGGCTGGAGTTCCAGATCGAGTCACTGGTGCCCGACAAGACGACCCCATCGTCGTCTATTGCGGGGTGAACCAGCGCAGCCCCCTGGCGGCCGACACCCTTATGCACATGGGCTACCGCGAGGTCTACAACCTGGCCGATGGCTACTTCAAGTGGCGTTCGGCGGGTTTCCCGGTACGGCTGCCGGACCACGACCTCGCAAGCTTCCTCTACGCCCGCCCGCAGGAGGTGATCCCCGGCGTGTGGTCGGCCATCGCTGCGACTGCCCCGGGTACCTATGAGAACTCCGGCCACAACAACAACCTCTCCTTCATCGTCACCGACGAGGGGGTCATCGTCGTCAACGCCGGCGACAACTGGCTGCTCGCCGCCAGCCTGCACGACGAGATCCGCAAGATCACGGACAAGCCGGTTAAGTACGTGGTCCTGGAAAACGGCCAGGGCCACGCCATGCTGGGCATGAGCTACTGGCAGGCGCAGGGCGCCAAGGTCGTTGCCCACCGCGACACCGCCGCCTACATAGAGAAGTACGGCTACGAGCTGCTGGAGACCATGCGCCGGCGTGCGCGCGACAAGGCCTTCCGCACCACGGTGTCGAAGCCGGACATCGTCTACGAGGATCGTTTGGACCTGTCGATGGGTGGCTGGAAGATCACCGTGCTGCACCTGGGCAACGCCCACCACCACGGCGACACCATGGTCTGGCTACCGGACAAGAAGCTGGTCATCGCCGGCGACACCGCCTTCCACGTGCGCATGCTGCCGGTGTTCGAGGACACCGATACCGCCCGCTGGATCCGCATCTGGGACGAATTCGAGAAGCTGGGTGCCGAGATCGTCATCCCCGGCCACGGCGGGCCCACCGACATGGCCACCGTGCGGCGCTGGACGCGTGACTATCTGGTGGACCTGCGCGCGCGCATCGCCGAGCTGATCGCCCGCGGTGGCAGTCTGGACGACGCCTACAAGATCGACCAGTCGGAGTACCTGCACCTGCACACCTCCGAGGAACTCGCGCGGGTGAACGCCGGCCGGGTGTTCTGGGCGATGGAGTTCGAGTGACCGTCAAACGGGCATGGAGGTCGGCAGGCCATTGACGACGGCTGCCGACCCGGTCGCCGCCTCGGCCTCCACCTTCTCGCGCAGCTGCAGCCGCCAGAGCTCGGCATAGCGGCCCTCGAGGGCGAGCAGCTCGGCGTGCCGGCCGCGCTCGACGATGCGCCCGGCCTCCAACACCAGGATCTCGTCGGCGTCCACCACCGTGGAGAGACGGTGGGCGATCACCAGGGTGGTGCGGTTCACCGAGATGCGCTTCAGTTCCGCCAGGATGGCCTGCTCGGTGCTGCTGTCGAGAGAGGAGGTGGCCTCGTCGAAGACCAGGATGGGCGGGTTCTTGAGGATCGCGCGGGCGATGGCCACGCGCTGTTTCTCACCGCCGGAGAGCTTGAGCCCCCGCTCGCCCACCCGCGTCTCATAGCCCTCCGGCAGAGTGGCGACGAAGCGGTCCAGGTGGGCGGCGCGCGCCGCCGCCAGCACTTCCTCCCGGGTGGCCTCCGGACGGCCGTAGGCGATGTTGTGATAGAGTGTGTCGTTGAACAGCACGGTGTCCTGCGGCACCATGCCGATGGCGGCGCGCAGGCTCTTTTGCGTCACGCTGCGGATGTCCTGGCCGTCGATCAGGATACGCCCGCCGGTCACGTCGTAAAAGCGGAAGAGCAGCCGCGCCAGCGTCGACTTGCCGGCCCCGCTCGCACCGACCACCGCCACCTTGCGTCCGGCCGGGATGACGAAGCTCACCCCTTGTAGGATCGGTCGGTGCGGATCATAGGCGAAGAAGACATCCTCGAAGCGCACCTCGCCACGGCTGACGACGAGCGGTTTGGCATCCGGCGCGTCGAGGATCTCGGGCTGGCGGTTGAGCAGCCCGAAGAGTTTTTCCATGTCTGTGAGCGCATTGCGGATCTCCCGATAGACCGTGCCGAGGAAATTGAGCGGGATGAAGAGCTGGATCAGATAGGCGTTGACCAGCACCAGGTCGCCGATGGTCATGCGCTTCTCGGCCACGCCAAGGGCCGCCAGCCACATCATGGCGGTGACCCCCACGGCGATGATCGCCGCCTGGCCGACGTTGAGCAGCGCTAGCGACACCTCGCTCTTGACCGCAGCGTCCTCGGCGCGTTTGAGGGCCTCTTTCAGGCGGGCGGCCTCGTAATCCTCGTTGTTGAAGTATTTGACCGTCTCGTAGTTGAGTAGGCCGTCCACCGCACGCGCGTTGGCCGCTGCGTCGGTCTCGTTCATGGCGCGGCGGAATTCCAGCCGCCAGTTGGTGACCAGCACGGTGAAGGCGATGTACACCGCAAGGGTGGCCAGCGTGATGCCGCCAAACCAGGGGTCGTATTTGGCAAACAGGATACCGGCCACCATCAGGATCTCCAGCAGGGTGGGGCCGATGTTGAACAGCGAGAAGTTGATGAGAAAACGGATGGAACGCGCGCCGCGCTCGATGTCGCTGGCGAGCCCGCCGGTGCGACGCTCCAGGTGGAAGCGCAGCGACTGCTGATGCAGGTGGCGGAAGACGTCGAAGATGACGCCGCGCATGGCGCGTTGCAGCACCCGCGCGAAGATGCTGTCGCGCAGCTCCGTGAAGGCGGTGTTACCGAAGCGCAGCAGACCGTACAGGACGATGAACAGCAGGGGCAGGAAAAGCGCTGTGTCGGGTGCCTGGAGGTGGTCGACGATCTCCTTGAGCGCGAGCGGCACGGAGACGTTGGCGAGCTTGGCCAAGATGAGCAGGGCAAAGGCCGCCAGGACGCGCCCCCTGTACTGCCAGACGTAGGGGGCCAGCGACCAGGCCGCCCGCCATTGGGCGCGCGTCGTTCGCGGGATGTTTTCGGCTGCTTGCACGCAGCGGATTATGCCGCGTCAGCCGGTCGCTGTCCCCTCACCCGGACCGGTTCAGTGCAGCGTCGCCGTCGACCGGCAGGACTGCAGCATGCGGGTGGCCTCGTCGACGGTCAGGGCATGACTGAACAGGAACCCCTGATAGGCATCGCAACCGATCTGCCGCAGGCACTCGAGCTGGGCCTGCGTCTCCACACCCTCGGCCACCAGGCCCAGGTGCAGCCCCTTGGCCATGGCGGCGATTCCGGCCACCAAGTGGGGGCCGCTGTCGGCATGGTCGAGGTCGTGCACGAAACTGCGGTCGATCTTGAGCACATGCACGGGCAGCCGTTTCAGATAGGCGAGCGACGAATAGCCCGTGCCGAAGTCGTCGATGGCGATCTCCACCCCCATGTCGGAGAGCTGTTTGAGTTTGTGCACCGAGCCCTCCATGTCGCGCATGAGGGTGCTCTCGGTGATCTCGATGCCGATGCCCCCACCGCTCAGCCGATAGTCACGCAGCAGGCGGACGAACTCATCGACGAAATCGGGGTGTTCGATGTGGCGGGCTGGCAGGTTGACGGCCAGCGCGGTGGGGTGCAGATCCATGTCTTGCCAACTGCGCGCCTGACGACAGACGCTGTCGAGGACCCATTCGCTGATGGGTGTGATCAGACCGCTGTCCTCGGCGATAGCGATGAATTCGTCCGGGTGTACCAGACCGCGTTGCGGGTGGCGCCAGCGGATGAGCGCCTCCATGCCGACGATGCGGCCACTGCCGATGTCGACCTTGGGCTGGTAGTGCATCTCGAACTCGCCGCGCTGCAGCCCCCGGCGCAGATCGGTCTCCAAGGCCATGCGGCCGGTCAGGTGCTGGTTCAGGCCCGAGTCGAAGAAGCGGTAGTCGTTGCGCCCCTCGTCCTTGGCGCTGTACATGGCGATGTCGGCGTGTTTGATCAGGGTCTCGTGGCTGATGCCGTCGTTCGGATAGATGGCGATGCCGATGCTGGCCGAGATGTAGAGCTCGTGGCCGTTGAGGTGGAAGGGGGTCTTGAGCGCCGCCAGGATCTTCTCGGCGATGTAGGCGGCGTTGTCGCGCGTGCGGATGTGCGGCAGCAACAGCAGGAATTCGTCGCCGCCGATGCGCGCCAGGGTGTCGCCCTCGCGCAGGCAGTGGCGCAGGCGCTGGCTCACCAGTTGCAGCAGTTCGTCGCCCACCAGGTGGCCCAGGGTGTCGTTGACCGATTTGAAGCGGTCCAGGTCCAGGAACATGACGGCCAGGATCAAACCGTGCCGGCGGGCATGGGCGATGGCCTGGGTCACCCGGTCCTTGAACAACGCCCGGTTGGGCAGTCCGGTCAGCTGATCGTGATAGGCCTGGAAGGTAATGGTCGCCTCGGCCTTCTTGCGCTCGGTGATGTCGCGCGCCACCCCATAGGTGCCGAGGAAACGGCGACCGCCCTCGGGCAGGTCCTGGTACATGCCGGTGGCCGAGACCTCGACGACCACGCGGGCGTGTTCGGGCTGCGCCGCTTCAACCGGTGCGTGCCGGTAGAGCAGCAGCTCGAAGTTGCGGGTGGCCCGCTCACCGGTTCGCCGCTCGTTGATGTGCCAGCGCGCGGCCTCGCGCTCCGATTCCACCACCAGCGTCTCCCATGGTTCGCCGAGCAGATCGGCCTTGCACTGGCCGGTGATCGTCTCAATGCTGTCGTTGACGAAACTGATACGCCCCTCGGCATCGAGGGTGTAGATGATGTCGGGCGAGTTGTTGACCAGGAAGCGATGCCATTGCTCCGAATGCGCCAGGCGCTCCTGGATCGTGTGGTTTTCACGGGCGAGACCGAGCTCGCGCGCGGCGTTGCGCAGGCTCTTGAGCAGCTCCTCCGGCTCATAGGGCTTGCGCAGGAAGTCATAGGCCCCCATGCGCAAGGCCTGCAGGGCCACGTCCAGGGTGGCGTCGCCGCTGATGACGATGACCAGGGTCTGCTTGAGCCGCTCGGCCTCGCTATTGAGCAGGTCGAGGCCGACGCCATCAGGCAAGTGCAGGTCGAGCAGCAGGAGGTCGAAGCGCTGCGCTAGCAACGCCGCGCGTGCCTGGGCGAGGTCCTTGGCCGGGGTCACCGCGTGGCCGTAGTGCCGCAGCAACAGACGGGTGCTCTCCAGGTAGCGGGGCTCATCCTCGACCACCAGGATGTTGAGCGGGTTTGTATCCTGTGTTTGCATGACGCCTGCCTCGATCTCCTGGGTTGCGACGAGGATGCGTGGTGGTCGCTTTCTAGCACCAGTTGAGACGGCGCACAAGGCCCCTCAGGCCGGGGCCTCAGCCGAGGGGGACCCGTTCAGCGGCAACAGGACCTGGAAGGTGGTCAGGCCCGCATGGCTGCGGCAGGACACGCTCGCACCCAGGGCGATGGCCAGGTCGCGGACGATTGCCAGGCCGAGGCCGGCGTGCTCACCGCCCTTGCCGCTGTCGACCGGCTCGAACAGGTGTGCCAGTAGTTCTGGGGCGATCTCTGGCCCGCTGTTGCTCACCAGGACCTCCGCTAGGCGCTCCTGCCGATGATTGACGAGGCGGTGGGTCTCGACCGTGACGCTGGTTTGTTCGGGTGCGGCCTCCACGGCGTTGAGCAGGAGGTTCAACAGCAGCTGGCGCAGTTTGTCGGCATCGCAAGTAGTTCTGGGAGGGTCTCGTCGAGGTGCAGATCGATGCCCACCCCTTTCTGCACCCGGGGACCGGCTGCGGCGACCCGTGCCAGATCGGTCAGCAGGGCGTTGATGTCGACCGCCTGTAAGGGCTGCGTAGCGGTGATCGGCTCACCGGCAAGGCTTTGCACGATGCGGGCGATACGGCCGAGCTCCTCCTGGATGATGCGCAGTTCGTCGGCGGTAGCCGGGTCGTCACCCAGCTTGACCCGCAGCAGGGCCAGGTAGTTTTTGACGATGCCCAGCGGGTTGTTGATCTCATGGGCGAGCTGGCGGCTGCGCATCTGCCAGGACCCGGCCGGCTCGGCCGGGGCCGCCTCGGGCGCCGCCTGTGTACCGGCCACCGGCGCGGCCAGACGCCCCAGCTTGCTGAGATAGGCCTGTTCTTCGCCCAATTGGCTGAGCTGGCCGCGATAGCCGCAGGTCAGCAACACCCCCGTTGGCGTGTCGCCGCCGATGGGGATGGCCAGTAGCCCCTCGAGACCGGCTAGGCGGGCGAGCTGGGTGTCGAGCAGGCTCACCCCTGCCTGATTCACGGTGATCGCCGTGATCGGCCGGTTCCATTGAAAGGCCATGGCAGCAGCGGTGTCGCTGCCTTCAGTCGGCAGGGTCAGGGCCGGCGGGGGTGCATGTCCCGGCAGCCGGCGTACCACCAGCCGGCCGTCCCCGAATTCGAGATAGATCGGCTGGACGAGTCCGTGCGCCTCCCGGAGGTGCGTGGCCAGCTGGGCCAGTGAGGCCAGAGGGGGGGCTGATCGGCACGTCGTGCGGCAAAGCCTTCCAGCAACAGAAAGCGGCCGAGCGCCTTATGCAGCTGGAGCGGCATCTCCTGCAGGCTGCCGAAGGCCTTGGTGCCGCCCAGGTTGCGTTCGAGGATGGTCTCTGTGCGTGCATGGGCGGTGGACTGCAACTCGCTCAGGCGCGCCGGGGATAGGCCCAGCATCAGCGCAATGTCTGCCTCGGACGCACGGCCGTCCTGTTCGGACAGAGAACGCGCGGCCCACAGCATCTGCACGATGCCGGCCGCGTCGCGCATGGCATGAAAGGGCCAGTGCTGATAGCGCAGGGCGTCTGCCAGCAGGCTGGGGTAGCGCCAGGTCTCGACACGCCGCGCCAGGGCCGCGTCGCGTTCCTGCAGCAGGTGGTCTAGATCCCAGCCAACGGGGGGGATGGGGCCGAGGTTGTGGAGAAGACCCGCCAGATAGGCCTCGTGCGGATGCGGATAGGCCAGCTCGCGCGCTATGCCTTCGCACAGGAAAGCGCAACGCAAGGCCTGTCGCCAGGCCTGTGTGCGCTCTGAACCGCCATGGCGTTTGGCCAGCAGCTCAAGGGACTCGCCGGCGACGTGCAGCTTGAGCCCCGGCAGGCTGACGTGTTGCAGCGCGGTGTCCAGTGGCGGAATATGTTGGCTGCTGCCGGTCTGCGCCGATGTGCTCATGACCCACAGCACCAGTGCGGGGTCCAACCCCAACAGCTCGGCACAGCCGGCCGGCAGGGCCGGCTCGCCGCCCAGGATGTCGAGCAGCTGGATGAGGATGGGGGGCTGGGCGTGGGCGGGGATGGAAAGCGGATGCAGGTCGTTGTTGTCCAGCATGGGCTTCTTTGTGGTCTTGATGACTCAGGGGCTGCACCATGCAATCGTCATGCCAAGTGTCACGGTGTCCTTGTCATGGGGTTTCGAGTCAGGTGGCGTCATCCAGGTGTAAAAAAATCCGACAAACCGTCGGAGGGTGCCAAAAACCCGTTCGCCGGTCGTCGTCCGCCGGTGGTCAAGCCTGCTGCGCATCCCGCAACAGGCGGAACAGGGCGCGGCTCGCGCGCGGCGGCTTGCCTTCGGCCGCCTCGCGCCTGGCATTGCGGATGAGCTGACGCAGCATCTGCGCGTCGCAGCCCGGATGAGTCGCCAGCCACTCGCCCAGGGCCGTATCGTCTTCGAGGAGGCGGGCGCGCCAGCGCTCCACGGCATGGAATTCGGCCTTGGCCGCAGCCGATTCCCCCTGCACATGGGCAAGCTGCGCGGCGATCGGCTCTGCATCGATGTTGCGCATGAGCCGGCCGATGTATTGCAACTGGCGGCGGCGCGCCTCATGGCCGCGAATACGCTGCGCCTCGAGCACGGCCTCGTGCAGCGTCTCCGGCAGGTCCATGCGCTCGAGCTGCTGCGGGCTCAGGCCGACAAGGGCGGTGCCGAGCGCCTGCAGTGCGTGCATCTCCTTCTTGAGCCGGGTCTTGCTCGGCGGTTGCGTCGGGTCCATGGGCAAGGGCGGAACGGCGGGTCAGGCTTGTTATGATAGCGGTATCCTCACCGTAAAAAAGACCGACACCGTGTCCGACACACCATTCTCCTACTCCATCGAATCCCTCCGCGTACTGGCGAGCCGTGTCCTGGAGCTGGCCCAGTCCGGCGGCGCGAGCGCCGCGGAGGCCGAGGTCTCCGAAGGTTCCGGGCAAAGCGTCACCGTACGCAAGGGCGAGGTCGAGACCCTCGAATACAACAAGGACAAGGGTGTATCGGTCACCGTCTACATCGGTCAACGGCGGGGACATGCCGCCACCTCGGATTTCTCCGAGGATGCACTCAGACGCACGGTCGAAAAGGCTCTGGTCATCGCCCGCTACACCGCCGAAGACGATTGTGCGGGATTGGCCGACGCCGACCTGCTGGCCCGCGAGGTGCCCGACCTGGACCTCTACCACCCCTGGGACCTGCCGGTCGAGCAGGCCATCACCCTGGCCCGTGCGTGTGAGGCCGCGGCCCTGGCGGTCGATGCGCGCATCCGCAACTCCGAGGGGGCTACGGTGAGCACCCAGGCCTCCCAGTTCATCTACGCCAACACCCTCGGTTTCATGGGCGGCTATCCGAGCACGCGCCACAGCGTCTCCTGCGCGGTGATCGCCGAGGAGGGCGGTGCCATGCAGCGCGACTATTGGTACGACACGGCGCGCGCCGCCGAAGATATGGCGGCGGTGGAGGCGATTGGTCGGCGCGCGGGCGAGCGCACAGTGCGGCGGCTCAATGCCCGCAAGCTCGGTACGCGGCAGTGCCCCGTGCTGTTCGAGGCGCCCGTGGCGAGCTCGCTGATCGCCAGCTTCGTCTCGGCCGTGTCGGGGGGGCACCTGTACCGCAAATCCAGTTTCCTGCTTGACAGCCTCGGCAAACAGGTCTTCCCGGCCTTCGTCCAGATCCACGAGCGCCCCTTCCTGCCGCGCGGGCTCGCCAGTGCCCCCTTCGATCACGAGGGGGTGGCCACGCACGACCGCGACGTCGTCCGCGACGGTGTGGTGCAAGGCTATTTTCTGGGCAGTTACAGTGCCCGCAAGCTGGGTATGAAAAGCACCGGCAACGCCGGCGGCAACCACAACTTGATCATCCCCTCCACCGGCGAGGACTTCGAGGGTCTGCTACGGCGGATGGGGACCGGCCTGCTGGTCACCGAGCTGCTCGGGCATGGGCTCAACATGGTCACCGGCGACTATTCGCGCGGGGCTGCCGGCTTCTGGGTGGAGGACGGCGTCATCGCCTATCCGGTGGAGGAGATCACCGTGGCCGGCAATCTCAAGGACATGTTCATGGGCATCCAGGCCATCGGCAGCGACGTCGAGGTGCGCGGCTCCCGGCGGGTGGGGTCCATCCTGATCGACCGCATGACGGTGGCGGGGCAGTGAGGGGTCAAGCGTGAGAGGGCTGCTCACGCTCGCCCGCGCGATCGACGCCCTCAACGAGGGTGTCGGGCGCTTCACCTGCTGGCTGGTGCTCGCCGCCGTCCTCATCTCCGCAGGCAACGCCGTCGCCCGCTATGGCCTGGACATGAGCTCCAACGCCTGGCTGGAGATCCAGTGGTATCTGTTCGCCCTGATCTTCCTGCTGGGGGCGGGCTACACCCTGCGCCACAACGGTCATGTGCGCATCGACGTGCTCTACAACCGCTGGTCCGCGCGCACCCGCGCCTGGATCGATCTGCTGGGCACCTTGCTGTTCCTGATGCCGGTCTGCGCCCTGATCGTCTGGCTCAGTTGGCGTGGCTTCGAGACCGCCTACGCCATCGGCGAGCGCTCGCCGGACGCCCGCGGGCGCGCGCGCGGGCCGATCCGCTTGGCCATCCCCGTGGGCTTTGCCCTGTTGCTGCTCCAGGGCCTCTCCGAGGCAATCAAACAGGCCGCAATCCTCACGGGAGACCTGGAGCCCGTGCGTGAGTCGGCGGAGGAGACGGTGTGAGCGCGGAGCTCATGGCCCCGCTGATGTTCCTTGGCCTGGTGGTATTCCTGCTGCTGGGCTATCCGGTCGCCTTCGCCCTGGCCGCCAACGGCCTGCTCTTCGCCCTGATCGGCATGCAGATGGGGCTGATCGAATTCTCCCTGCTGCAGGCCTTGCCGGAGCGCATCTTCGGCATCATGTCGAACGCCACCCTGCTCGCCATCCCCTTCTTCACCTTCATGGGCCTGGTCCTGGAGCGAAGCGGCATGGCCGAGGATCTTCTCGACACCATGGGCCAGCTCTTCGGCCCGGTGCGCGGCGGGCTCGCCTATGCCGTGGTCCTGGTCGGCGCGCTGCTGGCGGCCACCACCGGGGTGGGGGCCGCCTCGGTGATCGCCATGGGGCTCATCAGCCTGCCAATCATGTTGCGCTATGGCTACGACCCGCGCCTGGCCACCGGGGTGATCGCCGCCTCGGGCACCCTCGCCCAGATCCTGCCCCCCTCCCTGGTCCTCATCGTGCTGGCCGACCAGCTCGGCGTGTCGGTCGGCGACATGTATCACGGCGCTCTGCTGCCGGCACTGTTGCTCACGGCCCTCTATCTCCTCTACGTCGCGGCTGTCAGTGTGGGCCGACCGGCGGCCGTGCCCGCCCTGCCGGCCGAGGCGCGCACGCTGCATGGCACAGCCCTGTTGCGCCGGGTGCTGTTGACGATGCTGCCGCCCCTGGTGCTGATCTTCCTGGTCCTGGGCACCATCTTCCTGGGCATTGCCACGCCCACCGAGGGCGGTGCCATGGGTGCAGTCGGCGCCCTGCTGCTCGCCTGGGCGAAGCGGCGCCTGAGCCTGGACGTGCTCAAACAGGCCCTGGAGCGCACGCTGCGGCTCACCAGCTTCGTGCTGTTCATCCTGATCGGTTCCACGGTCTTCTCCCTGGTCTTCCAGGGGGTGGAGGGTGACCTGTGGGTGGAGGGCCTGTTCGAGGCCCTGCCGGGCGGGGTGATCGGTTTCCTCATCCTGGTCAACCTGCTCGTCTTTCTGCTCGCGTTCTTTCTCGACTTCTTCGAGATCGCCTTCATCGTCGTCCCCCTGCTCGCCCCGGTCGCGGCCAAGCTGGGCATAGACCTGGTATTTTTCGGGGTGCTGCTGGGCATCAACATGCAGACCTCGTTCATGCACCCGCCTTTCGGCTTCGCCCTGTTCTACCTGCGCAGCGTCGCCCCGAAGACGGTGCGCACCGCCGACATCTACTGGGGCGCGGTGCCCTTCCTCGTCATCCAGCTGCTGATGGTGGCGCTGGTCATGGCCTTCCCAGGGCTGGTCGGCGAACATGCCGAGAAGGGGCAGGAGCCCCTGGTGCCGATCGAGATCGAGACACCGGTGCCTTTCATGCAACCGTTCACCTCTCCAGGGCCTTCCCCCTGGCCTCAAGATTCGCCTTGAAGCGGACGATAAGCTAGACTAGACAGTAGGTTGCAACGAAAACCTGGAGACGCACATGAAAATGCTTTCGCTCACCGCCGTTCTGTTATTGGGTCTGGCCAGTACCAGCTGCGCCACCAAGGACTACGTCCATGAATACGTGCAAGGCCAGCTCAAGCCCGTGCAGGCGCGCCTGGCCAGTCTGGAGCAGCGTAGCGACCGCACGGACGCCGGCCTCAAACGCACCGACGCCCAGGTCAGCGCGCTGGCGGGGCGCCTGGACCAGGCCGATGCGACGCTCAAGAATCATGACGAGCGCATCACCGCCGTCTCCAAGACCGCGCAGGAGGCCCTCGACCGCGCCATCGCCGCCGGCAAGCTGGCCGAGGGCAAGCTCCTGTATGAGGTGGTCATGACCCATGACACCCTGCGCTTCCCGCCCGACGGGGTGCAGCTTTCCGCAGAGGCCCGTGCCGCCCTGGACGAATTCGCCGCTCGCCTCAAGGCGGAG
>JBKBRS010000068.1:0-10757 GCA_046292095.1 Thiobacillaceae bacterium
GTCTTGGCTTCCTTTCGATCCCCGCAAGCATGGGTTGGAGCTGGGTTGCGCTTGACGGCGATCACAGTATCTACCCGTTCCAACCGTCGAGGTAGGAGGCCCGCTTGCGGGCCGAATCCCCAAACCTACCACCGATGGTAGGAGGTCCGCTTGCGGGCCGAACCCGAGCCCTGCCACCGATGGTAGGAGGCCCGCTTGCGGGCCGAACCTGTTCGTTGTGGCGATTTTCCTCGCGGCAGGCAGTCTGTGATTCGCGCCGCAAGCGGCGCTCCTACCGGGGGGATGGTCTGCTGCTCGCCTCGGCTTTTCATGGTGAGGGGCGAGCGGGACGATCATGACGGATCAGACGAATTGGCAGGATCGGCGGGCGGCTGGCGCAACAAGTACAGCAGCTCATCGGCGATAGGCCCCAGATCTTCCCGCTGCCGCTCCAATCCGGCCAGCAGTTGCGCCAGATCGCCCTTCAGTCGCGGGAGGGGATACGGGTCGTCCTGCGTCGATTCAGCCTCGCTCATGGTGCCCTCCTGCACCGTCATCCTGATTGACGTATAGCACAGGCCCGGAAATAAAAAAGGCCCGAACGGCGGTTCAGGCCTTTGGAATTCGCGTGATGCGCCGCTGTATCAGGTCGGCGGCGTCTCGACGAAGGGCCGTGCGGTGTGCTGCCGCGAACCCCCGGCGTGGATGGTGCGACTCAGAGCGTCTGGATATTGGCCGCCTGCTTGCCCTTGGGGCCTTCGGCCACGTCGAAGGAGACGCGCTGCCCCTCCTTGAGGGACTTGAAGCCCTTCATGTTGATGGCGGAGAAGTGGGCGAAGACGTCCTCACCGCCCCCGTCCGGGGTGATGAAACCGAAGCCCTTCGAGTCGTTGAACCATTTCACGGTACCAGTAGCCATGCAAAAACTCCTTGACTGGAAACGAACACAGACTGCTTGGCCACAAGCCGCTACTCAGGCACGACTCGAACCAAACGAGCGCTTTTTACGCGCCTCGCCGGCCAACGTCAACACGTCTTGAAAAAAAAAGTCGAGTCTTCAAAATTAGGGTTGGATGAACCACCCTCTCGCAGTCATGCCGGTCAAGCACCAAGACGAGCAGGCCGTCATCTCCCAGCGGGCGTGCACCGCACAGCCCCCGCTGTACAAGGTGCTGCTGCTCAACGACGACTACACGCCGATGGAGTTCGTTGTCTACGTGCTGCAGCGTTTTTTCGGGATGGACCGCGAACGCGCGACCGTGATCATGCTCAAAGTGCATAATGAGGGGGTGGGGGTGGCGGGTGTCTACCCGCGTGACATCGCCGAGACCAAGGTGCACCAGGTGATCGAGTTCGCCCGCAGCCACCAGCACCCCCTGCAATGTGTCATGGAGGAAAACCGATGATTGCCCAGGAGTTGGAAGTCAGCCTGCATATGGCGTTCATGGAGGCGCGCCAGAAACGCCATGAGTTCATCACGGTGGAACACCTCCTATTGGCGATGCTCGACAACCCGTCGGCCGCCGACGTACTGCGCGCCTGCGCCGCCAACATGGACGAGCTGCGGCGCAAGCTGACCGATTTCATCGACAAACATACGCCCAAGGTGGCCGGCGACGGCGAGGTCGACACCCAGCCCACCCTCGGTTTCCAGCGCGTCATCCAGCGCGCCATCCTGCACGTGCAGTCCTCCGGCAAGAAGGAGGTGACGGGGGCCAATGTACTGGTCGCCATCTTCGGCGAAAAGGATTCGCACGCGCTGCATTTCCTCACACAACAGGGCATCACCCGGCTCGACGTGGTCAACTACATCTCCCACGGCATCACCAAGACCCCGCAGGAGAGCGCCGCCGCAGGCCGCACGGACAGCGGCGGTCAGGAGCAGGAGGGCGAGACCAGTAACGCCTCGGCACTCGAGTCCTTCACGGTCAACCTGAACGCCCAGGCACTGTCCGGCCGCATCGATCCGTTGATCGGCCGAGAGCGCGAGCTCGAGCGGGTGATCCAGACGCTGTGCCGGCGACGCAAGAACAATCCCCTGTTGGTCGGCGAGGCGGGCGTCGGCAAGACGGCCATCGCCGAGGGCTTGGCACGGCGCATCGTCGAGGGCGAAGTGCCCGAGATCCTGGCCGGCGCCACCGTCTACGCCCTCGACATCGGGGCCCTGCTGGCCGGGACCAAGTACCGCGGCGATTTCGAGCAACGGCTCAAGGCCGTGCTCAAGCAGCTCTCCGGTAACCCCAAGGCCATCCTGTTCATCGACGAGATCCACACCATGGTGGGCGCCGGCAAGGCCGAGGGGGCGATCGACGCCGGCAACATGTTGAAGCCCGCCCTCGCCCGCGGCGAGCTGCACTGCATCGGCGCCACGACGTTGGACGAATACCGCAAGTACATCGAGAAGGATGCTGCGCTAGAGCGCCGCTTCCAGAAGGTGTTGGTGGACGAGCCCAGTGTCGAGGACACCATCGCCATCCTGCGCGGGCTGCAGGAGAAGTACGAGTTGCATCACGGTGTGGAGATCACCGACCCGGCCATCGTCGCCGCGGCGGAGTTGTCGCACCGCTACATCACAGACCGCTTCCTGCCCGACAAGGCGATCGACCTGATCGACGAGGCGGCCGCGCGCATCAAGATGGAAATCGACTCCAAGCCGGAGGAGATGGACCGGCTCGACCGCAAGCTCATCCAGCTCAAGATCGAGCGTGAGGCGGTGCGCAAGGAGAAGGACGAGGCCTCTCAGAAACGGCTGGCCCTGCTGGAGGAGGAGATCCGCAAGCTGGAGAAGGAATACGCCGACCTGGAGGAGATCTGGAAGGCGGAGAAGGCCGTGGTGCAGGGCGCCCAACACATCAAAGAGGAGATCGACCAGCTCAAGGCGCAGATGGCCGACCTGCAGCGCAAAGGCCTGTTCGACAAGGTGGCTGAGATCCAGTACGGCCGGCTGCCGCAGCTCGAGGCGCAACTGCGTCAGGCCGAGGCGGCGGGCGAAGGCAAACGCGAGTTCAAGCTGCTGCGCACCCAGGTGGGGGCCGAGGAGATCGCCGAGGTGGTCTCGCGCGCAACCGGCATCCCGGTTGCCAAGCTCATGCAGGGGGAGCGCGACAAACTGTTGCACATGGAAGAGCGCATCCACCAGCGCGTGGTCGGCCAGGACGAGGCGGTGCGCGTGGTCTCGGATGCCATCCGCCGCTCGCGCGCGGGGCTCTCCGATCCCAACCGGCCCTATGGCTCTTTCCTCTTCCTTGGGCCCACCGGCGTGGGCAAGACCGAGCTGTGCAAGGCCCTGGCCGAATTCCTGTTCGACTCCGAGGAGCACATGATCCGGGTCGACATGAGCGAGTTCATGGAGAAACACTCGGTGGCGCGCTTGATCGGCGCCCCGCCGGGCTATGTCGGCTACGAGGAGGGGGGGTATCTGACCGAGGCGGTGCGGCGCAAGCCCTATTCCGTGATCCTGCTCGACGAGGTGGAGAAGGCGCATCCGGACGTGTTCAACGTGTTGCTGCAGGTCCTGGACGATGGTCGGCTGACCGACGGCCAGGGCCGCACCGTGGACTTCCGCAACACCGTCATCGTCATGACCTCCAACCTGGGTAGCCAAATGATCCAGAGTATGGCCGGCGACGACTATCAGGTCATCAAGCTGGCGGTCATGGCCGAGGTCAAGGCCTATTTCCGGCCCGAGTTCATCAACCGCATCGACGAGGTGGTGGTGTTCCACGCCCTGGACGAGCGGCACATCGCCCAGATCGCGCGCATCCAGCTCAAGCGTCTCGAACAGCGGCTGGCGCAGATGGACATGAAGCTGGAGGTCAGTGACGCGGCGATCGCCGAACTCGCCAAGGCGGGCTTCGATCCGGTCTATGGCGCGCGGCCATTGAAGCGCGCCATCCAGCAGGAGATCGAGAACCCGCTGGCGAAAGAGATCCTCGCCGGCCGCTTCGCGCCCAAGGACATCATCCGCGTCGATGTCGAAGACGGACGCTTCGTCTTCGAGCAGGTGATGGAGGCAGAGGTGGTGTGAGCCTGAGGCTGCCTGGGGTCACCCTTCGGCGGCCTGTGCCTGCGGTTCGCTGCGCTGCGCCGGGATGAGGTCGCGCGTGATCTCGCGGATGGCCGCCTCGTCCAGGGTCTCGCGGGCGAGGAGCTCCCTGGCGCCGCGCTCCAGGATCGCCCGGTTGTCGGCGAGGATGCGGTAGGCGCGGTCGAACACGCGCATGATGAGGCTGCGGATGGCGCGATCGATGGCCGCCTGGGTGCTCTCGGAGACACGGCAGCCCCCCATCGTTTGCTCCTGGACATCGAGGAAGCGCGGGCGCTGCGCTTCATAGGCGATATAGCCCAGGTCTTCGTCCATGCCGAAACGGGTGATCATGTCGCGGGCGATGTCGGTGGCGCGCGCCAGGTCGTCGGCGGCGCCCGTCGAGAGCCTGCTGAAGACGAGCTTCTCCGCCGCGCGCCCGCCCAGCAGCACGGCGATCTTGTTCTCCAGCTCCTCAGCGGTCATCAGATAGCGATCTTCGGTCGGGCGCTGGATGGTGTACCCCAGGGCGCCGATGCCGCGCGGGATGATAGAGATCTTGTGCACGGGGTCGGTGCCAGGCAGGGCAAGCGCCACCAGTGCATGGCCCATCTCGTGGTAGGCGACCGTCTCGCGTTCCTGGGGGTTCAAGATGCGGTTCTTCTTCTCCAGGCCGGCGACGATGCGCTCGATGGCGGTGGTGAAGTCCTGCATCTGTACCGCCTGCGCCCCGCGCCGCGTGGCGGCGAGCGCCGCTTCGTTGACCAGATTGGCCAGGTCTGCCCCGGAAAAGCCAGTGGTGAGCGCCGCGACCTGGTCCAGATCGACCTCGGGGGCGAGCTTGACCTTGCCGGCATGTACGCGCAGGATGTCGGCGCGGCCCTTCTTGTCCGGGCGGTCCACTAGCACCTGGCGGTCGAAGCGGCCGGCGCGCAGCAGGGCAGGGTCGAGGATCTCGGGCCGGTTGGTGGCGGCCAGGATGATGAGCCCCACCGAGGCGTCGAAGCCGTCCATCTCGGTGAGCAGTTGGTTCAAGGTCTGCTCGCGTTCGTCATGGCCACCGATCAAACCGCCAGCGCCGCGCGCCCGACCCAGGGCGTCGAGCTCGTCGATGAAGATGATGGCCGGTGCGCGTTGCCGCGCCTGCTCGAAGAGGTCGCGCACCCGCGCCGCCCCGACGCCGACGAACATCTCGACGAACTCCGAGCCGGAGATGGAGAAGAAAGGCACGCCGGCCTCGCCGGCCACCGCCTTGGCCAGCAGGGTCTTGCCAGTGCCGGGCGGGCCGACCAGCAGCACCCCCTTGGGGATACGCGCCCCCAGACGCCCATACTCCTGCGGGGACTTGAGAAAGGCGACGATCTCGGCCAGTTCCGCCTTGGCTTCGTCCACCCCCGCCACGTCCTTGAAGGTCACGCCTGTATCTTTTTCCACATAGACCTTGGCGCGGCTCTTGCCGATGGTCATGAAGCCGCCCATACCCTGCTTCTCGGCGAACTTGCGGAACAAAAAGAACCAAACGGCGAAAAAGGCCACTGCCGGCAACACCCAGGACATCAGATCGCGCAGGAAGGTGCTCTCGATCACCCGCGCGTAGGGCACATCGTATTGCGACAGGCGGGCAGCGAGGTCCGGCTCCACGCGCGTGGCGACGATCACGCGCTTGCCCTTGGCGTCGGGGAACTTCAATTTACCGGTGATGGTCTGGTCGCCCACCAATACCTCCTCCACGCGCCCTTCGGCCAAAGCGCGTTCGAACTCGCTGTAGGGCACCGGCTCGACGCTGCGCGAGGTCTGCCACCAGTTCTGCAGCATGAGCAGCAGGATCAAGGCGAGTAGCCAATAGGTGATGTTCCATTGCGTCTTCTGTTCCATGCGCGGTCTCCGGTTGTCTGTCTTCCTCCCGCTGCCTTGAGAGCGGCGGATCCGTCCACCCGGATAGTGTACGATGCATGCCTGCTGCACTGCGACCCGAGCCAGATGGCCGGTGGCCGCACTCTGGTAGGACTTGAACCGGCGCCAATTAACGCCATCTCGAAATATCGGGACGGGGCAATCGTGCCCCTGGCTGACAAGGAGGTCACATGAAACTCGATCGCATCAAGGAAAGCGTCCACGAGCTTTGGGACAACGTGGCCGAAGGGTGGCGCCACCTATGGCGTAGCGCCGCCAGCGCCATCACCCGCTTCAAGCCCAGCGACAAGACCGATCTGCCGGCGCCCGCCGAAGTCGATGACGTGACCTGGCTGCCAAGCCGCAGTTGGGCCATGCTCGGCGGGGATGTGTTCGAGGACGACAACCGCCTGGTGGTCCGTCTGGAGGTGCCCGGCCTGGAGAAGGAGGACCTTTCGGTCGAGGTGACCGATGACGCCTTGGTGGTCTCGGGGGAGAAACGCTTCCAGCGAGAGCAGACCAACGGCCGCTGGCGAGTGATGCAATGCGCCTACGGCAGCTTCCGTCGGGTCGTCCCCCTGCCGGCCGAGGTCAGACCCGATGCCGCCCGCGCAACCTATCGCAACGGTGTGCTGCGCATCGAGCTGCCCAAGGTCGTGACCGCCGCCCCCGTGGGCACACGCATAACCGTTGAGTGAGCACAATCCGGGCGGCCATACCCCGGGGCCACAGCCCTCGGCGCCCCATCGGATGATGGGCCGTGTCAGGGGCAGGCCCCGACGGCAACGCCCCCGCTCCACGGAATGCCTTGCGCGGGCAAGGCAGGTGATGATGTTTTTGGCGGAAAGCGCCCGCCGAGTAGCTGTTAGACCGGTTTCCGCGCCCTAGAAGCAAGCCTTGACAGCCTGAGATCATCTCGCTTGCCTCAGAGCATGAAAAGCCGAGGCAAGCAACAGACCGCTTCGGAAGGCGCGCCGCTTGCGGCGCGAACCCAACGTCACAACCCCCGCGAAACCTCGCTACGGCAAACGGGTTCGGCCCGCAAGCGGGCCTCCTACCAGGTAGCGTAGGTCGGCAATCCCTTGCCGACGAGCCCCAAGCGCGGGTGGCAGGCGCGCCGCCTGCGGCGCGCCGTTCGGGCTCGGCACGCAATACTTCCACATTTACGTCTCAACGAAAGCTTCCCCCTCGTCTCAACCATCAAGGGCTTTCAGGGTAACGCAAATGCCTGCCACCCCGAGCCATGAACGTCGCAATGTCCGTTACCTCTTCCCAGGCCCACCCCGGCGGGGGAGGGCGCTTCTAGGGCCGGCGGCGCGACTATTACGTCGAACGATCGCCGCGCGCGTAGCTCGCCGCCATCGCCGCGATCTCCTCTGCCACCATCTGCCGTAGGCTGTCTGGCGCTTCCACCACGACACTGCGTCCATGACGCAGGATATCCATCACGAGCTCGCGCGCATCCGAAAACGGCAGAGTCAAGCGATAACTGCCATCAGGAAGCCATTCGCTTTTTTGCGCCGGGTGCCAGCATTCGGCCGCCACCCAGCGGGCGCGTGCCGGTTCGAAACGCAACACCGCATGGGCATTGGGCTTGCCGGAAAAGATGCCATAGGCGCTGCTGTAATGGGCGTCGAGCGTTTTGTCCGGGATGTCGCGCGCCTTGATGGGCAACACCTTGACTTGCTGCAAGGTGTCGAGCGAAAAGCTCCGCAGTGCACGCCGCCAATGACAATAGGCATCCAGGTACCAGTTGTCGCGATAATGCACCAGGCGTTGCGGCGAGACCACGCGGGCATTCGTTTCATTGCGCGCACGGTTGTAAGCTTCGAGGGCAAGACGTCGCCGCTCAAGCAATGCCTGGGCGACCACCACGAAGCACTCGGGCGTGATCCGGCGCTGGTGCATGGCGAGGATGCGCACCCGGCGAGTGATCTCTTCCATGGCATGCCCCGAAGACTGCAGTAACTCGGCGATGCGCGCCTGCAGCGGCGCGATGTGGTTGCTCAGCACCCCGGGCTCGATCTCGGCAAACAGCTTGTACGCCGTCAGCAACGCATAGGCCTCGCTGGCCGAAAACCATAGTCCAGGCAGCGCATACGCCGGTCCGACCGCCGGTTGGGGGGCGAGGCGATAGCCTCCTGCCTCGCGATCCCAGACGATCGGGGCATGCAACCGATCCCGCAAGTACGCCAAATCGCGCTTGAAGGTCGCGCGCGAGACATCGAGTTCCGTCAAAAAGGCCGCCAGCGGCACGACCCGCCGGGCCTGCAGCAGCTGATTGATCTTGTATATGCGTTCAACGCGGTTCATGGTGCGCGCAGGTCGGGCTTCCAGAACGGCAGGCTCAGTTTTTGAGCCACTGGTCGATTATGCTGCAAGGCAAGTTCGGGTGCGACGCTACGACGTCGCCGCGAACGCTCCCCACTTGAGGACCAGACTATTTTGGGAGCCATGGACCATGAATACGACCGCCGCGATGCCACGCACCCCTTGGGGCAAGCGCACAGCGCTCGGTGCCGAACATCCGCTTGCCGATCACTGCCTGGATGTGGCGGCGGTCTTCCGTCAATTGCTGGAACTGCCCAATCTGGCGCGGCTGGGGCCGCTGGATGCAATCGCCAAGGATCGGTTGGCGGTTGTGGCCTATCTGCACGATTTCGGCAAGTGCAACGTCGGTTTCCAGGCCAAAGCCGATCCAAACGCCAAGCACACGGCTGGGCATATCCTGGAGGCGCTGGCGCTGTTGTTAGAGCTTGGGGACCGCTGGCCGCGCCAGTGGCTCGCCTTGCTCGAGGACATCGCCCAATGGTTCGAAAATGACGGACAAGCCCTGCAGATGCTCATCGCCAGCCTCTCCCACCATGGCCGTCCGGTTTCGATCAACGACTACCAAAACGCCAACATCGATAGGGCAAAGCTGGCAGCGCTGTGGTCTTCGCGCGAAGGCTATGACCTGCTGGCCGCCCTCGATGCCTTGGCCGCTGCCGTGCGGGCGGCGTTTCCTGGCGCGTTCGCGGGCAGGACCGAGCCCATCGATGCCACGCCGACCCTCCAGCAACGCTTCGCAGGGCTCTTGATGCTGGCCGACTGGATCGGCTCGGATACCCAGTTCTTCCCCTTCCGGCGCGGGCCGGATGAAGATCGCCGCGCCTTGGCCACACAGGCCGCCAAGCAGGCGCTGCGCGCCATTGGCCTCATTCCTCCCGCGATTCGCAACCCGAAGCCCTTCGTCCAGGCGTTTGGTTTCGCGCCCACGCCCCTGCAGAAGGCCCTGGCGGAGTCCATCCCCCTGGACGAGGATGCCCGCCTCTTGCTCATCGAATCCGATACCGGTTCAGGCAAGACCGAGGCCGCGCTGGCGTGGTTTTTTCGCCTCTATGCGCAAGGCCAGGTCGATGGCCTGTATTTCGCGCTTCCCACCCGGGTGGCGGCGCGCGAACTCTATGCCCGTGTACTCAAGGCGACGGCGGCAGCCTTCGATGAACCGGCGCGGCCCGCCCCAGTGCTCTTGGCCGTGCCAGGCTATGTGAGGCTGGATGGCGAAGATATTCAACCGGCCTTGACCGCCCCCGAAGGCAAGCTATGGGACGACAACACCCAGGACCTCAGGCGCGAAAAGCTTTGGTCCGCCGAGCGGCCAAAGCGTTTCCTAGCCGCGCCGATGGCCGTCGGCACCATCGACCAGGCGCTTCTGTCAGCCTTGCAGGTCAAGCACAGCCTGCTGCGCTCGGTCTGTCTCGACCGGCATTTTCTGGTGGTCGACGAAGTGCATGCGTCCGACCCCTACATGCGCGAAGTCCTGGCGACCTTGCTCGAGGGCCATCGGGCGCGAGGCGGCTGGGCCATGCTGCTGTCTGCCACCTTGGGCGAGGCGGCGGCAAGCCGTTATTTCGGCCGGAAGGTGGCCCCCCTGGAAGACGCCGTGCGCCGCCCCTATTCCCTGGTATCCACCCGAACGCAGGTCTGGCCCATGTCCACGGCGCGCAAGCGTGAGATACAGGTCGAGTTTTCGCCCACCCTGACCGATGCGGCGAGCGGAGACGAGGCCCTTGTGCCGGGCTTGATCGGGGCCTTGCAGGCCGGCGCGCGCGTGCTGGTGGTGTGCAATACCGTCAAGCGGGCCAATGCCTTGTTCCGGCGGGTAGAAGCCACGCTGCAGGCCGAGCAGCCAGACCTATTGCCGACGCTGTTCGCCTTGAACGGCATGCGCTGCCCGCACCACGGACGCTTCGCCCGCGAAGACCGCGAGCGGCTCGATGCCGAGGTCACGGCGCGACTGGGCAAGGGGTCCGCAGCGGGGCCTTTGCTTCTCATCGGCACCCAGACCCTGGAGCAAAGCCTCGACATCGACGCCGACTGGCTGATCACCGATCTTGCGCCCATGGATGTCCTCATCCAGCGCTTTGGCCGCTTGCACCGCCACGCCCATCGCTCTCGGCCGCCCCGATTCGATCGACCCGCGGCCCTGCTGCCGGCGAATCCAGACATCACGCCTCCCCCGCACACGCGGGGATCGACCTGTTGGTGCGGTAAATCACCCGCGTGCGCCAGTGCCTCCCCCGCGCACGCGGGGATCGATCCATCTCGCTTGTGTCAGCAGGCATGTGGACAAGCACCGGTGCCGCGACCGCGAGGTTGCGCTATCGTTGCGGCGCGGCAGGCTCTATGCTGAGTTTTACCGCCCGAGGCGGGATGGCGGCAGCCTCAGGAATGAGGTTTACGCGCCGCAGGGCGGGAAAGGAGTGCAGAAATGGCTTGGATGGTGAAAGTAGAGCTTCAGGATCATCCCAAGGATGATTCGTTTCTGGGCTTTTTCGACGTCATCACGCAACCGGATGCGGAGCTTTATACCTTCGAT
>JBKBRS010000069.1:0-10661 GCA_046292095.1 Thiobacillaceae bacterium
TGTAACATGCCGGCAATGTTGGCCACCATCCCGCCCATGCCGAAGGCGAAGGTGATGAGCCCCATGTGCTCGATGGAGGAATAGGCGAACATGCGCTTGATGTCGGTCTGGCGTTTGATCAGAAAGGCGGCTACCACGACCGAAAGCAGGCCGAAGCCCATCATCAGGTTGCCCGCCAGGGCCGTGCCCAGCGCCCCATCGACCAGGACCTTGCTGCGCACGATGGCGTAGAGGGCGACGTTGAGCAACAGGCCGGAGAGGACGGCCGAGATGGGGGTAGGGCCTTCGGCGTGGGCGTCGGGCAGCCAGTTGTGCAGGGGGACGAGCCCCACCTTGGTGCCGTAGCCGACGAGCAGGAAGACGAAGGCGAGTTGCAGCACCACGGGCTCGAGTTCACCCTTGACCCCGTTGAGGTGCGTCCACAGCAGGGTCGTGCCGCCGGCGCCCAGCACCTTTTCCGCCGCGAAATAGAGCAGGATGGTGCCGAACAGGGCCAACGCGATGCCTACGCCGCAGAGGATGAAGTACTTCCATGCCGCCTCGATGGCCGAGGGGGTGCGGTAGAGCGAAACCAACAGCACGGTGGCCAGCGTGGCCCCCTCCATGGACACCCAGAGGATGCCAAGGTTGTTGGTGGTGAGCGCCAGCAGCATCATCCCGATGAAGACCTGATAGCTGGCGTGGTAAAGCCGCAGGCCAGCGACTGTCACACGCCCGTGTTCCGCCTCGATCCGCATGTAGGGGCGCGAGAACAGCGCCGTGGTGAAGGCGACGAAGGCCGTGAGCGTCACCAGGAAGACGTTGAAAGGGTCGATGAAGAACCACTCGTCCGCGGTCACGATCGGACCCTCCGCGATGATGCGCGCCGTGAGCACGGCAGCGGCGACCAAGGTGGCGAGGCTCAGGCCTGCATTGATCTCCGGGGCGCTGGGGCGGTTGCCCCAATACGCCAGCAGTGCGCCGCCGACGAAGGGAATGCCTATGACCCAGTAGATCTCCATCAGTGCTCTTTTAACATCCGCTAGTTCGGTTCATTGATTGTTTCCACCGTCAAGGTAGGAGGCCCGCTTGCGGGCCGAATTCGGGGTCGAACCCGAACGGTACGCGCTGCACGCGGTCCTTGGATCGCGCCGCAAGCGGCGCTCCTACCAGGGGAGGATTTAGGGGTAGGAGGCCCGCTTGCGGGCCGAATTCTGGGCTCGCACCCAAAAGTCGGTGTCTTCTATTTCGGTAGGTCTTCATCAGTGCTCTTTCAGTTTCTCCATGTGCGCGAGGTCCAGCGAGTCAAAGGTCTCGCGGATATGGAAGAAGAAGATGCCCAACACGAAGACGCCGACCAAGACGTCCAGGGCCACCCCCAGCTCCACCACCAGGGGCATGCCATAGGTGGCGCTGGTGGCGGCGAAGAATAGCCCGTTCTCCATCGCCAGGAAGCCGATCACCTGGGGAATGGCCTTGCGGCGGGTGATCATCATGAGGAAGGCAAGCAGTACGCTGGCCAGTGCGATGCCCAGGGTGGAGCGCGTCACCGTGCCGGCCATCTGCGAGATGGGCAGGGCCAGGTTGAAGGCGAAGATCACCAGGGCGATGCCGACCAACATATTGGTTGGGATGTTGATCATTGGCTCGACCTCACGGTCCACCTCTAGCTGCCGGACGAGGCGGAAGAAGAACCACGGCATGGCGATGACCTTGAGCGCCAGGGTCAGGGCGGCCGAGTAATAGAGGTGATGCTGGCCAGTGGACCAGGCGACGATGGCGGTCGAGCTCGCCAGCGCCGCCCCCTGCCAGGCGAACAGGGTGATCAGCCCGACGATGCGCCGCTGTGACAGCATGGCGAAGGCGATGAGCAACAGGACGGCGGCCAGCAGATTGACGACTTGCAGGTGGTAGGTCAGGCTCAACTCAGGGCTCCAGCAGGAAGTGCGTGAGCATTCCGAGCACCCCGAGGAGGAAGGCGGTGCCGAGGAATTCGGGGGCGCGGAACAGTCGCATCTTGGCGTTGAGGGTCTCCAGGAGGGCCAGCGCTGCCCCACCGAGGAAGAGCTTCACGACCAAGGCTGCCAGGGCGAGCGGCAGACCGGCGTAGTCCCCGGCGGCTGCGATACCCCATGGCAGGAACAGGGCGATTCCCAGGACAGAATAGGTATAGAGCTTCAGGGCCACGGCCCATTCGATCAGGGCGAGATGCCGGGCGGAATACTCCAGGATCATCGCCTCGTGGATCATGGTCAGCTCGAGATGGGTGGTGGGGTTGTCCACCGGCACCCGGGCGTTCTCGGCGGTAGAGACCATCCAGAACGCCACCGCGGCGAAGGCGAGGCTGGGGTAGATGGCGAATTCCTGGTGGGCCAGGCGCTCGACGATGTGCGGCAGTTCGGTGGACTGCGAAATGAGGCTGGCGGTGAAAAAGACCATCAACAGCGCAGGCTCGGCCAGGAAGGCGATCAACATCTCGCGCCGGGCCCCCAGGCTGCCGAAGGCGGTGCCGATGTCCATGGCTGCCAGGGCCTGGAAGACGCGGGCCAGGGCGAACAGGCCGACCAAGGCGATCACGTCGGCCGCTGGCGAAAAGGGCAGGTCGTTGGCAAGCGAGGGCACGATCGCCGCCGCCAGCGCCATACAGGCGAAGATCAGGTAAGGCGCGAATCGGAACAGGGGCGAGGCATCGTGCGCGAGGGCCGCATCCTTGTGGAAGAGTTTGCGCAGGCCGTAGTAGGGCTGCAACAGGGGTGGGGCGCTGCGTCCTTGCAGCCAGGCGCGACATATGTTGACCCAGCCGATGAGCAGAGGCGCGAGCAGCAGCGCCAACAGGGTTTGCGCCACCTGGAGGACGATACCGGCGGTCATGGGATCAGCGCGTGACGAAAACGAGCAGGAAGATCAAGGTGGCGAAACTGTAAACCAGGTACCATTGGATGCGGCCGTGCTGGAGGCGACCGGCCAGGTCCGACAGGCGGGTGGCGAGTTGGGCGATGGGGGCATAGAGCAACAGCCAGAGCTTGTCGCGGCTGTCACCCTGGTACTGAGGTTGGCGATCGAAGGGGTCGGGGACCTGTCGCTCGACCCGCATGAAGGCGCTGAAGATTAGGCGTATCGGCTGACCGAAACCCTCGGCGGTGTCCTGCATTCGGGCGTCGAGCTCCGGATAGCCGCAGTCCCACGGGTCGGTGCGGCGCACCCGTCCGTGGTAGATGCGTTTGACGGCGACGAAGACGAGCAGGGTGATCACGCTGATGATCGTAAGGAAAACGAGCGGGGCGTAACTTGCGCGCTGTGCCGACACGGGCGCGACCATCAGCCAACTGCCCTCGTTGCGCAAGGTGGCGTCGATCAGTTGCTGCACCACCGGGGAGAGCCAGGCGATCGTTTGCGAGGGCAATAGGCCCAGCAGCACACACCCTGCCGCCAGCCAGAGCATGCCCAGGCGCTCCGGCCAGCCGGCTTCGTGGGCATGCTTTAGTTCTGGCTCGCGCGGTTGCCCCAAGAAGATGACGCCGTAGAACTTCACCATCACATAGGCCGCCAGCGCCGCGGCCAGGACCACGACCGCAGCGGCGACGGGGATGACCATGTTGAGATAGGGCTGGGTGAGGCCCGGTGTGAGCAGAAAGGCCTGCAACAGCAGCCACTCGGAGACGAAACCGTTGAGCGGGGGCAATCCGGCAATGGCCAACACACCCAGCAGCATCAGCCAACCGGTCCAGGGCATCCACCGCAGCAGGCCACCGAGCTTGCCCATGCGCCGCTCGCCGGTAGCGTGCAAGACCGAGCCGGTGCCAACGAAGAGCAGTCCCTTGAAAAAGGCGTGGTTGAGTGCATGGTAGAGCAGGGCGGTGAGCGTCAGGGCCGCCAGGGCGTCCTTGCCGTCGGTGTGAAAGATCAAAGTGAGACCGAAGGCAGCGGTGATGAAACCGATGTTTTCGATCGACGACCAAGCCAGCAGCCGCTTCATGTCCGACTGCACGGCGGCGAAGATGACACCATACAAGGCAGTGGCGAGCCCCAGGGCGAGGGCCAGGGTACCCCACCAGGCGAGTTGCATGCCGATGAGATCGAAAGTCACGCGCAGCAACCCATAGATGGCAGTCTTCAGCATCACCCCGCTCATCAGGGCGGACACTGGAGAGGGGGCCGCCGGGTGGGCCTCGGGCAGCCACACATGCATCGGCACCAGACCCGCCTTGGCGCCGAAGCCGAAGAGCGCGAGCAAATAGACGACGGAGGCCCAGAGAGGCGACAGTTGCGCCTGGCGCATGGCATCAAAGCCGTAGGCCGCCATGCGCCCCGCCTCGGGCCCATGCAGCACACCAAAGGCGAGCAGCAGGGCGACCGCCCCGATGTGGGCGATGAGCAGGTAGAGGAAACCGGCGCGACGGATGTCCGGGATCTTGTGGTCGGTGGTGACCAGAAAATAGGATGCCAAGGCCATCAGCTCCCAGGCGACCATGAAGGTATAGGCATCGTCGGCGAGCAACACCAGGGCCATGCCGGCCAGGAACAGGTGGTACCAGGTGGCGAGCAGGGCGAGCTGGCCGGCAGGCATGTGCCGGAAATAACCGACGCCATAAAGGGTCACCCCAAAGGTCGTCGCGCCCAGCAGTGTCAGGAAGAAGCCGGACAGGGCGTCCAGGCGCAGGTGGAAAGGCAGATCGGGCAGGCCTATGGGCAGGACGAACTGCATCGGTGGCGAGGCCAGGGCCAGCGTCCCGACCGCCGCCATGGCCAGCGAGCCGGCCGCACCCAGAGGCAGGAGCAGACCCCTGACGAGCCTCGCCCGCCGCGTCAGTCCCAGGCCGGCCAGCGCAAGGGCCAGCCAGTACGAAACGATGGCCCAGGCCCAATCGAGAGGCGTCGATTCAGGCATGGCCGTGGTGCGTACGCACCCTGTGACTGCTTGGGATAGAGGGGGTGAGGGCCCCTGCTCCACTTCGACGGCGATGTTCCGGAGGGATAAACATGATTGTTGTTTGTGCAGGTCAGCCTTGAACGGAATATTACTATAATCTCATTGGCTAGGTCACTGCCGAGACGGGCGCCGTCGTTCAGCCACGCGAGCGCGGTTCGGTGTGGCCGTACACCTTACCGATGCAGGAGCGCCACCCCAACAAAGCCGCCATGGATCACCCGCCCAGCTCGCGCGTCGCGCTTACCCTCTTGCACATCATCGAGCAGCTGGGTCTGCTGGTGATCGTCGTGGCCACCGTGTTCGCCGCCAGCCACGAGGTGAATAACATGATCACCAACGGCTTCGTGACCTTGGCCGATCTGCTACTGATGTTCCTCTACCTGGAGATCCTGGCCATGGTCGGGGTCTATTACCGGTCAGGTAAGCTGCCGGTGCGTTTTCCCATCTACATCGCCATCGTCGCGCTCGCCCGCTTCATCGTCCTGGACATCAAGAACATGGAGCTCATCCACCTGATCGCGGTCTCCGCCGCCATCCTGCTGCTGTCTCTGGCGGTGCTGGCCGTGCGCTACGGCCACGTGCGCTTTCCCTACGGGGAGAACGAGTAGTCAGGGGGCTTCGACGCTCAGGCCGGCATGTCCGGCATCATCGCCATCTTGAGCTGGGCGATCTCGTCCTTGATCGCCAGTTTGCGTTTCTTCAGCCTCTTGAGGCTCAGCTCGTCCGGATAGCCCGTGTTGATGAGATGCTCGATGGCGCGGTCCAAGTCGCGGTGCTCGGTCTCCAGGGCCAGGATGCGGGCGTTGATGTGGGCGCGTTCTTCGGGGCTGAGTTCGGTCACATTGGGCTCCAGGCAATAAATCCCAATCTAACCCTCAGGCGGGGACCGGCGTCAATGGGTCTGACACCTGGGGGGCTGCGGCACTCAGGCCAAAGCCTCGACCAGTCGGTCGAGCGCCTCGCGCAGCCGCGAGCGCGGCATGGCGAAATTGAGCCGCATGAAGCCGCTGCCCTCCGGCCCGAACTGCACGCCGGGGGAAAGACCCAAGCCGGCGTCGATCAGCCGGCGGTGGAGTTGCGCATCGCTCAGCTTAAGGCCGCGGCAGTCGAGCCAAAGCAGGTGGGTGGCCTGCGGACAGTTGCAGACGACCCGTGGCGCCAAGGGGGCAAGGGTGGCGAGGGCGAGGTCACGATTGTCGGCGAGATAGGCCATGAGTGCCGCGAGCCAGGCCTCGCCCTCGCGATAGGCGGCCAGCAGCGCCGTCAGGCCGAACAGATTGGGCCCTTCGAAGTAATGGGCCTGTAAGGTTGCTTGCAGACGCTCGCGCAGGGCTGGGTCGGAGACGATGGCATAGGCGGTGTTCAACCCGGCGATGTTGAAGGTCTTGCCCGGCGAGTTGAGCGTGATGGTGCGGGCGGCCCGCTCGGCCGAGAGGCTGGCGACAGGCAGATGACGCTGCCCCGGATGGGTGAGGTCGGCATGGATCTCGTCGCTGATGATCAGCAAGTCGTGGCGCTGGCACAGCTCATCCAGCCGTTTGAGCTCGTCGTGTCGCCAGACCCGGCCGCAAGGGTTGTGCGGACTGCAGAGGATGAGGAGCCGGGTGTCTGGCGTCAGGGCCTCGGCCCAGGCTTCCAGGTCGAATTCCGGACCGGTTGGGCCTTGTCGCAGGGGCAGCCGGATCACCCGCCGACCAAGGCGCTCGGGACACTCGAACAATGGGTTGTAGACCGGCGTGGGCACCGCCACCGCCTCGCCGGGGTGGCTCAGGGCCTCGATCGATACCGCCAGCAACGGCAGCAGCCCCGGCCCAAGTAGAACCCATTCCGGCGCCACGGCCCAGCCGTGCCGCCGCTGCTGCCAGGCAGCGATGGCCGCGGCGGCCGCCGGCGGGGTGACGGTGTAGCCATAGATCGGGTGGGCGGCACGCGCGGCGAGCGCCGACTGCACGCAAGGCGGCGCGGCGAAGTCCATGTCCGCGACCCACAACGGCAGCACGTCCGCCCGCCCGAACCGGGCCTGTCGCAGGTCGTATTTGACGCTATGGGTGTGGCTGCGATCGATGGGGCTGTCGAAGTCGAAGGCCAAGCGCTGCCCCCCGTTGCGCTCAGGTGGCGACCAGTTCGTAGGAGAAATGTGGGATGTCGGCGCGCTCGCGCGCGTGTTCGATGGTCATGGCTACGAGATTGCCTGCACTATCGACGTCCAAGAGGGTGTTCTCATCCAGTTCCCGCGTCTCGGCCACTTCGGCGGGTCGAAACTCGATGTACAGGGTATCGGTGTCCTGAAAATACCTGACGATCATGGCTTGAAGCTCCGGTCAAAGAACGCGTTGTGTACCGTTTCACCGTCAGCCAACAGCACAACGCGCAGATAGCGATCATCCGCCTCCGGGATGCGCGCCCAACGTCGAATCCGACCATCGCTTTGCACCCACTCGTGCTCAGGCTGCATGACGACGCGTTCGATCCATTCCATGGCGATGCGGGCCCTGTCAGGGCGTTGCCGGATGCTTAGGAAGTATTGCGTGAACTTCACTGGGGCGTCGATCCGACCTGTCGGTCATCGCCTCTCCCACACCGTCATCTCCGCCAGGGTGTGCTGGTACTTGCGTGCGGTCTCGCGCAGGACGAAAGGGACGTCGCGCCGGTCGATTAGCCGGAAATGCGCATCGAGGTGTGCATGTAGGCCCTCCAGGGTGGTCACCGGCCGGCCGTCGCGGGTGAAGCCGCCCAGCCATTCCTCCTTGGGCGTGAATTCCGTGAGCCAGGTGTAGGGCGAGGTCAGGATCAGCAGGCCGCCGGGGTTGAGCCGCTCGTGCACGCTGTCGATGAAGGCGCGCGGGCGGCTCAGGCGGTCGATCAGGTTGCCGGCGAAGATGAGGTCGTAGCCGGTGAACTGCGGCTTGAGGTTGGCCGCGTCCCCCTGCCAGAAGGCGACCCGTGCGGCGACCTCGGCCAGCCCCAGGGCCGCGGGGTCGATCTCGCGCGATTCAGTCAGCTCACCCTCGGTGGGGATGGCGTACTGCACCCGCTGGCCCTCCTTGAGGGCCAGGGCGATGCGGATGAAGCGGGCGGTGTAGTCGATGCCCTCAACCGTCTCGAAGCCGCGCGCCAGCTCGAAGGCGGCACGCCCGGTGGCGCAGCCCAGGTCGAGCGCGCGCCGGCGCGGCCGTTGCGCCATGTACGCCAGGCATAGCGCGGCGCAGGCCTTGGGGAAGTTGGCCACGCCGAAGTACTCGGGGCCGTAGTGGAACTCGCAGTACTGCGCGAGCAGCCGGTCGGTCTCGTAGAGGTTTTGCGTGGACTGTTCGATGCGGGCGGCGTAGGGGCTTTCACCCGCCTCGACATAGCGGAAGCCGGCATGTTGGAAGAAGTGGCGGCGGAAGGCGTAGCGCGAGTGGCGGCTGGCCTCGTTGCCGGTGGAGATAAAGCTGCCGCCCTTGATCAGGTTGTGCTTGTCGTCGAAGGTGGGGGTGGAGAAGTCGTCATACCAGGGATGCACCTCGAAGCCCTCGAAGGCGGCTATGGGGGTCTCGGTCCATTGCCAGACGTTGCCCACCACGTCGTGGAAGCCGTCGCGGAAGCTGAAACGGTCCACCGGGCAGGCGCTCGCCCAGTGCTCGAGGTTGATGTTGCCCGGCGCAGCACCGGCCGGACCCCAGTCAGGCTCGTCCGGGATGCCCGAATGCTCGAGCAGGCGCACCCACTCGTCCTCGGTCGGCAGGCGCAGCCGCCGTCCGGTCTGTGCGGATTTCCAGTTGCAGAAGGCCTTGGCCTCCAGCCAGTTGACGTCCACCGGCCAATCCCAGGGCATGTCGATCTCGGCGAGCAGGGCCCGGTAGCGCCAGCGGCCGTCCACACGCCGCCAGAACAGCGGGTGTTGCGCCTTACGGTACTCGAGCCAGCGCCGCCCTTCCTCAGTCCACCATTGCGGTTGTTCGTAACCACCGGCCTCGACGAAGGCGAGGAATTCGGCGTTGCTGACCAGGTAGCGGCTAGCGCGGAAGGGGGCGATCTCGGCCGTGTGCCGGCCGTATTCGTTGTCCCAGCCATACAGGTTGTGGTCGCGCGCCTTGCCCAGCGCCACCCGGCCACCCGGCACGGGCAGCAGTTCGTTCGCCGGCGCCTGCGCCTGAGCCCGCCAGGTGGGGCAGCACATCCAGAAGGCGTGTACTGGGTCCCCCTTGGGCTTGAGGTGCTCGAGCGCGGTCTGCCGGATCAGCACCGAGGAGGTCTCCAGGTGGATGCGCTCGTGCTCGATGCCCATCAGGATGGCCCAGGCCGGGCTGAGCCAGCCCACCGGCAGCTCGATGGGCAGGGTCCGGATCACCTCGCGCACCACCGCCTTCATGCGCGCGCGGTAGTCGCGCACGGCCGCCACCTCGGGCCAGCGGTAGTTGTTGGGGTTGAGGTCGTCCCAGCTCATCTCGTCCACGCCGATGGCGAACATCGACTCGAACTCCGGGTTGATACGGAAGTCGATCAGGCCGGCGGCGTTGAGCTTGTTGATGTAGAAGGTGGCGGTGTGGCCGAAGTAGAAGATGTGGGGATGGCGTAAAGGCTCCGGCTGCACGTAGAAGGCGGCGTCGTCCTTGAGGCAGTCGAACAGTCGCTCGAAGAGGGCCGTGGTCTTGTCGAAGTAGGCGAGCAGGCGCGCCCGCCAGGCCTCGGGCGGGCCCTGGTCGAGCCTTAGATTGCGGGTGTGATAGTCGCGCAGCGTGTCCATGGCGAGCAGGTGGTGCAGTGTAAAGCGATCGATAGCATAGTCCGATGCTTGCCCAATTGGCAGGTCTCGGGCCGGAACGTGCACGATTTGCCCGGCCTGGCAGGCCGGCTAAGTCTGCCGAGCGCACATGGTCGCTTGACAAGGTGGACGCTACCGGCAAAAAATCCGACTTGATTTGTCAAGTTATTGGAGATGAGCATGAGTGTTCTGGACACCATCCGCGAGCAGGTTACCACCCACCCGGTCGTGCTCTACATGAAGGGCACGCCCCAATTCCCGCAATGTGGGTTCTCGGCCAATGCCGTGGCCATCCTGCGCGCCTGCGGGGTGGAGGATTTCTTCAGCGTCAACGTGCTGGAGGACAATGCCATCCGCGAGGGGGTGAAGCAATATGCCAACTGGCCGACCATCCCGCAGCTCTACATCAACGGGCAGTTCATCGGCGGCTCCGACATCATGCGCGAGATGTATCAGAGCGGCGAGTTGCAGAAGCTGCTGCAGGCCGCAAAGGCCGACTGACGACTGCAGGCGGGTGGCCCCGCGGTCTGGCCACCCTGTCAACGAAACTTAACACGGACCGCCTCAAGTTCCCTTCTCGCCTGCCGATAACCCCCGTGACACAATCTGAGTCAAGGGGGACGATTGAAAAATCGGCACATCACCCTACTGCTCCTCGTGCTGCTGGGCGCTGCCCTGGCGGCCTGGTCTGCACCACCCCACTGGCGGATCCTCGCTGTCCTGGGCTTAGGGTTGTATGGCCTCTGGCTCGCGCTTCGGGTGCCGCGTCGGTCCGCGGCGACTGCATCGGCGACGGGACCGGCCGAGCCTGCCACATGGCCGTCGTTGCGTGAGGGTTTGCGCGAGTGCGCGCAGCAGGGCACCGCCCTGTGTCAGACCAGCGAGGCCGAGCTGGAACGGGTCAAGGGACTGCTCAGGGAGGCCGTGGACCGTTTGATCGCCAGTTTCAACAGCGTCAACGAACAGGTGCGCGCCCAGCACGACCTGGCCCTGTACATCGTCCAG
>JBKBRS010000070.1:0-10359 GCA_046292095.1 Thiobacillaceae bacterium
CCGCGCTGGGATTGCCGCCGTTCCAGACCTCGATCGTCTGCTCGCTCACGTCGACGGCGGCGAGTGTTGCCGCGACGAAGCGGTCGGCCGGCAGCAGGCGTTTGAGCTTGCGGTTGAGCTCGCTGGCGATGGCGGCCAGTGAAAACCCCTTGGCCGTCATCCCGTAGAACACCGGCGGCAGGGGCATGGCGGAGAGGGCTGCGGCGAGCCCGTGGCCGGTCGCATCTGCCACCAAGATGTGCAGCACATCGGCCGGCGTGCGCGCGACACAGATGAGGTCGCCGCTGAAGTGGTCGGCCGGCCGGCCGTAGATCTGCACCAGCGGGTCTGTCCGCGCCTCCGCCTGGGTCAGGCGCGCCATCACATGGCGGGCCAGTTCGTTTTCGCTGCGTTGCCGCGTCTGCCAGCGCGCGAGCTCTTCGGCGTAATCGAACAGCTCGCGCTGCAGGGCGATCGCCCTGGCGCAGGCGTTGATCTTGGCGCGCAGCAGGCGCAGGTCGACCGGTTTGACCAGATAGTCGTCACCCCCGCCCTCCAGCCCGCGCAGGATGTCGTCCATCCGGTCCATGGCGGAGAGGAAGACCACCGGTACCCATCGCTCCGCCGGCAGGCTGCGGATCTCGCGCACGGCCGCGAGCCCGTCCATCTCCGGCATCATCACGTCCATGAAGACCAGGTCGGGCTGCTCCCGCTGATAGGCCTCCACCGCCTCACGGCCGTCGGCAGCAGTCACCACCACATGACCGAGCCGCTCGGCGACCGCGCGCACCACCGCGACGTTCGCGGCAAGGTCATCGACCACCAGGATCTTCAGCCTAGGCGCGCTCATGGGTAACGCACTTAGCGCGCCACCCCGCCTACGCCGCTCGTCACGGTAGGGGGCGCGCTCGCCCCCAGCTCATTGAGGGTGAAGAGCTTGCCGAAGTTGGCAATCGCGAGAACCTGTTTCACCGTGCCCTGCACACCCGACAGGACGATGCGCTTGCCCTGGGCCTCGGCCTTCTACCGCAGCAGCAGGAGCATGCCCAGCGCGGAGCTGTCGAGATAATCGACCCGGGAAAAGTCGATATCCAGTTCCCGCATGGCCGGGTCCTGCAGGACGCTCTCGCTCGCCTGGCGGAAATCGCGATGCGCATTGAAGTCGAAGCAGCCGGCCAACGCCAGATGCGCCCTACCGTCATGGGTGTCTTTGCGGATCTCCATGGTCGTCTCCTGTGAAGGTCTAAAAAAAAGCTTGACGTGGCGATATCCTAGCCTCGGGTGGCTTCGGGGCGGTTCAGGTGTGGGCACTGGCCAGGCGATCGAGGACTCTTTGCGCGATCTGATCAAGGGGGCAGACCTCGGCGGCGGCGCCCAGCTCGACGGCCGCCCTGGGCATGCCGTAGACCACGCAGCTCGCCTCGTCCTGAGCGATGGTGTGCGCCCCCGCCTGGCGCATGGCCAAAAGTCCCGCCGCCCCGTCCTTGCCCATGCCGGTCAGGATCACGCCCAACCCGTTCGGTCCGAGGACCTCGGCGGCACTCATGAACAACACGTCCACCGAGGGGCGGTGGCGGTTGACCGGGGCCTCCTGCGACAGGGCGGTGTAGTAGTAGGCGCCGCTCTTTCTCACGCGCAGATGCGAGTGCCCCGGCGCCACATAGGCGTGGCCGGGCAGGATGCGCTCGTTGTGTGCGGCCTCTTTCACGGTCATCGCCGATAGGCCGTCCAGGCGCTTGGCGAAGGAACGGGTGAAATGCTCCGGCATGTGCTGGGTAATCAGAACCGCCGGCGCAGTCGCCGGCAGGCGGCTCAAGAATTTCTTGAGCGCCTCGGTGCCGCCGGTGGAGGCGCCCACGCAGATCACCTTCTCGGTGGTGCCGAAGACATGCCCTGCAATGGGGGGCGGCTGAGTTGGGGCGGCTCCACCCAAGGTACGACGGCGTATGCGGGCGCGCGCCGCCACCCGGATCTTTTCGCCGATCTCCTCGATCATCTCCGGCAGCTGCGCCGTCAGGCCCAACTTCGGTTTGGTGACGAAATCGACCGCCCCCAGCTCCAGCGCGCGCAGCGTGACCTCGGAGCCCTGCTCGGTGAGGGTGGAGACCATCACCACCGGCATGGGCCGCAGGCGCATGAGCTTTTCCAGAAAGTCGAGTCCGTTCATGCGCGGCATCTCGACGTCCAGGGTGATCACGTCCGGATTGAGTTGCTTGATCATCTCGCGCGCCACATGGGGGTCGGGGGCCGCGCCCACCACCTCCAGGTCCGGCTGTGTCATCAAAAGCTCGCGCAGCAGGCTGCGCATGAGGGCCGAGTCATCGACGATCAGCACCCGGATCTTCGCGTGTGAGGGCTGCGGTGAGGCGTGCGGGACGTTCATCCTTCCTCCACTGTCAGGGCATGCGTGTCGACCGGCCGGCGGGCCTCGGCGCGAGGCTGCACGGTTCGCATCAGAACAGTTCGACCTCGCCGGCGATGGGCGTCCGGCTCAGTCGTTGGGTGTATTCGCGCTCGCGCGCGACGATGGTGTCGTTGTGCTGGCTCTTGAGCCGCCTGACCAGGACGCGGCCAGTGACCGGGAAGAAATAGACCTTGCGCGGATAGGGACCACGCAGGTCCTGCGCCACCACGCGGATGCGCTCCCGGGCGAGGAAGTCGAGCACGAATTCGCTATTGGCCTCGCCGACGTTGACCGAGGTCATGCCCTGCAGCACCGCCCCACCGCCGAAGACCTTGGCCTCCAGGTTGGCGCGGTGGGCCCCGAGCTTCACGAGCTGGTTGATCAGCACCTCCATGGCGTAGGTGCCATAACGTGCCGAGGCGGAGGTGAGATCGTGCGGGTCACCGCCTTCGGGCAGCATGAAGTGGTTCATGCCACCGATGCCGCGTTTGCTGTCGCGGATACAGGCGGCCACACAGGAGCCCAGCACGGTCACCAGCAGCATGTCACGCGCCGTGGCGTAGTATTCGCCGGGCAGGATCTTGGCGGCCTGGACGTTGAAGGTGCGGTCGAAGTAGACGTTGGGGGCGAGGACCTCCGCGTAGCCATGAACGCCGCCGCCGGCCGACGTGGCCGTCTGCGCCGGCGACTGGAGCATCGTGCCGAGCCGCCGTCCGTTCACGCGCTGGCCCTCACCATGCCCGCCTCGGCATGCACGTAGACGGTCTGGCCACGCAGGCGGAAGAGGTCCGCCGCATGATAGAGCGCCTCCGAGTGGCCGAGAAACAACAGTCCGTCGGGTTTCAACAGGGGTTTCATGCGCTGCAGGATGCGGTATTGAGTCGGTTTGTCGAAATAGATCATGACGTTGCGGCAGAAGATCGCATCCAGCGGTGTCTTGATCGGCCAGCGGGCATCGAGCAGGTTGAGCTGGAAAAAATCGATCATCGCCCGCAGCTCGGGCCTCACCCGCGCGAGTCCCTCGCGGCCGCCCGTTCCCCGCAGGAAGAAGCGCCGCTGTCGGGCCTCGCCCAGTCTGGCGACGCGGTCGATCGGATAGATACCCTCGCGCGCCCGTTCGAGCACCTGGGTGTCTAGGTCCGAGGCCAGGATGCGCACGGCACGAGCGGCATCCGGCAGGGTCTCCAACGCCGTCATGGCGATGGAGTAGGGCTCCTCGCCGGTCGAAGCGGCGGCACTCCAGAGGGTGATCGGCCGCTCCCGCCGCGTCCTGAGAAAATCCTTCAGGATGTCGAAGTGATGTGCTTCGCGGAAGAAGGCGGTGTGGTTGGTGGTGAGCGCATTGACAAACGGCTCCCACTCGGCGCCATCGCCCGACTTGAGCAGGCTCAGATAGTCCTGAAAGCGGCTGAGCCCCAGCGCGCGCAGCCGCCGGGCCAGGCGGCTGTAGACCATGTCCTCCTTGGCCGCCGACAGGCTGATGCCGGCATGGGTGTAAATTAGCTGGCGCACCTCGGCGAAGTCTTCGGCCGTGAACTCGAATTCGCGGCCGGACCGGTCGATCGGGCGTTCCGGTGCAGGGCGCGGGGGACGGAGCGCAGGGGTCGTTGGCTTCATTTTTATTGACGTAGATATGAGTTCGGACGGTGCCCAAGGCGCGGCCTTTGTGTCGCATGGTAGCGCCCTGTCGCAGGCACGGCGCGCAGTGCCGGGCCGGCACGCGGCAAGTCGGGTCGGCGGTCACCCCCGCCCGTGGGCCAGTTAAAACTCCTCCCACTCGTCCTCGTCGGTAGCGCTCGCCTTGGGCAGGGCCTTGTTCACTGCACGCGCCGGCAGGGGTGCCTTGACAGAGGATGCGGCGGTCCGCACGGTGGCCTGCACCTGAGGCACCGCCTGAGGGCTGCCCAGCCGTGCACCCGTGATCGCTTCCACGCCGGTTTTGAACAAGGCCACGGCCTGGGCAAGCCCGTCGGCCTGCTCCTGCAGGCTCTCGGCGGCAGCGGCCGCCTCCTCGACCAGGGCGGCGTTTTTCTGGGTCATCTCGTCCATCTGCGCCACGGCGACGTTGACCTGCTCGATGCCCTGACTCTGCTCCACGCTGGCGGCGGTGATCTCGGCCATGATGTCGGTCACGCGCTTGACTGACTGCACGATCTCATCCATCGTACGGCCGGCCTGCTCCACCAGCTTGTAGCCGTTCTCAACCTTGTCGACCGAGTCCGAGATCAGCGTCTTGATCTCTTTGGCAGCGGCGGCGGAGCGTTGCGCCAGGTTGCGCACCTCACCGGCCACGACAGCAAAGCCGCGGCCCTGCTCGCCGGCACGCGCCGCCTCGACGGCGGCATTGAGCGCCAGGATGTTGGTCTGGAAGGCGATGCCGTCGATCACGCTGATGATGTCGGCGATCTTCTTCGAGGCCTCGGCGATCGCCCCCATGGTCTGCACCACCTCGCCGACCACCTCGCCGCCTTTCACCGCGACGCTGGAGGCGTCCTGCGCCAGCTGGTTGGCCTGGCGGGCGTTCTCGGCGTTCTGTTTGACGGTGCTGGTCAGCTCATCCATGCTCGAGGCGGTCTCCTCTAGGCTGGAGGCCTGCGCCTCGGTACGGCTGGACAAATCGGCATTGCCCGAGGCGATCTCACGTGCAGCGGTGTTGATGGCGTCGGTCGCCTCGCGAATCTGGCTGACGATCTCGCGCAACCGTTCGCTCGTCGTGTTGCATGCCCCCCTGAGCTCACCGAACAGGCCCTGATAATCGGCCTCGATGCGCTGCGTGAGGTCGCCTTCGGCCAAGGCCTTGAGCACCCTGGCGATGTCATACAGTCCGCGCTCGGTGGTTTCCACCAAACGATTGATGCCCTCCGAAAGCTGACGGAAGAAACCTTCCTTGCCCTCCAGATTGAGCCGGCGGCTCAGGTCGCCCGCCGCTGCGGCTTCGATCAGCGCCGCCACCTCGCGCTCGACCGCAACCTCCGCCGTGCGGTCGGCCCATTCGGCCACGCTGCCCAATCGCTCCCCGCGCTCGTTCAGCACGGGACTGACACGTACGACCATGCTTCGACCGCCCAGGATGAAACGCCCGGTGTGGGTGGCGTTGAGGCTGGCGAGCATCTGCGCCTGGTGCTGCGGGTTCTTGTGGAACTGGTCGATGCTGCTGCCGAGCAGGCGGTCGGCATTGAAATTGGGCAAGTCCTTGCGGATATCGGCTTCGGCATTTTTCAGCAACGCCTGCGCAGCCTTGTTCACGTAGATGATGTTACGCTTGTCGTCGGCAATCATGACCCCCGTGCTGACGTTGTCCAGACCGATCTTGATGCGCAGGTTCTCCTCGGCGATACGCCGTGTCTCGGCCATATCGTTACCCAGCTTCGTCTGCATGGTCTTGAGCGCTTCCAACAACTGGCCCAACTCGTCGCGTCGCTCAATGGTAATGGTATTGTTGTAATTGCCCTGAGCGATCTGCTCGAAATAGCCCACGGCGGCATTCAACGGCCGCAAGATCGCACGCACCAACGTCAACCCCGCTAACACGGCCAGGGCGACGCCTAGCAGGATAGTGACGATTGCGACAGTCAACAGGAATTTGTTGCGCGCAGCAGAGGATTCATAGGTCGTCTTGGCTCCCGTGAACTGGAATTCGATCAGCCTGTTGGCCGCCTCATCGACATTCCGATACAGTGGACGGATCTTTTCCGCCAAGAGGCGCTTTGCCGCCTCGATGCTACCCGCGCGTAGGGCGTCTGCGGCCGGCTCCAGCCCCTCCTTGACATAGGCAGTGCGCGCCGCGATGAATCGATCGGCCAGGGCCTTTTCCTCCGGAGTGGAAATGCGTGCCTGGTATGCCTCGATCAGCTTGGTGATCTCGTCCTTGTTCTTGGCGAGCCGCTCCAGGTTCTCGCGGATCTCGGCCTCGGTAGGGGTGATGATCGCGCTTTGGATCAGGGCGCGGTTGCGCAGCAGCAGCAGATCGATGCGCGACAATTGCTGAACCGGCGTCATGTTGTCCAGATAGATGATCTCCATGCCATGATTGGAGCGGGCCATGCCGAATAGGCCAAGACCCCCCACCAGCAACAGCAGCGACAAGAGCAGGCCGGTCATAAAGATCAACCGGGACTTGATGGTTGCATTCTTCAACATGTTGAATCTCCCGAACATGGAATCCTTGACGACCTTGCCGTCTTGTATGCGCATCCCCTGGGCGCGACCTTCCTTGAACAGGCGGTAGGCAGCAGCAGCAGCCTCGATCTGCTCACGGCTGGGTTTTGTACGCACTGACATATAGCCCACCACCTGACCGTTCTCTTTGATGGGGGCTGCGTTGGCCAACACCCAGTAGTGATCGCCGTTCTTGCAGCGGTTCTTCACCATGCCGGTCCATGACCGCCCCTCTTTCAGGCATGCCCACAGGTCGGCGAAGGCCTCGGCTGGCATGTCCGGGTGGCGCACGATGTTATGCGGTGCGCCGATGAGCTCTGACTCGCTAAAGCCACTGATATCGACGAAGTCCTTGTTGACATAGGTGATGATGCCACGGGTGTCGGTCTTGGAGACAATGTTTTGGCCCTCCTTGAGCTCGATCTCGCGGCCGGTAACCGGCATGTTCATGCGCATGGTTCGCTCCTCATTCGGTTGTCGTCTCGATCAAGGCCATTTCCCGGCTGCCCATCAGCCGCTCGATGTCCACCACGATGATCATGCGTTCGCCCACGGTGCCCAGTCCGAGGATATAGCGGGTATCCAGGGTGGAGGCGAACTCGGGCGCGGGGCGCAGGGTGTCCGAGTTCAGTTCGATCACATCCGACACGCCATCGACCACCATGCCCACCACCCGGCGGCCGATGTTGAGGATGATGACCACGGTGAACTGGTCATAGGTGGGCTCACCCAGGTTGAACTTGATGCGCATGTCGACGATGGGCACGATCACCCCGCGCAGGTTGATCACCCCCTTGATGAAAGGCGGCGCATTGGCGATCGTGGTCGGCGGCTCATAGCCGCGGATCTCCTGCACCTTGAGGATGTCGATGCCATATTCCTCATGCCCCAGGGTAAAGGTCAGATATTCCCCGGAACCGACCGGGGCCACGGCTTCCACAGCTTGTTGTACCATTGCTCCCCTCTCCTTACGCGGCCAGCCGGCCGTATTGCCTGCGGTTGATGGCTAGACCCATGCGGGTGACCGCGGCGATGTCCAGGATCAACGCCACACGGCCGTCGCCCAGGATGGTGGCGCCGGACACCCCGGGCACCTTGCGGTAATTGCTCTCCAGGCTCTTGATCACCACCTGGTGTTGGCCCAGCAGCTCGTCGACACATAGGGCGGCGCGTCCACCTTCGGCCTCCACCACCATGAGGATGCCGCGGGCGGGGTCCTGCTGGGCCCCGTGCACATCGAACACCTCGGCAAGGGGCACCAGCGGCAGGTATTCGCCACGGATGTGAACCACCCGCCCCTCGCCCGCAATGCTGCGGATGTCCTCCGGCCGCGGCTGTAGCGACTCGACCACCAGGGTGAGCGGCACGATGTAGGTCTCGCTCCCGACGCGCACGGACATGCCATCCAGGATCGCCAGGGTGAGCGGCAGGCTGATGATGGTGCGGGTGCCGAAACCGGGCGAGGATTCGATCTCCACGCGTCCGCCCAGGCCCTCGATGTTCTTCTTCACCACGTCCATACCCACCCCCCGGCCGGACACATCGGTGACATGATCGGCGGTGGAGAAGCCTGGCGCGTAGATGAGCTGCCAGACCTCCGAGTCGCTCATCCCGTCGTGCACCGGCAGGCCGCGCTCGCGCGCCTTGGCCAGGATCTTTTCGCGGTTGAGGCCTGCCCCGTCGTCGATCACCTCGATGATGATGTTGCCGCCCTGGTGCGCGGCCTTGAGGGTGAGGGCGCCCTTGGGACTCTTGCCGGCGCTCACACGCTGCTCGGGCGTCTCGATGCCGTGGTCCAGGCTGTTTCTCACCAGGTGCGTGAGCGGGTCGGTGATCTTCTCGATCAGGCCCTTGTCCAGCTCGGTGGCCTCGCCGATGGTCCTGAGCTCGACCTGCTTGCCCAGCTTGCCGGCGAGGTCGCGCACCAGGCGTGGGAAACGCGAGAACACCATGCTCATCGGCAGCATGCGGATCGACATCACCGCCTCCTGCAGGTCGCGGGTGTTGCGCGCGAGCTGATCGATGCCGGCGAGGAGCCGTTCGGCCTGCATCGGGTCTAAATGGCTGGCGGACTGCGCCAGCATCGCCTGGGTGATGACCAGTTCACCCACCAGGTTGATGAGTTGGTCCACCTTCTCCACCGACACGCGGATGCTGGAGGACTCGGCGGCGGTGCTGACGACCACCTTGTCGGTCTGGCGGCGCCCGGCGCGGCTGACCTCGATGCGCGGGTCGTCGCTCGCGCGTCTTCCATGCGACGTAGACCCAGGTTGGTTGGGCGCTGGCGCTGCGGTCTCCGGCGCAGGTGCGCCGGGTGCGGCGTTGAAGAGGCCATAGCCCTCCCCCTCGGTCACCGCTGGCGTCTCCATTGCCGGGGCCGGGCTGCCCGGTGCCGCGTCGAAGAAGCCATAGCCCGGCTCCGCCGGCGGCGTTTCGGCGGAGGGCGTGCCCGGTGCCGTGTCGAGAAAGCCATAACCGGGGTCGGCGGTGGCCGCCGCCTCGGCGGGCGCCTCGGTGAACAACCCATAGGGCTCTTGGTGCGCGCTGTCACCCGAGGTCGCGGCCGCGGCCGGGGCGCTTGCCGCATCGATGCGGATGTCCTCCGGAAAGGCGTAGAAACCCAGCACCTCGCGCAATTGCGCCTCTCCCGCCGCGGTCTCGACCCACAGGGCCAGGCGAGGCACGCCAGCGGTGGGGCGCTCGACGATCTCACAGGCGCCCAGCTCCGCCAGGCCGGCGAGCAGGTTGTCCACACTCGCCGCATCACCGGCGATGGCCGGCGAAAGCGCACATTCGAGCCAGTAACGGACCCGCTGCGCAGACTTCTCGGGCGGGTCGCCCGACAGCTGCTGCATGCGCGTACAGATCGCCTGTACGTCAGCCTCGTCCACCGGCTCACCGCCCTGATGGTGCGCGAGCATCGCCTTCAGGACATCACCCGCCGCCAGGAAGGCGTCCACCATCTCGGGCGTGAGCCTCAACTCCGCCTTGCGCACGCGGTCGAGCAGGGTCTCCAGGATGTGGGTCACCTCCGTCATGTCGCCGAACCCGAAGGTCCCACTGCCCCCCTTGATCGAGTGTGCGGCGCGGAAGATGGCGTTGAGGTCCTCGCTGTCGGGTGCATCGACATCCAGGGCCAACAGGAGGGCCTCCATGTTGGCCAGGTGCTCGGCCGCCTCCTCGAAGAAGACCTGGGTGAACTGGCTCAGATCGATCGTCATGGCGTTGTTCGCGCTGCAGCTGCTCGGACAAGGCCGGTGTGGCTTCGCGGTCGTCTTTTATGCCCAACCGCGCACTCAGCCGATCACCTTCTTGACCACCTCCAGCAGCTTTTGCGGATCGAAGGGCTTGACCAGCCAGCCGGTAGCGCCGGCCGCCCGCCCGGCCGACTTCATGGCGTCGGAAGACTCGGTCGTGAGCATCAGGATGGGGGTGGCGCGGTACTGGGGCAGGCCCCGCAGCGTCTTGATCAGGGTTAGCCCGTCCATGCGCGGCATATTCTGATCGGTCAGCACCAGATCCGCGCTGCGTCCCTTGGCCTTGCTCAGGCCATCCTCGCCATCGACCGCCTCCATCACCTCGTAGCCGGCGCTCTTCAAGGTAAAGGCCACCATCTGACGGATGGAGGCGGAGTCATCCACGGTCAATACGAGCTTGCCCATCGTGTAGTCCTCTCTCTCAAAACAATTCGATGTCGCCACTGGCCAGGCTGCTCTGCGCCACGACGGTGCGTTGGTGATCGTGGCGCGCGAGTGCCGCCCGAGCTGCATCGCTCGCGCGCAGCAAGGCGTCTGGCATATCGTCGCCGGCCGCAAGCG
>JBKBRS010000071.1:0-10195 GCA_046292095.1 Thiobacillaceae bacterium
TTGTTGTACTCGACGCGCAGGTTGGCGATCCCGGTGCGGCTGCGCTCGCGCGCCTCCAGTTGCATGAGGAACTCGCCGCAGCCCGACTGTAGCCGGCGCAGCTCGTCCAGCTCGGCATCATAACCATCGTTGATGACGCCGCCCTCGCGCAACTGGACGGCCGGTTCCGGCAGCAGGGCGCGAGCGAGCTGCTCGAAGATCCCCTCCGGCGCCTGCAACCTGGTCGCGAAGCCGGCCAGCGGCTCGCCGGCGGCGGCCAGCCGCTCGACGAGCGCCGGCAGCCGGGCCAGCGCGTCGCGTAAGCCGGCGAGTTCGCGCGGGCGGGCGCTCTTGAGGGCGATACGGGCGGTGATGCGCTCGATGTCCGCCATCCCCTTGAACGCGGCGCGCACGCCTTCGCGTAGCCGCGCATCCTCCACCAGGGCGCCGATGACGGCCAGCCGCTGGCGCAAGACCTGCCGGTCGCGCAGCGGGTGGTGCAGCCAGTGCCGCAGCAGTCGGCTGCCCATGGCGGTCACCGCGCGGTCGAGTTCGGAGAACAAGGTGGGCGCTGCTTCGCCGCGCAGGGTCTCGGTCAGCTCCAGGGTGCGGCGGGCGGCGGCGTCCAAACCGACATAGCTGTCGTCGCGCTCCAAGCGCAGGCGGGTGATGTGCGGCAGGGCCTGCTGCTGGGTCTGGCGGGCGTAGTCGATGAGCAAACCGGCGGCGGCCAGCACGCCAGGGCGCCCATCGACGCCGAAGGCATCGAGCGCCCGCGTGCCGAAGTGTTCGTTCAACAGGCGGCGGCCGCGCTCGGCGTCGAACTGCCAGGCTGGTCGCCGAGTGAAGGCGGCCCGGCACCCTTCGAGCGCCGGGTGTTGCCAGTCCTCTGGCAGCAGCACCTCGGCCGGCGCAAGACGCGCCAGCTCGGCCGCCAGCCGGCTCGACGGGATCTCGGCGGCGCGAAAGTCGCCGCTGGCCAGCGTGAGCCAGGCAAGCGCAAGCGTCGACTTCGCAGGCGCCAGGGCAAGCAGCACGGCGTCGCGCTTGTCCTCCAGCAGCCCTGCTTCGGTCAGCGTCCCCGGCGTGACGATGCGCACCACGCGGCGCTCCACCGGCCCCTTGGCTCTCTTGGGGTCGCCGATCTGCTCACAGATCGCCACCGACTCGCCCAGCCGTAAGAGCCGCGCCAAATACTGCTCCACCGCGTGCACGGGCACGCCCGCCATGCGGATGGGCTCGCCGGCCGACGTGCCACGGGTAGTCAGCGTGATGTCCAGGAGCTGTGCCGCCCGCTCGGCATCGGCGTAGAACAGCTCGTAGAAGTCCCCCATGCGGTAGAACAGCAGCATGTGCGGGTACTGCGTCTTGATGCGCAGATACTGCTGCATCATGGGGGTATGGCTGTCCAGTGACGTCTCGGCTGTAAGGAGGGAGGCGGCGGACACGGCGATGGGGATCAGACCGATAAGATGCGGCTATGCTTGAGTCGAGAGTTTACCGCCCTTTACGCGGCAGGCCGACGGGCGCTACGTCCGCGTCGCGGATGCAGCAAGGGGTCAGGTCCGTTCCAGCACAGCGGCATAGAACCCGTCCGTGCCATGGCGGGCGGGGTCGAGCCGCAGAACCTCATCCATCGCCAGGTCGATGTGCTGGCTGGCCAGGATGGGGCCGACCGGCAGTTGGCGATATTCGGGGTGTGCGTCCAGAAAAGCGGCGACGATGGCCTCGTTTTCCTCCGGCAACAGGCTGCAGGTGGCATAGACCAGCCGCCCGCCCGGCTTCACCAGGCCGGCGGCGGCGGCGAGGATGGCGGCTTGTTTGGCCGCGAGTTCGGCCACCGTCTGCGGGGTCTGCCGCCATTTGAGGTCGGGGTTGCGGCGCAGGGTGCCCAGACCCGAGCAGGGGGCGTCCACCAGCACGCGGTCGAACTTGGCGCTGAGGCGCTTCACCCGCGCGTCGGTCTCACCGCTGATGTGGACGGGGTGCACGTTGGACAGCCCCGAGCGGGCGAGCCGGGGCTTTAATCGGGCCAGGCGTTTGTCAGAAACCTCGAAGGCGTACAGCCGTCCGGTGTTCTTCATCATCGCCCCGAGGGCCAGGGTCTTGCCACCGGCCCCGGCGCAGAAGTCGCACACCATCTCGCCGCGCCGTGCACCGGTGAGGAGGGCGAGCAACTGGCTGCCCTCGTCCTGGACCTCGATCGTGCCATCCAGGAAGAGCGGGTGGCGGTTGATGGCCGGTTTGCCCTGCACGCGCAGGCCCCATGGCGACCAGGGCGTGGGTTCGACACGGATGCCGTCGGCGGCCAGCCGCGCCTGCACCGCCGCGCGCTCGGCGCGCAGGGTGTTCACCCGCAGGTCGAGCGGGGCGGGCCGGTTGAGCGCCGCGGCGAGGGCGGCCAGGTCGTCGCCATAGAGCGCGGCAAGGCGCGTGTAGAACCAGTCCGGCAGGTCCAGCCGCACAGCCGCCGGCAGCGCGGTGAGGTCGGTGGCCTTCACGCCCCGCAGCCAGGCCAGTTCCTCGGCGTCGCCCAGCGGCTCGAATTCGCGCAGGTTGTGTCCGCCGTGGCGGGCCAACCAGGCGAGCAGCAGCCGTCGCGGCTCGCGTCCGCCGGCCAGGTGTTCGAGGCTGCGCAGGTGGCGCAGCACACCGAAGACGGCCTCGGCGATGAAGGTGCGGTCACGGCCCCCCAGCTTGGGCCTGGCGCGGAAGAATTGGGACAGGCCGACATCGGCCGGCCGGCTCAGGGTCAGCGCCTCGCGCAGGACCTGGACCGTGGCATCAACGAGAGGCGGCGACATCATGCGGGCGCTCCTCGAGGAGAAAGTTGACGAAGGTGCGGGCGGCCACGCTGAGCAGCCGGTCGGCCGGGTAGGTTACATACCAGCGCCGCAGGATGGGAAAACCCTCCGCCGGCAGCGGGGCGATCTGCCCGCTGCCGTGCAGATCCAGGGTGCAGGCGGGGACCACGGCCAGGCCGAGGCCTTCCGCCACCGCTTTTTGTATCGCCTCATTACTGCCGAGTTCCATGCGTGGCTCGACGACCAGATCGCGGCTGGCGAACAAGCGTTCTAGGGCCTGACGGGTCCCGGAGCCGGGCTCGCGCATCAGCCAGGGTTCCTGCGCCAGCCGTTCCAGGGAGACCGCCTTTTCGGCGTTGAGCGGGTGGCTGGCAGGGGCGATGACAACCAGCGGATTGTCCAGGAAGGGGATGGCGGTCACCGCCAGCCCCTCGGGTGGCTGACCGAGGATGTACAGATCGGCCCGATCGGCGGCGAGTTGGGCGAGCACCTGTTCGCGGTTGGCCACCGCCAGGCTCAGACGCACGTTGGGATGGCGGCGGTTGAAACGGCCCATGTACTGCGGCAGGAAGTAGGCCGCCGGGGTGATGGCGCTCAGGCGCACGCGCCCGCCCCGCAAGCCCCGGCGCGTGACCTGGACGAGCTCATAGCGCTTGATGGCGGCGAGAATGTCGCGTGCCGTGTGCAACAGCTCCTGGCCCTGTTCGGTCAGGCGCAGGCGTCTGCCGGCGTGTTCGACGACCGGGTGGCCCAGTGCGTCGCTGAGCTTCGCCAGTTGCATGGACACCCCGGGTTGGCTCAGGTGCAGCTCCTCGGCGGCGCGCGTGAGCGAGAGGTGGCGCGCCACGGCCTCGAAGACCTGGAGCTGACGCAGGGTGAAGCGGGGAACGGGCATGGAGATATAAGCTTTGACTTATACATTATATTGCAAATAATGAGTTTTGGCTTATGAAACAGTCTGTTATGTTTTGGTCAGTGCCAGCGCTGGCCACGAATTGTCGATTTCGCGATCTCAAAGGAGCCATTCATGGATCAGTCCTCCCGTTACGCCGACCTCAGCCTGAAAGAAGAAGAGCTCATCGCCGGGGGCAAGCACATCCTGTGCGCCTACAAGATGAAGCCCAAGGCGGGTAATGGTTACCTTGCCACTGCCGCCCACTTCGCCGCCGAGTCCTCCACCGGCACCAACGTCGAGGTGTGCACCACCGATGACTTCACCCGTGGCGTGGATGCGCTCGTCTATTACATCGATGAGAAGAACGAGGACATGCGCATTGCCTTCCCCCTGGAGCTGTTCGACCGCAACGTCACCGACGGGCGCATGATGATGGTGTCGTTCCTGACGCTCACCATCGGCAACAACCAGGGCATGGGTGACGTCGAGTATGCCAAGATGATCGACTTCTACGTGCCGCCGCGGGCGATTCAGCTCTTCGACGGCCCGTCCAAGGACATCTCCGACCTGTGGCGCATCCTCGGCCGGCCCATCAAGGACGGGGGTTACATCGCCGGCACCATCATCAAGCCCAAGCTCGGCCTCAGACCCGAGCCATTCGCCAAGGCGGCGTATGAATTCTGGCTGGGTGGTGACTTCATCAAGAACGACGAGCCGCAGGGCAACCAGGTCTTCGCGCCGCTCAAGAAGACCCTGCCCCTGGTCTATGACGCCATGAAGCGCGCCATGGACGAGACCGGCCAGGCCAAGCTCTTCTCCATGAATATCACCGCCGACGACCACTACGAGATGCTGGCCCGCGCCGACTTCGCCCTGGAGACCTTCGGTCCCGATGCCGACAAGCTCGCCTTCCTGGTGGACGGCTACGTGGGCGGCCCGGGCATGGTCACCACCGCCCGCCGCAACTACCCCAACCAATACCTGCACTACCACCGCGCCGGCCACGGGGCGGTGACCAGCCCGCAGTCCAAGCGCGGCTACACCGCCTTCGTGCTGGCCAAGATGTCCCGACTGCAGGGGGCGTCGGGCATCCATGTGGGCACCATGGGCTACGGCAAGATGGAGGGCGAACACGACGACCGCATCATCGCCTACATGATCGAGCGCGACGAGTGTCAGGGCCCGGTCTACTACCAGAAGTGGTACGGCATGAAGCCCACCACGCCCATCATCTCCGGCGGCATGAATGCGCTCAGGCTGCCCGGTTTCTTCGAGAACCTGGGCCATGGCAACGTCATCAACACCGCCGGCGGCGGCTCCTACGGCCACATCGACGGGCCGGCGGCGGGCGCCATCTCCTTAAGACAGGCCTACGAATGCTGGAAGGCCAAGGCCGATCCCATCGAGTGGGCCAAGGAGCACCGGGAATTCGCCCGGGCGTTCGAATCCTTCCCCTGGGATGCCGACAAGCTCTATCCGGGCTGGCGCGAGAAGCTGGGCATATCCGCTTGAGTCAATCCAAACCGGCACGCCGCGCCCCGCGTATGCGGGGTTTTTTTTTGCCCGGGCCGGCCGCCTGTTCGAGCTGTAACGGGTATTGCCGGCCGTAGGTGACGAGAAAGTCGAGAAAGGTGCGGCTGACCGGCGTGAGCTGGCGGCCGGCGGGATAGACGGCATACCACTGCCGCTCGATGGGAAAGCCCTGAACGTCGAGGATGGCAAACTGCCCAGGCGGATGTAATACGAGGGTATGGCGTGACAACACCGATATGCCCAGACCGGCCAGGATGGCCTGCTTGATCGCCTCGTTGCTGCCCAGTTCCAGACGGGTGCGAAGCCTCAGGCCATGCGCCGCGAAAAGCCGCTCGATGGCGATGCGCGTGCCCGAGCCCGGTTCGCGCATGATCCAGGGCTCTTCGGCGATGCGCGCGAGGGGGATGCGTTGCGCCCGGGCGAGGGGGTGATCGGGCGCGGCAAGGACCACGAGTGGGTTGTCCATGAAGGGCTGGGCCACCACCTCGATGCCTTCAGGCGGTTGCCCCAGGATATAGACGTCGTCCAGGCCTTCGGCCAGGCTGGCGAGCACCTGCTCGCGGTTGCTCACCTTGAGGGCGACCTCGATGCCGGGATAGTGGCGCGCAAACTCCCCCAGCAGTCGGGGCGCGAAATAGGCCGCCGTGCTGATGGCCGCAAGCCGCAGCTTGCCACGGCGCAGGCCCTGCCACTCGGCGATTGCCATGCTGTAGCGGTCGAGGATGGCAAAGATCTCGCGGCTGGACTTGACCAGTTCCCGGCCCGCCTCGGTGAGGATCGCCTTCTTGCCCACGATCTCGATGAGCGGGATGCCAACGCTGTCGGTGAGCTTTTTCATCTGCATGGAGATCGTCGGCTGCGTCAGGTGCAACTCCTCTGCCGCACGGGTGAAGCTGCCCAAGCGGGCGATGGCCTCGAAGATCTCCAACTGGCGGAAGGTGGTGCGCTGTCGCATGGCGGTAAGTATAGTTTTTTATCTATGAAAACCATAGAAAAATATGACTTTCATTTATGTCTGAGTTTCGGCACCATGGGCCTGCCTCGATTTGCGGGGTCGTCGCATGAATAGCTGCCAAGGAGAACGGTTATGGCTGTGAAAACCTACAACGCTGGCGTGAAGGAATATCGCCAGACTTACTGGATGCCCGACTACACACCCCAGGACACCGACATCCTGGCCGTGTTCAAGATCACGCCCCAACCGGGGGTGGACCGCGAGGAGGCCGCCGCCGCGGTGGCCGCGGAATCCTCCACCGGCACTTGGACCACGGTGTGGACCGATCTTTTGACCGACCTCGACTACTACAAAGGCCGGGCCTACAAGATCGAGGACGTGCCGGGGGACGACACCTGCTTCTACGCCTATGTGGCCTATCCCATCGACCTGTTCGAGGAAGGCTCGGTGGTCAACGTCTTCACCTCGCTGGTGGGCAACGTGTTCGGCTTCAAGGCGATCCGGGCCCTGCGCCTGGAGGACGTGCGCTTCCCCATCGCCTATGTCAAGACCTGCGGCGGCCCGCCCCATGGCATCCAGGTGGAGCGCGACATCATGAACAAGTACGGCCGTCCGCTTCTGGGCTGCACCATCAAGCCCAAGCTGGGGCTTTCCGCCAAGAACTACGGGCGCGCGGTGTATGAGTGCCTGCGCGGGGGGCTCGACTTCACCAAAGACGACGAGAACGTCAACAGCCAGCCCTTCATGCGCTGGAAACAGCGCTTCGACTTCGTCATGGAGGCCATCCACAAGGCCGAGCGTGAGACGGGCGAGCGCAAGGGGCATTATCTCAACGTGACCGCGCCCACGCCGGAGGAAATGTACAAGCGCGCCGAGTACGCCAAAGAGATCGGCGCGCCCATCATCATGCACGACTACATCACCGGCGGCTTCTGCGCTCACACGGGTCTGGCCAACTGGTGTCGCGAAAATGGGGTGCTGCTGCACGTACACCGGGCCATGCATGCGGTGATCGACCGCAACCCGCATCATGGCATCCACTTCCGCGTGCTGACCAAAGTCCTGCGCCTGATGGGCGGCGACCACCTGCACACTGGCACCGTGGTGGGCAAGCTGGAAGGCGACCGCGCCTCGACGCTGGGCTGGATCGACCTGCTGCGCAAGAAGTACGTCAAGGAAGACCGCTCCCGCGGCATCTTCTTCGACCAGGACTGGGGCTCCATGCCCGGGGCGTTTGCCGTGGCCTCCGGCGGCATCCATGTCTGGCACATGCCGGCGTTGGTGACCATCTTCGGCGACGACGCGGTACTGCAGTTCGGCGGCGGCACCCTGGGTCACCCCTGGGGCAATGCCGCCGGCGCGGCCGCGAACCGCGTGGCGCTCGAGGCCTGCGTGGAAGCGCGCAACCAGGGGCGCGAGTTGGAGAAGGAGGGCAAGGAAATCCTCACGGCCGCGGCCAAGCATTCGCCCGAGCTCAAGGTCGCCATGGAGACCTGGAAGGAAATCAAGTTCGAGTTCGACGTCGTGGACAAGCTGGACGTGGCCCACAGGTAAGGGTCGCGGCGGGTGAAGCAGGACCCCGCCGTAGGCGGCGGGGATGCGACCCCGCAGAGGCCGCCTCAAGCACGACGGATTTTTTGGAGCAAAGGAAACGATATGTCTGAAATGATGGATTACAAATCGCGGCTCTCCGACCCGGCTAGCCGCAAGTTCGAGACCTTCTCCTACCTGCCGCCGATGACCCAGGAGCAGATCCGCAAGCAGGTGGAGTACATCGTGAAGAAGGGCTGGAACCCGGCCATCGAGCATACCGAGCCGGAAAACGCCTTCGGCCACTACTGGTACATGTGGAAGCTGCCCATGTTCGGCGAGACCGACGTGGACAAGATCCTGGCGGAAGCGGAGGCCTGCCACAAGGCCAACCCCAACCACCACGTGCGCCTGATCGGCTACGACAACTACGCCCAGTCCCAGGGCGCGGCCATGGTGATCTACCGCGGCAAGCCGGTCTGATTTCGCGGCGCGGTCTATCGCGTAACGAGCCCCCGTCGCCGCGAGGTGGCGGGGGTTTTTCGTCCGTGCAGTCCACGGACGGGGGCCTGCGCGCCCTCGAGGGCACACCCTAGGGCCGCCCGTGGGTTGGACATGGACCGAGACGAGGAGCAAGCCAATGAGCGACATCATCAAGCAATATCTGATCGAGAAGGAACCCTACTACCGGCCCGTCGCCGACGAGGTGGAACTCTATGAGGCCGCCTATTCGGTGCGCATGCCCATGATGCTCAAGGGCCCCACCGGCTGCGGCAAGACCCGCTTCGTGGAATACATGGCCTGGCGGCTCGGCAAGCCGCTGATCACCGTGGCCTGCAACGAGGACATGACCGCGAGCGACCTGGTAGGCCGTTTCCTCCTCGGTGCCCAGGGCACGCGCTGGCAGGACGGGCCGCTCGCGCTCGCCGCCCGCCATGGCGCCATCTGCTATCTCGATGAGGTGGTGGAGGCGCGGCAGGACACCACGGTGGTGATCCACCCCCTCACCGACAACCGCCGCGTGCTGCCCCTGGAGAAGAAGGGTGAGCTCGTCCATGCGCATCCGGACTTTCAGCTAGTCATCTCCTACAACCCCGGCTATCAGTCTTTGATGAAGGACTTGAAGCAGTCCACCAAGCAACGCTTCGGGGCTTTGGATTTCAACTACCCGGAACATGCCATCGAGGCGGAGATCGTCGCCCACGAAAGCGGCGTGACGCCCGAGGTGGCGGACAAGCTGGTGTCCATCGCCGAGCGTTCCCGCAACCTCAAGGGGCATGGTCTGGACGAGGGCATTTCCACACGCATGCTGGTCCATGCCGCTAGCCTCATCGCCCGGGGGGTGGAGGCCAAGGCGGCTTGCCGGGTGGCCCTGGTGCGTCCCATCACCGACGACCCCGACATGCGCGACGCCCTGGATGCGGCCGTGACCACCTTCTTCTGATCGCCCCGCCATGATCCGCAAGAACCCCAACGGCGACCTGCCCCAGATCGACGAGTCGGCCTACGTCGATGCCACGGCCATCGTCTGCGGCAGGGGAATCGTCGGCCCCAATGTCTTCATCGGTCCCTATGCCGTCATCCGGGCCAACGAGACCAAGGCGGACGGCACCCTCGAGCCGATCGTCATCGGGGCCAATTCCAACATCCAGGACGGGGTGGTGATCCACTCCAAATCGGGCGGCAAGGTGGTGATCGGGCAGTACACCTCCATCGCCCATCGTTCCATCATCCACGGGCCCTGCGAGGTGGGCGACCGGGTCTTCGTGGGGTTCAACTCGGTGCTGTTCAACGGCGTGGTGGGCGATGAAGCGGTGATCCGCCACAACTCGGTGGTGGAGGGCTGTCGGGTACCCCCTCGTTTCCACATCCCATCCACGACGACCATCCATTCTGACACCGATCTGAGCGGCATCCCGCAGGTCACACCCGATTTCTCCAGCTTCTCGGAGGATGTCGCCCGCACGAACCTCTGGCTGGTGCAAGGTTACAAGTGGCTGCGCAACGAGTTCTAGGGGCGCATGTCGCGAAGGGAAAGTGTGAGATGGCAATCAATCTGACCGACTACACCGAACTGCTGGAAAGCCTATCGCCCCACGGCCGCACTGTGCTCAAGGCCAATTGGGTCGATGCCACCAAGGTGTTTAGCCCCCGAGGTCTGGACAATTACCTGAAAGGGGTGTCGGCGCTCAATAGCCTGGGCCGAGGCGAAGCCCTGGTCGAGACCTGGATCGAGGAAGCGCCGCGCGTGGCCAAGGAGGTGGGCGAGGACGTGGTGACCGAGCTGGCCGCCACCTGCCTTGCCCTGGCATCGAAGACCTCGGGCGCGGTGATCGAACTTTTGCTGGCCACCGCCCCAACCGCGGCCAGCCGTCTGGGCGATGCGCAGCTATTCCTCGGTTACCTGCAGTTCATCCATACGCTGATCGCCCAGGCGCCACGGGGCGTGCGGCCGATGCTGGACAAGCTCGAGGTCCTGCTCAACCACCTCACCCTGGG
>JBKBRS010000072.1:0-6436 GCA_046292095.1 Thiobacillaceae bacterium
GTGGGCAGCCCGCCCGCGAAAGTAGGTCATCGCCAGACACCCTACCCACAACAAAGGCCCCACAAAGGGGCCTTTGTGCTTTGAAGCCGCCACAGGGCATAACCCCGCGCTCGCGTGGTGGCACTAATCGTGGTGCGGTGGTCGGAGTGCTGTTATGCTCACAGCCTCGTCATCTCTGCAGAGACCGCCTATGCTCGATACACGCCACATCCTCGACGTCAAGAAACAACAAATCGATGTCAGCCTCAACGAACTGTTCGAGGATGTCATCTCGGCCATCCGCGCGGCGGCCTCGTGTCTGTCGACGCGCAAGCTCGATCCCTGTCAAGACATCATCGCCAACGATGTCAACATCAACAACAAACGCCGCCTAATCGAGCAGGACTGCCTGGTGGCGATCGCTTCGCAGCAGCCCGTTGCCTACGATCTGCGCGATATCGTCGCTTACATGCGGATGGCGGGTGAGCTCGAGCGCATCGGTGACTATGCAAGCGACATCGCCAGGAGTGTGTTGGAGCTGACCGACGACCCGCTGCAACCCTTGGGGTTGGATGAGGTGATGGCGATGACGGCGCTTTGCCTGCAGATGCTCGATGGGGTGCGTCAGGCCAACACCGCAGGCGACGCGGCACAGGCGCGCACAGCGGCGGGCCTGGATGATCAACTCGATGCCCGTCTGCGCGGGTTGGTTAGCTCGACCCTGGATGCGATGCGCACCGATGCCAGGCTGGTGGACAACGGTTCGCGCATGCTGTGGATCGCACACAACCTCGAGCGTTGCGGAGATCGCACGACGAACATCGCCGAGCAGGTGATCTACCGGCTGGAGGGGGTCGTGGAGGAGCTCGATTGAGCTCGCTCATCAATCGGGTCATCGATGGGGTTGTCGGCGGGAATTTGCTTTGAGACGGGGAGTGGGCGGGACAAAAACGCCTGCGCCCTAGGGACTGTCCAGATCCTCAGAACGCCTCATGCTTGAGCCCGACCGCCTGATCTCACCCGCCTCGGCCTCGCGCGAGGAGGAGGCCTTCGAGCGGGCCTTGCGGCCGCAGCGTCTCGCCGACTATGTCGGTCAGGCGCGCGCCCGCGAGCAGTTGGAGATCTTCATCTCTGCGGCGCGCAAGCGCGGTGAGGCCCTCGACCACGTGTTGCTGTTTGGCCCACCGGGGCTGGGCAAGACCACGCTCGCGCACATCATCGCCAAGGAGATGGGGGTGAACCTGCGCGTGACCTCGGGTCCGGTGTTGGAGCGCGCGGGCGATCTGGCGGCCCTGCTGACCAATCTGGAGCCGAATGACGTCCTCTTCATCGACGAAATCCATCGCCTGTCGCCGGTGGTGGAGGAGATCCTCTACCCGGCCTTGGAGGACTTCCAGCTCGACATCATGATTGGCGAGGGGCCGGCGGCGCGCTCGGTGAAGCTGGATCTGCCGCCCTTCACCCTGGTGGGCGCCACCACACGGGCGGGGATGCTCACCAACCCCCTCAGGGACCGCTTCGGCATCATCGCCCGGTTGGAGTTCTACAACGCAGAGGAGCTCACCCTGATCGTCACGCGCTCGGCGCGTCTGCTCGGGATCGAGATCTCGCCGGAGGGGGCCTTGGAGATCGCCCGCCGCTCGCGCGGCACACCGCGCATCGCCAACCGGCTCCTGCGTCGGGTGCGCGACTATGCCGAGGTGCGGGCCGGGGGACGGATCACGGCCGAGGTGGCCGACGCCGCCTTGGCGCTCCTGGAGGTGGACCGCGCCGGGTTGGATGTGATGGACCGCAAACTGCTGGGGGCGATCCTGGAAAAGTTCGCCGGCGGGCCGGTGGGGCTGGAGAACCTCGCCGCGGCCATCGGCGAGGCGGCCGACACCATCGAGGATGTCCTGGAGCCTTATCTCATCCAACAGGGTTATCTCGCCCGTACCCCGCGCGGCCGCGTGGCGGCTCCGCTTGCCTACCGTCATTTCGGACTGGCCACCCCGGCGCGTGTGCAGAATCAGGACCTGTTCGAGTGATGGGCCATTTGCATGACAACCCGGTTGGTGGCCGTGCGCTCCGTGGCCGGCTAGGTTTCAATCGAGCCTTCGTGTCGATTTGTTCAGCCGCGTACGCATGAGCCCCGTCTTCACCTGGCCGGTGCGGGTGTATTGGGAAGACACCGACGCCGGCGGCGTGGTCTATTACGCCAACTATCTCAAATTTCTCGAGCGCGCCCGCTCGGAGTGGCTGCGCGCACTGGGGTTGAGTCAGACCGAGCTCGCCCAGCGCGATGGGGTGTTGTTCGTCGTCCGCCATGTCGCGGTCGAGTTTCTGGCGCCGGCGCGCTTTGACGATCACCTCGAGGTGAGGAGCGTGCCCGAGGAATTGGGGGGCGCCAGCATGACGCTCATGCAAGAGGTGTTGCGCGGCGACAGGCTGCTGCTGACGGCGCGGGTGCGCATCGCCTGCGTGCGGAGCGCGGACTTCAAGCCGGCTAGAATTCCGCCTCACGTCATGCAACGCCTGGTGAAACCCGCATGAATCTAACCGTCGATCACGACCTCTCCCTCATCAGCCTGATCCTCTCGGCCAGTTGGGTCGTGCAGGGGGTGATGTTGTTGCTGGTGGTGGCCTCGATCGCCTCGTGGTGGGTGATCTTTTCCAAGTACATGATTTTGCGCAAGGAGCGGCGGCTCACTGAGCGTTTCGAGCGCGAGTTCTACGACGCGGTGGAGCAGGACGCGCACGAGGCGCTCTACGCAAAGACCCAGGAACGCAAGAACGTGGCCTGTATCGAAGAACTCTTCCGCCGCGGGCATCGCGCGCACATGCGCCTGGCGTCGGCTATGAACCCCGGCGCCAACGAGGAGGCCTCGGTGATGCAGGTCCTGGAGGGCACCCGCCGGGCGATGCAGGCCGCCTATCAGCGCGAGCTGGACCAGCTGGAGGCTCATCTGCCCTTCCTGGCCACGGTTGGTTCGGTCTCGCCCTATGTGGGCCTGTTCGGTACGGTCTGGGGCATCATGAACGCCTTCCGTGGGCTGGCAGACGTCTCCCAGGCCACTCTGGCGCAGGTGGCCCCGGGCATCGCCGAGGCGCTGATCGCCACGGCCATCGGTCTGTTCGCGGCCATCCCGGCGGTAATCGCCTACAACCGCTTCAGCCACGACATTGACCGCCTGGCTAACAGTTTGCAGGTGTTCATGGAGGAATACCTGATCCTGGTCCAGCGCGGGCGTATCCGCCAGATCCCGCGGGCATGAGACGCACCCGTCGCGCGATCAATCAGATCAACGTCGTGCCCTACATCGACGTGATGCTGGTGTTACTGGTGATCTTCATGGTGACGGCCCCCTTCATCAATCCCAGTCAGGTCGAGCTGCCCAGCGTGGGCCGGGCAGGGCCGGCGCCCACGGCCCCGCTCGAGGTGGTGCTGCGGGTGGATGGCACCCTGCTGCTGCGCGACCGCGAGCCGCCGCACGACGAGGTGGTCGTCGCGAGTGAGGGGCTGGCGCGGGCGGTCACCGAGCGTCTGAAGCGCCGTCCAGAACAGCCGGTGGTCATCTCGGCGGACAAGGACGTGCGCTACGAGGCGGTCATGCAGGTCATGGACGCGCTCTCACGCGCCGGGGCACCTCGCGTAGGCCTGCTGGTCAGACCGGCGCAGCCATGATCCATCCCAGCAACAGCCAGTATTTCGGTGCCGGCGCCATGGCCCTGGCGGTGCATGGATTGTTCGCGCTTGCCCTGGTCTTCAGCGTGAACTGGAACAGCCTGCCGCAGATTCCGGTCTATGCCGACCTGTGGCAGGAGCTGCCGTCCATGCCGCCGCCCCCGGCGCCCGAACCCCCTGCGCCGGTGGCCCCACCCGAATCTGCGCCCCCCCCGCCCTTGATAGAGCCGGAGCCGAAGATCAGCTTGCAGGCGCAAGAGGCGGAACGTCGCCGACAGGAGGCCGAGCAGCGGGAACAGGAACGGCGTCGGCTGCTGGCCGAGGAGCAGGCACGCCGCGAGGCCGAGGCGGCGCGCCGCGCACAGGAAAATGAGCGCCGACGCGAGGAACAGCGTCGCCTGGAGGAGCAGCGTCAGCAAGAACTCGACCGCCAACGCGAGTCGCAGGAACAGCGCCGGCGCGATGAGGCGCGGCGCGAGCTCGAGGCCGAGCTGGCACGGCAGCTGGAGGAGGATCTCGCGCGCGAGACGCGTCAGCTTCAGCGCCGGGCCATGAGCCAGGTGGAGATGGCGGCGCGCCTGCAGATGATCGAGGACTATCAGGCCCGCATCCGCAGCAAGATCCATAGCTATCTGGTGCTGCCGCCCAACCTGAGCGGCAATCCGGAGGTGGTCTACCAGGTGCGGCTGCTGCCCGACGGCGAGGTGTTGAAGCTCACCCTGGTCAAATCGAGCGGTCAGCCCGCCTATGATAAACAGGTCGAGCGCGCCATCCTGCGCGCCTCACCCCTGCCGCTGCCGCCCGACCGCGAGCTCGCGGCGGCCTTCCGTGAGGAATTGATCCTGAAGTTCCGCCCCTACGAGATGGATGGGGCGCGATCCTGAAATCGGCGGGCCCTGCCCGAGCCTTGCTACAATCCAAACATGTCGACTTACAGCATCTTTGTTCGCTGCCTCACGTTGAAGTGGGTGCTTTCGGTCCTGCTCGCGCTGCTCTTCGCCTCGGGTCTGGCCCAGGGCGCCATGACCATCGAGATCGTGGGCGGGGCTGCCAAGCGCATCCCCATCGCCATCGTCCCCTTTGCCATGCAGGCCACGCCGGGCGGCATCAACCCTGCCGCCGTGGTGTCGACGAACCTGGCGCGCAGCGGCTATTTCCAGGTCGTCGACAACGCGGCGGCAGGCACCTTGCCCAGCCGTCCGCAGGACGTGCGCCTGCCGGACTGGCGACGCACCGGCGCCGACGCCCTGTTGATCGGCCAGGTGCAGCCGCAGCCGGATGGCCGGCTGGAGGTCCGTTTCTGGCTCTACGACGTGGTACGCGGCCAGGAGCTCGCCTCTATGAGCCTCACGGTGCCGGCCAACGGCCTGCGCGCCGCGGCGCACCGCATCTCCGACATCGTCCATGAGAAGCTGCTCGGCGAGCCGGGCAACTACAGCGGTCGCATGGCTTATATCCTCAAACGTGACGGTTGGTATGAGCTGCAGGTGGCGGATGCCGACAGTCAGAACGCCTTCACCGTGGCCCGCTCGCCCGAGCCCATCATTTCCCCGGCCTGGTCACCGGACGGCACGCGGCTCGCCTATGTCTCCTTCGAGCAGAAGAAGCCCATCGTCTATATCCAGAACCTGGCCGATGGCAGCCGGCGGATCCTGGCCAATTTCCGCGGCTCCAACTCGGCCCCGGCCTGGTCGCCGGACGGGCGGCAGCTCGCCGTCACCCTCTCGCGCGACGCCGCATCGCAGATTTACCTGATCGACGCGGCGGGCGGCGAGCCACGCCGCATCGCCAGCAGCCCGGGTCTCGACACCGAGCCGGTGTTCAGCCCGGATGGCCAGTGGCTCTACTTTACATCCGACCGCGGCGGCACCCCGCAGATCTATCGCATCCCGCTCGCTGGCGGACAGGCGCAACGCATCACTTACGAAGGCGGCTACAATGTCTCGCCGGCGATATCCCCTGATGGGCGCCTGATGGCCTTCATCCATAGGCGTGACGGTCGCTTCCACGTCGCGGTGATGGACCTGGCCACCCGGCAGATGCAGGTGCTGACCGACACCAGCTTCGACGAGTCGCCCAGCTTCGCCCCCAACGGCAAGAGCATCCTCTACGCCACGCTGATCAATGGGCGCGGGGTGCTCGCCACGGTCAGCACCGACGGGCGCATTCGGCAGAGGCTTTCGCAGACGGGCGATCTGCGCGAACCGGCCTGGGCGCCCTGACCGTCCGATTTCCACCATGACACTCAGGAGTCTATCGATGACCAAACCGACAAGTCTTGCCCTCTTGGCCAGCCTCTCCATGGGGTTGCTGCTCGTCGGGTGTGCCAGCGTGCAGTCCGAGGCGCCGATTGACGAGGCGACGTCGGCACGGGTGACGTCGGCCACCCCGACGCAGCCGGTGACGACGCCGGCGCCGGTCGTCACGCCAACGCGCCCGGACCGCCCCGAGACCGCCGGCACCACCGCTGCGGTCACGCAACCGGTGGTCGAGACGCGGCCGCTCCCGACGACAGCACTGACGCCTTCCACGACGGCCGCGTCGACGCCGGCGGCCACCGCGAACATCACCACGCCGGGGGCGCACAAGGATCCGGCCAGCCCGCTGGCGCAGCGGGTCATCTATTTCGAGTTCGACAGCGCCGTCATCGACAGCCGCTTCCAACCGGTCATCGACGTGCACGCCACCTATCTCAAGGTCAACCCCGGCTTCAAGGTGATCCTGCAGGGCCATGCCGACGAGCGCGGCAGCCGTGAGTACAACCTAGCCCTGGGGCAGCGCCGGGCGGAGAGC